>CAZEGS010000055.1:0-9987 GCA_964512445.1 uncultured Candidatus Bathyarchaeia archaeon
CTGGCTTGCCTTGATTAAACATTTCTTTGAATGCGGATGGCTGCAAGCATTAGCTGTATCGATAATCGCTGTGATAATCTTCGCATTCATCGCCATAACACTGGGGATGATAGGACTCTCTTTAATCGTATATTTATGACCTAAAGAAAAATCTATTTCGGAGAATCATCTTAAAATCTTTATTATTACGCTCTCTTAATTAAATATCTAATAAAAAAGTTATCAATTTATTATGGAAACTATATAGTGAAAACTTAAATGACAGATGCATAATTAAGTAACGGTTTAGTTAACGGTGCTGTGAAATGAGGATCGTCCGTTACGAAGCATGCGGCGAATTACGCCTCGGCGTATGCGTGAAAGATGATGTTATTGACATAACGAATTTGGGACGGAAAAGTCTCAGATCCTTCTTAGATTTAGCCTTAGAAGCCAGCGAAAAGGATGTTTCAATTGATGAATTTGTGAGTGGCATCATAAATGAATCGTCAATCGACCTGCCTACCTATTCGTATGAGGATCTTGAAAACGGAAAAGATGATATGCGGCTTGTGATGCCTTTTGATCCTCCTGAAGTGTGGGGTTGTGGCGTAACATATAGGAAAAGCCAAGAAGCTAGAGAATCTGATACTGGAGTAAAGGGCGTCTATAGTCTTGTGTACGACGCGCCTAGACCGGAGATCTTCTTTAAAGGAACAGCTCATCGATGTGTAGGTCCCGGAGAGGAGATATGTATTCGAGGTGACTCTCGCCTAAATGCTCCTGAACCTGAATTAGCCTTTATACTGGGGACGAAACAGGAAATCATAGGATTCACCGCCGCAAACGACGTCTCCTCCAGAGATATTGAGGGTGAAAATCCTCTCTATCTTCCGCAAGCGAAGATTTATGAGGGATGCTGCGCCTTAGGCCCCGCTGTTGTAACGGTTGATGAGGTAGGGACTGAGCCTAAGCTCAGAATCAAGTGTAGAATATTAAGATCCGGCGAAGTAATCTTTGAGGGATCCGTGAATACTTCTCAGATGAAGAGGAGCTTTGAGGAGCTAAGATATTATCTCTGTTTATATAACCCCGTGCCTTTCGGCTCGGTGTGCATGACGGGTACTGGAATAGTTCCACCTGAAGATTTATCTCTTGAGGAAGGAGATATCGTTGAGATATCGATTGAGAAGATTGGAACTCTAAGGAATCATGTAAGGAGGCTTAGACCAATTCTCAAAAGATGAAGAGTGTATTTAATTTTTATAATCTTTGAAGTGGGAAGCATTGAAAATAACTGATGTCTCAACTATAACTGGAAGCGAAGTTATAGAGCATAAAAGTGGAAGAGCTATTCGTCCATTCACGTTAGTGAAGATCGACACAGATAAGGACATCTCGGGGATAGGTGAGGGCACACTTGAGACTAAAGAGAAGACTGTTGCAGCATGCATAATGGAGTTTAAAAGATATCTCATTGGTAAAGACCCTTTACGGATCGAGAAGCTTTGGCAAGCTATGTACAAGGGGACTTATTGGAGAGGGGGGCCAGTGATAAACAGCGCGATAAGCGCGATCGAGATTGCCCTTTGGGATATTGCGGGAAAATACTTCAACACTCCAATATATAACTTGCTTGGGGGAAAATGCCGGGATAAGATTAGATGCTATGCAGGCGTGGACGGTAGGACACCGGAGGAGCTTGCAGAGAACGTTGAGGCAGGAGTGAAAAGAGGATATACTGCATTCAAGTTTGCAGCCTATGGAGTTAACGATAATATGCTTGATGCGATTGCGGAGGCTGAGAAGAGATGCGAAGCTGTTCGTGAGAGGGTGGGCTATGATGTAGATATAATGTTGGAATGTCATGGGCGGCCGAGTCTTCAGATAGCGCTAAATCTGGTTCATCGACTCGCGAAGTATAAGCCTCTCTGGATTGAGGAGCCCTTATTTCCAGAGAATATTGATATGATGGCTGATCTTTGTCGACGAAGTAAGATACCTATAGCAACCGGGGAGAGACTATTTACGAAGTGGGGATTCCGAGAATTATTAGAAAAAAGAGCGGCTCACATAATCCAGCCTGACCCAATTCATTGCGGCGGAATTCTCGAGACAAAGAAGATAGCGGCGATGGCTGAAGCCTATTACGTGCAGGTAGCGCCTCACTGTCCATATTTTCATGTAGCTTTAGCAACATCCGTTCAGATCGATGCTTGTACACCAAATTTCCTAATACAAGAGGGCGGGGTTCTGAGGGGGACATGGATGGTTAAGGAGCCACTGAAGGTAGAGAAGGGATACATAATCATCCCAGAAAAACCTGGATTGGGAATAGAACTCAACATGGATGCGATTAAGGAGAGACCTTACATCCCCAGAGAGTTTTCTCCATACATAACATATAGGGAAGATGGAAGCGTAGAGGAACTTTAGATCTTTTTATTCATCACAATCTCTCCGGTCAGCGTCTCCTTAAAATTTGACGCTCTATTTAATGTATACTCACTCTGTAGATTTAGAATCTCTCCTCAATTTCTTTAATCAGATTTCTTGCTTCTGTTATATTTGCACATGTTGTGCTGATGGCTACTCTTTCATGGTTGATTCTGTCAAGTATTCTCATAACCTTTTTTGGCGGGACGAACAGCTGGAGTAGTTTTCCCTTATTCTGTATCTTTCTATACAGGGGAACCCGGCATTCTTCTCCGGAGTCCGGATTACCTGCTCCTGGAATCCATTGGATACAGTCAAGCTCTCTTATGCTGAGCAAATCGTCTAAATGCTTCAGTTCTAAGGGGCCGTCAAGATGCCAAATTGTCCGATCAAATTCTTTACATTCCTCTAGGATTAATGGATATACAAGTTCTCGGAACATTCTTGGAGATAGATAGACGATGAAGTCGCATTGAAGCGTGAAGTGTTTCTTTGCGCTCCAAAGCCCAGCCCAAGTTGAATAACCGTTTTCTTGAACTTGAATGAGACTGCAAGATTCCTCGTAATACTTGAATAGGAGACTGTGGATTCGCTCAAAGACCCTTTTTACTCTTTCCTTCTCCAGGAAGATGTCTTTCAAAAGATTCGTTGGGAAGTTTCCTCTTAGCTGCCCGGTTACTGTGACCGCGTCTAGAAGATCGGTGAAAGAGATTACTGCTTTGCCTCTACACTCTTCTCTTACTATTTCATAGGCTCGGCAAGTATAGATCCACCACTCATTATGAGCGTCAAACTCTATATTCTCGAGATCTTTTAATGAGAAGTTTCCTATGAACCATGAGGTGTTAACTTTAGGGTCAAATTTGATTTTAGCACCTAAGTATGCTGCGAGAGATCCGGGACCCAGGTTTACCCATACATTTGGATAGGCTTCCTTTTCAAATATACTCTTGAAAACTGCTGAAAAAGTCTGTCTAAAGCCTTTTCAACATCAGGGTAATATCGAAGAAAAGCCCAAGAATCAATCTCTGGGGGACCCCCATACTTCGGGTAGACTATCTGGATTAACGGTCGATCTAAAGCTTCATTCCACCATTCTTCAAAGATCTCTTTAGTCTCTTCCCAATTTTTCTTAAAAAGCATAGGCACCATCCTTATTGTTATAGAAAGGTTCTTCTAACCGAAAATATTTGCGCCAGACTCAACCATCACCTTAATGATCACAGTTACGAATATCATTTTCTTCATGAACACTTCCGTAACACGTCTTCTTTCTCTAGAAGCAACAGCAAATTCAAGCTTCTCATCGCTTTAAAATAGAAAAGAAAAACATAAAAGAAGATGAGAAATTCTGAATTATGCATATAAGATTCTTTTTAGAGTGTCCAGATTAAACTTTGTGTTTGCACATCCATTTTTTATTAAAGGCACTGCCTGCCCCGGCAAGTGAAGTTTCTCTAATACCTTTTCTGCAAGTCTAATCTCCATCCCACATGCAACTCCAACGACAGCTTCATAATTATTCCTCTCGAGGATTTCTTTTATGCAGGAACCTCCTGGAATAACGTAGACGTCATATCCTCCCTTCTTTCCTAGAAGTGTAGCTTGATGTATGAGACAGTCGCTTGAGCAGTGAGAACAATAAAAGGATGGAATTTCAGGGTTAAATATTGCTTTACATCGGCTATCCATATACTTCCTAGAGCAGTGAGGAAGGAATAGAGCTCTCCTCTCAGCTTTTAAAAATTCATCCCGATACCTAATATTCTCGATCTGCGTCTCAATGAAGTCCTCTATAAGACTTATAGCATCTGAAAGGTTGAGCCCCGTTAACTCTTGAATTCTAAACTTTCTAATCAAGTAGCGGGCGGCATCTCCTGTTCTCTCGTGTATTCTACTATCATGGGCAATTCTAGCGACTTCTCTACAGAAGGATCTTGATATTTTAGTCAGGTCAAAGTTGAAATTGTATGGCATAAATGGAAATCAAGTACAAAGCCTCTCATAAAAGTTTAATAAACGTAAAGAAAATAAAGAGGCGATTTTTAAGCGTTCATAATTATGAATGAGGTTCGGCTCTTAGTCAGCGAAGCATCTCCAAGAGATGTGGGAAGAAAGATAGCTAGGATTCCAGTAAAGGCAATGGTGAAACTTGACATTTCAACAGGAGATATAATAGAGATAATAGGTAAACGCTCCACATGCGCGATTGCTTGGCCCTTAAGCTCTGAAGAAAAAGAAGACATAATAAGTATCGATGGGCTTCTAAGAAGAAGCGCAGGAGTATCTTTAAACGATTATGTACATGTGAGAAAGGCTAAGGTAAAAGATGCAAAGCTAATAATTCTCTCTCCAAGCGGATACAAGCTCAGCGGGTTAGATGAAGACTTTAATATTCATGTAAAATCCATCCTTCTTGATAAGCCATACACAGCTGGGGATTATATCTCCCTCCCAATCTTCGGCGGAAACCCATTATACTTTACTGTAACCTCAACGAGACCTACAGGGATAGTTAAGGTCACAAGCGACACGAAGGTTGAGGTTTCAGAAGAGCCGCGAGAGATCGAGATTGGAGTTCCCAGAGTAACATATGAGGACATAGGAGGACTACATGAAGAGATCCAAAGAATAAGGGAGATGGTTGAACTTCCACTTAGACATCCTGAACTCTTTGAAAGACTCGGGATAGATCCACCTAAGGGCGTTCTACTTCACGGTCCGCCGGGATGCGGAAAGACCTTGCTGGCTAAAGCAGTAGCAAACGAGGCGGAAGCTAACTTCTACTCGATAAATGGTCCGGAAATAATGAGCAAGTTTTATGGAGAATCCGAAGAGAGGCTTAGACAGATCTTTAAGGAGGCACAGGAAAATTCCCCAAGCATAATCTTCATCGACGAGATCGACGCAATCGCGCCCAAGAGGGAAGAAGTCACAGGCGAAGTGGAGAAACGTGTAGTTTCGCAACTGCTGACTCTGATGGATGGGCTTGAATCGAGAGGGCAGCTTGTGGTGATAGCGGCTACGAATAGACCGAACGCTATCGATCCTGCTCTTAGAAGACCTGGAAGATTTGACAGAGAAATAGAGATTGGAATTCCGGATAAGAAGGGAAGACTCGAAATATTGCAGATTCACACAAGAAACATGCCTTTGGATGATGATGTAAACCTGGAGAGAATCGCCGAGATAACATATGGATATACAGGAGCTGATCTAGCAGCCTTGTGTAAGGAAGCGGCGATGAAATCTCTTCGCCGATATCTTCCTCAGATAGACTTGGAGAGGGAAAGGGTTCCACCTGAAGTTTTGAAGAAGATGCTCGTTAAATCTGAAGATTTCATGAATGCCTATAAAGAGATTGTGCCGACGGCGATGAGGGAGGTCTACATCGAAGCCCCAAATATTCATTGGGAAGATATTGGAGGTTTGGAAGACGTTAAAGAGAGATTAAAGGAGATGATTGAGTGGCCCCTAAAGAATCCTGAGAAGTTCAAGAAGATAGGAATAAAACCTCCACGAGGCATACTTCTTTATGGTCCTCCTGGATGCGGAAAGACTCTCCTGGCCAAAGCGGTAGCCACGGAGAGTGGAGCAAACTTCATATCAATAAGGGGCCCTGAAATCTTCTCTAAATGGGTGGGAGAATCTGAAAGAGCTATCCGAGAGGTCTTCCGTAAAGCAAGAATCGCGGCACCTTCAATAATATTCATTGATGAGATTGACTCAATCGCGCCGAAGAAAGAACTTGGCTTTGGAGACTCAGCCGTCTCAGAAAGGGTGATCAGTCAATTATTAACTGAGATGGATGGGCTGATAGCGTTAGAGAATGTAGTTGTTATGGCTGCGACAAACAAGCCTCACCTTCTTGACAGCGCCCTGTTAAGACCCGGCCGCTTTGATTATCTCGTCTACGTTCCAAAACCAGACCGGAAAGCAAGGCTTGAGATACTTAAAGTGCATACAAGGAGTATGCCCTTAGAAGATGTGAGCCTAGAAGAATTAAGTGAAAAAACGGAGGGGTTCTCCGGGGCGGATTTAGAAGCTTTATGTAGAGAGGCAGGATTAAATGCGTTGAGGAAGGATAAAGAGGTTGTTACAAAAGAAGATTTCGCGGAAGCTCTTCAAAAGATCAAGCCCAGCATAACGCCACAGATGGAGGAGAGGTATAAAGCCTTCCAGGAGGAGAGCGAATAGGCTTCAGCCAGAATCGCTTTTAAATTTTTCCCACGCATATAAGAGATATTTTTTCTTATATGTTGCAAAAATCTTAAATCCAAATGAAGAGCAGAAGCTCCTAATATTCTATTGAGAGGAGAAAAGCATTGAAGATAACTGACGTGCAAGTCAACATCTGCGAAGCAGAGGAGAAATACAAAGGTATTGATCGAATGAGGAGCTGCCCACATGGAGTTCCAGGTCCATTGAAGGCCTTTGCGTTGGCTACTGTCTTCACCGACGAAGGCGTCAATGGTTATTATCAGATTAGACCTAGAGATGCACATCCATTCGTCGAGTTTGTTAGGAACTACCTTTTGGGAGCTGATCCATTCGACAAAGATAGAATCTTGGGGAGATTTAGACCTGTCATCCGCAGAGGAGGAGAATGGTTTCCATTTTACGGATACCCGATGAGAATTGTTGGTTATGTGGAGTGCTGTCTTTGGGACATAATTGGAAAAACGCTTGATAAGCCTGTTTATAGGCTCTTAGGACAGTGCCGGGATAAGATTCCCGCCTACGCAAGCTCAAAGCATATCCCAACAGTTAAAGAGAATCTTGAGCATTTCAAGGACTGCATCTCTGAAGGTTTTCGAGCTTTCAAGCTTCATCCTCCATCTACAAACTGGACCGATCCAGAAATGAGGAGAAAGATTAGCTGGAAGACCGATCTAAAGGTTGTGCATGAAATAAAGAAGCTCGCCGGGGATGATATAACCCTTCTCTTCGACCCCGTTAATACATATGACCGTGAAACCGCATTGATTGTTGGAAAGGAGATTGAGAGCTTAGGATTCTATGTTTATGAAGATCCCATGCCGACCTCTGACATAGAGGGAAATGCGAAGCTATGCGCAGATCTTAAGATACCTATTATGCTGGGGGAGCAGCTAGATGACATATACAAGTACGCTGAGCTTGTAAGAAATCAAGCTACGGACATTTTAAGATGTATTCTGGAGAGAATAGGAGGTATAACTTCAGCTATGAAGCTGGCGCATCTAGCAGAGCTTCACGCAATGAAGATGGAGCCTCACAGTTTTGGAACTCAAGCGACACAATTTGCACATCTACAGGTTATGCTGGCCATGGAGAATAATGATTTCTTCGAAACGCCCGTTCCGCAGGGAACCTTCGATACGGACGTAATTAAAGACGCGATTAGAATAGATAATGAAGGTTTTGTTCACGCTCCAGAAAAGCCGGGTCTCGGATTTGAAGTAGACGAGAAGAAACTCAAAGAAAGAACAGTTAAAATAATAAGATAAACATTCCACTTTGCCTAGATTGTAGCAAATTATTGCTTTATCTTCATCCCATAGTGTTACTTCGTTTTTGACCATACTTAATTTTAGATACGAATCTGTTCACTAATGTTCTAAGAACATTAGTAAAAATTAAAGTTAGAGGAACAGGGGTGTTGCATGACGCTAGGAGATTGAATTATTTACCTGCTTTAAGGTCGAATTATCCTAAGTATTGCCCTGACGATGAAATGAGGAAGGCTATACGCGAATTGTCATCTCTTGGTGAAAAACGGAAATTCCGACTTCGCTCAGGATGTGGATAGTTGATTTAAAGTTAAAAAATGGTTGAAGCTAATATGGAAGAAGCGAAAATCTTTAGGAAAAGGAAGTGAGGCGAAAGATTTTCAGAGTCTAAGGGTTTATTTCGTGGAGCCGGGGATGGGATTTATGCGAGAATTTGCTGGTAAATTTATATCCGATAGACTAGGCCTTTGCAGAAGATTCTGAAGGCGCATTATATGAGCCGTGTAGAGGCATCATCAAAAAGATATGAGATATGATTGGCGCTTCAAAGGTGAAAGGATCGTCAGATTCAAAGATGGAAATGCAGCTTCGACGAGGAAAAACGATCGTGGATGCCCCTACATCTACTCTGTCTCTCAGACACCCTCAAAAAATCGTTAGGGTCCGCCTTGACGGCAACAATTTATCTCAACATCGAAGAAGAGACGATGATATATGCTTGGATTTTTCTTCTGAAGCCATAAGACAGAAGCTTAACACAGTTTTTTGATTCTGAATGATTATATCCTGCATGATTAGAGTTGAATTTAAATTGCATTCATGATGGGAAAGATCTATGGACAGGACTTACGCTTACGCATTTGTTGTTTCAGCAATCTCCGCCATAATAGCCAGCGCTCCTTGGATCTTCGGGTTCATATCCAGCACCGTTAATCCTGCTACTATAGGAAATGTGGGGAGCATAAAGGCCATCAATATCGGAGTTTACTGGGATTCCAACTGTACAGATGAGGTTTCCACTATTATGTGGGGGACGCTTGAGCCAGGATCTTCAAGAAACGTGACTGTGTATGTAAGGAACGAAGGAAATACTGCTGTAGTTCTGAGTCTTAACACGACAAACTGGGTTCCAGCTAACGCTTCTAAATATATGTCGTTAAGCTGGGATTACTCTGGGCAAAGAGTCAATCCTAAAGAGGTTATTCAGGTTACTCTGAAGCTGTCGGTATCCCCTGAGATCTCTGGAATCACAACCTTTAGCTTTGACATCGTAATATCGGGTAATGACTAATCTATTGGTATAAGCCTGTGACGACTAAGAATTTTAGAATCAGCGGATATCCGCTTCTTTCTTTTAAGCTTCCAGGATATTAATTTCAATAGCCTCAATTATGATTAACCTAATCATATTTAGGCGCTGACTGACCGTCGGTTCCTCTCTTATCCGACAGAATAGTCAGTCAGCAATTCTTGTCTGGTATGCAAAGAAGGCTTTCTAGCTTTTATGCATGTCTAATTGAAGCTGGATGCGGATGCTTTTCCAAGACGCCTAGTAGGCCTGTGAATGTTGAAAACAGAAATAATGCAAGGAAAGTCAGATGTGGGATTATAAGTTCAGAACGAATAGACAAGGGGAAGCTGAAGAATAAAGGTAGAATGATTGTGATGGCTGGGATGCATGAGAGTGTATTAGAATGGTTTCTTTGCAGTAGACTGTGCATATCCTCCGTTTTGAAGAGAATGGCAGCTGAAGCGATGAAGAATATCCATTCTGCAGTGACGTCAGTTATGCTCATCAGGGGGATCCTCATTCCATACCAATTTTTGTTTAGAGGCCATAGAAGCTGAACTTTACCGGTCATATAGTCACCTATGAGGCTATGTTGAGTTAAAGAAGCAAAGTAGGGTAGAGCTCTCCTTCTATAAAGGATGAAGGCAGGGATGAAGAGGAGAGTACACATCAAGAGGGAATGGGTTGCTCCTCGATGTCTCAGTCCAGGAATCAATAAGTCCACATCAGAGATTACTGATAATGCGAGAAGCAACGGAACATTCACGTTTACTTTAAGAATCTTCGCCG
>CAZEGS010000056.1:0-9876 GCA_964512445.1 uncultured Candidatus Bathyarchaeia archaeon
AGGTTAAGCCCGGCGGAGACTATGAAGTTCTCCAAGCACTTAGAGCCTTAATTCGCGACGAGGAGCTCGAAGTTGACGAGGTCGCTGGAGTGCCGCTTGAGACCCTTGAAGAGATAGCCGACGCCATGGTTAATTGCAAGTTTGGAGTCATATTTTTTGGGCTTGGCCTAACCATGAGTAAAGGTAAACTGCGTAATGTTGAAGCCGCCATAAAGCTAACACAGGATCTTAATCAGTTCACTAAGTTTCTCATAATTCCGATGAGGGGACACTTCAATGTCACGGGGGCTAACACAGTCTTTACATGGCAGACGGGATATCCATACGCCGTAGACTTTTCCCAAGGATATCCAAGATATAATCCCGGAGAGACCTCAGTCATCGATGTGCTTAGAAGAGGAGACGCTGACGCTGCACTTGTGATAGCGTCTGATCCCATCTCTAATTTTCCAAGGGAGGCTGCACGTAACTTGATGGATATACCATCAATAGTGATTGATCCGCATATTTCACTTACTGCCTTAGTTGCGGACGTGGTGATCCCCTCAGCTTTTGTTGGAATAGAAGCTGAAGGGACAGTTTATCGAATGGATCATGTGCCTCTGCCTCTCAAGAAGGTTGTTGAACCTCCACCGGACATCCTTACTGACGAAGAAATATTAAGAAGAATATTGGAGGAAGTTAGAAGTTTAAAGGGAGCTTAGCATTTATTGACCCGTTGCGCTTAAGTATTAGACGTATATTATTTGATGTTGTTGGAGGCGGATGAAGCTCGGAAGAATCCTTGTTACTTCCGCATGGCCCTACATTCAACATGTCCTTCACCTAGGGAATCTTCTACCCATTCTTTCAGCTGACGTTATGGCCCGATATTATCGCTTAAAAGGATATGAAGTCTTATTTGTCAGCGGATCAGATGTTCACGGCACACCAGTTGAAGTGGAAGCGGTAAGGCAGGGAGTATCTCCTAAGGAATTAACAGATAAAAATCATAAGATAGTAGTTGAACTCTTCAAGAAATGGGCAATTTCCTTCGACAATTATACGACGACTGAGAGCCCCGTTCATAAAGAATTCGTTATGGATTTCCATCGAAAAGTAGCTAAGAACGGATACATCTTTACACAGGTAAGCGAGCTTCCATATTGTCCAAACTGTAAGCGTTTCCTGCCTGACAGATTTGTTGAGGGAGAATGCCCATACTGCGGATATAAGGGAGCCCGAGGAGACCAATGCGAACAGTGCGGAAGACTCCTGGATCCAACGAAGCTAATAAATGCTCATTGCTCCATATGCGGCGCTTCACCCGTCTTCCGAGAGACAACCCATTGGTATTTTGACTTGCCGAGATTCAGTGAACAGCTAAAAGAGTATATAATGAAGAATAAGCAGTTTCCAGATAACGCACGGAACTTCAGCCTGAGATTTATTGAGGAGGGGCTTAAACCAAGACCGATGACAAGAGATAGCGATTGGGGAATACCGGCTCCCTTTGAAGGCGCGGAGGGAAAGACCCTCTACGTCTGGTTTGAGAATGTTCTCGGATATGTTTCAGCTACAATTGAATACTTCAAGAACCGCGGAGATACGGATGGATGGAAGAGATACTGGTTTGACAAAGATTCAAAAGTTCTATGTTTCATAGGGAAGGATAATATACCCTTCCACACAATAATCTTTCCAGCTCTCCTTTTGGCGACACATGAAGGCTATAATCTTCCCTGGAATGTAAGCACGAATGAATGGCTAAATTTTGAAGGACAAAAATCCTCTAAAAGCCGTAAAATAGGAATCTGGATTGACGAAGCTCTCGAGATGTTTCCAGCAGATTATTGGAGATACACCTTGATGGCTAATAGACCCGAGACAAGCGATACAAACTTTACTTGGAAGATCTTTCTTGAGAAGGTTAACTCGGACCTTAACGATACACTCGGCAACTTCATCCATAGAACATTAACATTCATCAATAACTATTATAATGGAGAGATCCCGAAGCCGGAAAAATTTGATGACCTTGACAGCGAAATGATGAACACCATAAGGGAGCACTTTAAAAAGGTTGACGAGGATCTAAGTAGCTTCCATATACAATCTGCAACTAAGAAAGTCATCGAATTAGCACGTGAAGGAAACAGATATCTTAATGAGAAGAGACCTTGGAAAACGATCAAGTCCAATCCTCAGTCCGCGGCCACAGCCCTCTACGTTGCAGCGCAGATTGTTAAAGCTCTATCCATCCTCCTTGAGCCCTTCATACCCTTCACAGCCAAAAAGATTCGTAAATACCTGAACCTTCCTGAGAAGCTCTTTTGGAACGACGCTCTTGATCCAATAGAGCCGGGACACAAAATAGATGAGGCTAAACCACTCTTCGAAAAGATTATTACCTCAGAAGATAAATTACAGAGAATGCTTGAAGAGGTGAGGTTACGGATGCAGAAGATCTCATTCGAAGAATTCTCAAAAATCGATTTACGTGTAGGAAAGATAGTAGCCGTGGAAAAAATTCCAGGGTCAAAGAGCCTACTGAAATTAACAATCGATATCGGAGCTGAGAGCCCTAAAACAGCAGTTGCTGGAATTGCGAAGTATTATAAGCCTGAAGATCTCCTCAATAGAGAGATAGCAGTTGTGACTAACCTGGAGCCTAAGAAGATCTTTGGAGTGAATTCTGAAGTTATGATCTTAGCAGCACAACACGGTGACAATGTTGTCTTTATAGAACCAGAAAAACCCATAGAGCCTGGAAGCAAGATTAGATAACTTGATGAAAACTTAAATGAAAAATATTCACTAACGAGAAATAATTTTTCTGTAAAATCTTCTAAGCCTTAACCTAATCATATGAGTAAACGAAGAGAAGTCTTTAGTGCTAACAGCATTTTTTAATCTCTTATCGTCTAATCCGAATCCATACCCATCATAACTACTCAATAGGTGAGGAGAAACCCTCTTCAAAGAATAGACCTACAAATAAATGGGATACATGCTGACTATGATAAGATTCTACTAAAGATTGAGCCGTAAAAATCTTAGAGCTTATACAGATTCAGATCTAAATTGATCGGTTTTTCCGTTTTCTCACCGGAATCAAGCTCATAGATCTCAGGCATTACTGAACCATAACCGCTCAAGAGATACTGCGAACGAACACCTGTCAACACTAGAGTCACCTTCAGTGTTCCAGACAATTCCGGATTTACTCTGGCACCCCAGATAACTAGGGCATCGTCACTCATCATCTGCGAGACTATTTCCCCAACTCTATTCGCCTCATCAATCGTCATCTTCTCGTCTCCGGCAACATGGATTAAAGCTCCCTTCGCACCTGCATAGTCCACATCAAGCAGCGGCATGCTTAGAGCCTTCTGAACAGCATCCTCCGCTCTGTTTGGAGCGCTTGACTCTCCTACACCAGCGACAGCGACGCCTCCTTTCTTGATTATCGTTCTGAAATCTGCAAAGTCCAGGTTGATTAGGCTTGGAGCAGCTATGATCTCAGTTATCCCGCTTATCATATTGGCGAGTACGCTGTCTCCAACCTTGAATGCCTCATTTATTGGAAGCTGCGGAACCATTCTCATCAACTTATTATTATCTATGACTATTACTGTGTCACACTCTCTCCGCATCTCTGTCAATCCTTTCACAGCGTAGGCGATCCGTCCCTTCTCTATCTTGAATGGCATAGTGACAACGCCTACAACTATTGCACCCTTTTCACGAGCCATCTTCGCAATAATCGGCGAGGCCCCTGTACCTGTTCCGCCGCCTAGACCAGCAGTGATAAAGGCGATATCCACTCCCTCTAGGATCTTCTCTACTTGCTTAGCTGATTCCATAATCGCTGCTTTGCCAATCTCAGGATCACCGCCAGAACCCAATCCCCGAGTTAATTTTTCGCCTATTAGAATCTTCTGTTTTGCATGTGTGGCTTTCAGATGCTGCATATCCGTGTTGATAGCGACGCACTCCGCGCTTATATTGCCCGATTCCATAAGTCGACTTACTGTGTTATTCCCTGCTCCGCCAACGCCTATAACCATTATTCGACAATAGCCTGGGTCTCGAATTCCCTGCGGAATAGAATCATCCCACATGAATTGCAAGGCTTTATCGGCTATTTTTGGCATTCTCTTCCCTTCTCCACAGCTCGCTGGATATCAGATCACGTATAGCCACTCTAATAGCCTCAGCTCTATGAGGATAGTAGCGCTTCTCCACTAGCTCATCAAGAGCTTCCAAATACGGCTCGGGAAGATATATTGTTATAAGCTTCATTTTTCATCACCAGCAAAACAAGCATCCTATAAAGAAATCTAAATACGTATATAATATGTCATAATTATGTATTAAACATGAATGTTCATAATATTTTTAAGCTTTTCTATAAATATTTAGAGAGATCTTTCCCCATTCATGTAAAATTGCGATTTCACAAAAATTCATTATCTCATTTTTCATCACAAAATCTAAGAATCTTGAAAGTGATGTTTATATAACTGCAGCCTCAACGCTTTCTTAGATCAAGTTGACTTCAAATCGATCGATTATGATCCGTGAAAAATCGTCAGAAACGTGCCCCTTAGAGAGACTCCAGAAAATGGTATATGTATATGCTGAAAATTACGGATGCGCCTCCAATAGATTTGATTTTGAAATAATGCTCGGTCAATTAAGAGCTGAGGGATATCGAATATCAGATGATGCTACAAAAGCTGATGTGATCCTAATCAATACATGCGGAGTAAAGAAGCCTACTGAGGATCGGATGATCGAAAGAATACGTCGTTTATCTCTGCTCAATAAGCCTCTTATCATATGCGGATGTTTACCCCGTATAAATCTTGAAGCTGTTCGGAGAGCTGCACCAAATTTTGCTGCAATGTTAGATCCGAGAAGTACTGACCGAATTGTTAAGGCAGTAAAATCCGCCATAAGTGGGGAGAGAAACAGAATTTTCTTTTCTGAAGCTCCTCCTCCAAAGATGAAGCTGCCAAAAATTAGACTTAATAAGACTATAGAGATAATCTCGATTTCTGAAGGCTGTCTGGGGGATTGTGCTTATTGCTGTGTGAGATTTGCCAGAGGCAAGCTCCATTCATATCCTCCAGATGAGATCATAAAAAAGGTTGAAGATGCGGTCTCTGAAGGGATAAGAGAAGTCTGGCTAACTTCCCAGGACAGCGGAGCATACGGGATGGATATCAATACAAACCTAGCTCGTCTCTTGAAGGAATGCAGTCAGATCTCTGGAAAGTTTATGATGAGAATAGGAATGATGAATCCCAATCATGTGTTGGCGATACTCTCTGAACTTATAGAGGTCTTCAAAAGTGAGAAGATCTTTAATTTTCTTCATTTGCCAGTTCAAAGCGGAGACAATGAAGTTCTGAGAAAAATGAACCGAAGATATACCATTGAAGAGTTCAAAAAGATAGTAGAAGAGTTTAGAAAGGAAATACCGGACTTGACGCTATCCACAGATATCATTTGCGGTTTTCCCGGCGAGGATTCAGAAGCATTTGAGAATACCATTAGCCTGATTAAAGAAGTCAAGCCGGACATAGTCAATATTTCGAGATTCTTCCCAAGACCTAATACGCCGGCTGAAAAGATGAGGCAGCTCAACGTTAAGGTGATTAAGAACCGTAGCCGAAGATTATCAGAGATTGCGAGAAGGATCTCTCTTGAGAGAAACAGGGAATGGATAGGTTGGGAAGGAGAGATCCTAGTGGATGAGAAAGGTAAGGGGTTCTCCTGGATCGGGAGGAACATAGCCTATAAGCCCATCGTGATTAAAAGCAAAGAAAATTTGATGGGTAGATTCCTGAGGGTAAAGATCACAAATGCCTTTCCCACATATTTAGAGGCTGAGATCACAAGTTAAGGGATTTTTGAAATCGCTTAAATATGAAACCGCCTTTTCAATATTTTACTGGGAGTTATCTTTATCTTAAGTGATGTTGGTGCAGCATAATGAGTGAAGATGAAGTCTCCGTGACATATCAGCCTATTAAGGAAATAGTTATAATGCAGAAGAGCCGTTTCAATTCTCCTGATGATTTAGCGAGATTCGCATCTATTATTTCTGGAGGGAAACCTTCAGGTCTATACTGGGCTGAAGGAGTCTTATTCCTATACTTTCTTCTTCCATCATCTACTGAAACAGCAGCTAAAGCTTTGGTTGAAGAGGGAAAGGTCTATTGGACTATGGTTGGATATGCAATCATGGAGAAGTATCAGCCTGTAATCGAGACGAGAGAGAAGATCATCGTCCCTGTGGTTGACATGTCCTCGAATCCGAGCTTAAGAAGAGCGGCAGAGTGGTTGAAGAATCAAGAAGCATAAATCATGAAATCCCTTTTCTTATCTGCTATGGAAGACCGAATATGAAGATTGGAATCTTGACACGTAACGAGAATTCTTGGTGCTCCACGCAGCTCAGAGAATCATTTCTAAAAAGAAGAGTTACACCTATATGTTTCCGTTTCCGGGATCTGATAGCCAGGGTTGGATTTAAACCGAGATTTTCTATCGGCGAAACCGATGTCTTGTCATCTTTGAAGGCAATAATAGTTCGGCCGATCGGTCGAGGCTCATTAGAAGAGATCATTTTCAGAATGGATCTTCTTCATAGACTTGAAAGACTCGGCATGTATATACTGAATCCTCCATCCGCGATTGAACGTTCAGTTGACAAATACTACGCGTTGTCTTTGCTGGAAGAAAATGGCCTTCCAGTCCCCAAGACGGTTGTAGCTGAAAGCGCTGATGCTGCTCTCTCAGCATTTGAGGATCTAGGCGGAGACATCGTTATAAAACCCATTTTCGGATCGAGAGGAATAGGCTCTACGCGAGTTTCAGATATCGATATAGCTGAAAGAATCTTTCGAGCCCTCGATTTCAATCATCAAGTGATTTACATTCAAGAGTTCATTCCACATGGAGACTTTGATCTCCGCCTATTGGTGTTGGGAAATGAAGTCTCAGCATCGATGAAGAGGGTTTCTGCGTCTTGGAAGACTAATATAAGTCTTGGAGCAAAACCGGTTCCTTATAATCCGCCTAGAGAAATAAAGAAATTGGCTGTGAACGCCGCCGAGATACTAGGATGCGAATTAGCAGGAATAGATATTTTACAGACGGATAAGGGACCTTTCCTCTTAGAGGTTAACAGTCAACCTGGATGGAGAGGATTACAGACCACAACAAAGATAAGCATCTCCGATAAAATTGCTGAGTATATCCTCTCAAAAGCGAGGAAGAATTGAAGGGTAACAAATGAAAAAAAGAACAGGCATCATCCTTGCAGGAGGCGCTGCCGAGAGATTAGGATACGATAAGGGGCTCATAGAACTTAATGAGAAGCCTCTTGTCCTCCACGTCTTTGATAGAATTAAAGATTTAGTGGACGAAGTCATCGTGGTGGTAAGTTCAGCTGAACAGAAAAAGAGGTACAAAGAGATTTTACCGCCAGAAATCATCATCCATGTAGACGTTAAGAGAGAAAAATGTCCACTCATAGGAGCGTTAACGGGCTTTGCCCATGCAAATGGTACTTACTCAGCCCTGCTGCCCTGCGATACTCCATTCATCTCGAAGGATGTAATCGAGCTTTTATTTGAAGCGTCCTTCAAGGTAGATGCTGTTATTCCGAGATGGCCTAACGGATATATCGAGCCGCTTCAAGCGATCTACCATACAAGCTCAGCTCTCTCCGCAGCGAAAGAGGCCGTTATGGAAGGCAGGTATAGAATGCAGTCGATGATCTCTCTGCTTCGTTCCGTGAGATACTTCTCAACAATAGTACTTAGAGAGTTTGATTCTGATCTTCTAACATTCTTTAACGTGAACAGATTGATAGATCTGAAAAGAGCTGAAAGAATCATAAAGTTTAGGGATTCTAGCGTTTAAATGAAAAGAGCCTTTTCTTTAGGCCAGATGAGATCCTGAATAGAAGAATCCTCGGTTTTTTCATATGGATATCCTCTAATTATAGCTGCGGGCACTCCCTCATTGGACTGTCCGATTACAAGCTCAGCTGCAGAGCATAGCTCATCTGCTATTGCTGTCTGCTTCACTCTCAACCTGTATCCGAAAAGATCTATTTCGTTTCTCCGATCTCGAATCGGTTTCATTCCAGCAATTCCAATAGCAACGTTTATCTCGCCTCTGCGCAATGCCCGTCCATGAGTGTCAGAGATTATGACGGCCACGTCATTACCAGTAATCTCCTTTATTCGCCGCCTAATTCTTCGTGCCGACGCATCCGGATTCTTCGGCAACGGAACTACATTTCGTTCTCCAGGAACATTTGATCTATCAACACCAGCATTAGCACAGATGAATCCATGCTTAGTCTCAGCTATTATATGTCCATTGCCCATTCTAACTATAGACTTCGATTCTCTCAGAACAACCTCGATCAGCGCCGGATCCTTATTGTACTGTGACGCTAAATTCTTAGCGAATTCGGAAGGAACTACATCATCAAGATTTATTATGTCTCCTTCTGCACGTGAGACTACGACATGCGTTATGACTAGAATATCACCGTCACGCAGAGGGGTACCCTGCCTTTCAGCCGCTTCACAGATCAATCTCGCCAAGTCATCATTCTCTTTTATTGTTGGAAGATTCATGATGGGGATTATCTTGACTATGCGCATACTGTTGCCTCCAATGGAATTCCATACTATTAGGATGATGCTTTTATGTTTGACGGCCTCTTCACAAATTTCAAAGCGTAGAGACTGAATAAGCAATATCGCAATTATAAGGGGGAAGGAGAGAAAGCTTCAGAATTCCTATACGTAGGGGAATTTACACCACGTATCTGTAGGTTACATATATCCCGGCTGTAGGGCTTTTTCGTGTGATCTTAATGATGTCTCCGGGCTTAGCGCCTATCAGGAAGATTGCTGGGTCGGATCTTTTTATATGTGGAAGCTGATATGGGGTGATGTGATACTTTTTAAGTAGCTCCTCAGTTTCTTCCTTAGTTAGAACCTCGTGCTTCGGAACCAATTCATGCTCAAATATATTAAACGAGGGAATTTTTGAGCTCTCAATAATCTCGATTCCTTTGGATCTGGCTTCCTTCTCCGCTGAGTAGGAGAAGCCCGTACCGATCAGTATTCCTCCATCATACATCTCTTTGATGATCTTTTCTTTCATTTTTCTGACTTGTCGAACTCCAACCTTTCCAGAAATTAGCTGCGACTCCTGAATTACGCGAAGGAGAAGTCTTTTTCCATCACGCTTCGAGACTATACTAAGATCTTTGAAGTACTTTTCTTGAGTCTCCCCTTCTATCTCATATCCTCTGAAATTTAGGAGGAGAGTAACCTTCTTTTTCAAGATTTCTTCTTCTATATCCCTTCTGCTCGACGTGATCTATCCCTCTTTTGAAGAGACTCTACTAAACGAAACGTTAATGATGGATATATAAACCTTCACATTTACTGGAATCTTAAAGTATACTCTTGATCTTCCAAAAAGAGTTTTTGGGCTAAAAAAAGGCTTTCGCCCCACTTCAAGTTTCTAATAGTATGAGTCGTTGAAGACACGCAAAATTAAAATAATGGGTTTAATAGTTCTTGACTCGAGTGTCTTCAAAGAGAGGATGCGGATGACAGCTTTAGAGATTCGGTCCCGAATGCTGGTTAAGGACGTTATGAGCAGCCCTGTTATAACAGCCACTGAAGATACGCCTTTAAACGAAGTAGCGATGCTTATGAGGAAACATGATATAGGCTGCGTCATCGTCAACGATAAGAATGGAAAGCCTGTGGGGATAATTACGGAGAGGGATATAGTTGAGAGGGTTGTGGCGGAGAATATAAAGCCGGGAGAGATAAGGGCTAAGGA
>CAZEGS010000057.1:0-9619 GCA_964512445.1 uncultured Candidatus Bathyarchaeia archaeon
AAAGATTTAAGGAGCATGTAGCTTGGCTGGTTGATCAAGGCTTAGTTGAAGGCAAAGCAGTTTTGATGGGTGCCGGTGGATTAGGTGAAGGCTACTTTTTAACAAGAGAAGAACATGAGAAGATAATGGAAGCACTTGTAGACGCTGCAAACGGGAAAGTTCCAACAATGACTGGAATATTTGAAGTTTGCACTAAGGAGGCTGTTCTGAGAGCCAGAATGGCTGAAGATGTCGGCATAGACTTTTTGCAGGTTAATCCTCCTCACTATCTTGCCCCCGTAGATGAAGAAGTATACGTGCATTACAAGATGATTAATGACAGCGCAGATATTGGAATAATGATTTACAACACTCCTTGGTGCGCGATGCATTATGAAATAAGACCGAAACTTATGGAGCGGCTTGCTGAGCTCAATAATATTGTAGGCGTAAAATGGACATCTTTTGATCCAGTGAACTTTGTGACGATGCTAAAGCAGTTTTCAGACAAATTGAACTTCATCGATAATAGCACATTAATTTCCCTAGCATTTCAGCTAGGCGCCAAAGGATACATATCTCTTCTAGGCAACATTGCGCCGAAAGCTGAATTATATCTGCTCAATCTTTTAGAAAAAAGGGAATACGAGAGATTCGACATGGAATACAAGAGACTGCATGCGTGGAGGGAAGTCTTAAGCTCCGCTGAAGAGATGGGTTTCCAAGGAATTGGAGAGGGCACAATAAGCAAGGCTATATTTGAAGCGGTTGGAAAACCAATCGGCCCGCCGCTTCCACCGCAAAGAAGAGTCAGCGAAGAGAACTTGAAAAAGATTAGAGAGCTCCTCAATAAATACAAGGTGTTCGATTATGCTTTGAAGATAAGTTAGGAAGGTTGAAAATAAACGTTGCATGACTCTACCATATACATTTTTTCTCCAATAACACCGAAAGATGAATAAATAGAACGAGATATCTAAACATAGGCTATGCAACAAAGCTATTTGTGGATGACACGATGATGTCTAAACCTATAATTGTTAATAGTTGGCGGCAATTGTTTATTGACGATCTACTTATAGAATATTCAAACAGGGTTTCGCTGAAAATAAACCCGCCGTTAAAGACCGGGCCGGTTCTTCATGCAGATAAACCATGGGAAAGCCACAGAGTTGGCGCTTATGGAACAGTTATGAAAGATGGCGCCCTCTACAAAATGTGGTATGACGCAATAGATGAGAAAGGAAACATTTTTCATTGTTACGCTATTTCCACGGACGGCATACATTGGGAAAAGCCGAATCTCGGATTGGTCGATTACCACGGCTCTAGGAATAACAATATTCTGCCTCTTCCTCCATGCGGAACCGTCTTCATTGACCCCAAAGCGCCGCCAGCGCAAAAATATAAATATGTTACGTATGGTCATGGCAGGAAGGGTTTCTTGGGCGAATATGGCATACGTGTATGGTGGTCTGAGGATGGATTAAGATGGAAACCTAACTCGGATTATGCCCTTCCCCTCAACGCTGATACGCAGAACCAAGCCTTCTGGGATGATAGAATTGGAAAATATGTTGCTTATCTTCGTGCTTGGCACCCTATGAGATGTATAGCGAGAGTAGAGATAGAAGATATACTTAAGCCCTGGCCATATAAGCCTCGTGAAGATAAGTCATACAGTCCGGAAAATCCTTCGAGTTGGCCAGTACCTACTACAGAACTGCCCATAGTCTTCAAATATGATGATTTCGATCCGGAAAATGTGGATCATTATAATCCATGTGTGGTGAAGTATCCCTACGCTAGAGATGTTTATTATATGTTTCCTAGCGCATACCTGCATTTTCCTGAGCCTCCGCTTGGTAAGCGACATAACGATGGGCTTTTAGATATTCAATTGGCAACTAGTAGGGATGGAATAGAGTGGAATAGGCTCAACAGAGATACTTACGTCAGGTTGGGTAGGATGGGCGAGATGGATAGTGGCATGATATACATGCTTGTAGGAATGATCCGTGAGGGGGATGACTTATGGATGTACTATGCTGGATACGATTATAGTCATGGCGCGTATGATCTTGAAAAAATGCGTTATAAAGGTGCAATATTCAGGGTTGTCCAGAGGCTAGATGGCTTCACCTCCTACGATGCAGGCTTTAAAGGTGGGGAACTTATAACCAAGCCTATAATCTTCACTGGGAGTAGACTTACGCTTAATGTAGATACCTCCGCCACTGGCGAATTAAAAGTGGAGATTCAAGATGAAGATGGAAAGCCCATCACTAACTTCGACCTGAATAGCTGTAAGCCAATTCATGCAAACGAATGTTTTAAAGTTGTAGAATGGCAACATGGAGATGACGTCTCCCCCCTTTCTGGCAAGCCTATAAGGCTTCGGTTCTCAATGAGAAACACTAAGCTATATGCCTTTCAATTCGTATAGCAGGTTTTCTAAGCTCTTTAAAAGCCAGCTCCGCGAAGAGCTTCATCATTCTCTCATGTTCACGCGGTGTTGCCTTTTCTCTCTTTACACAATCTTCTCCCAAAGCTCATTATCTTCAGAATATTCTCTTGCAATTGACTCTTCATAGGATGGATCCAAAACGATTCTTATCGCGGTTCCATCCCTTTAGCCACAGTCACCGCCGTCTTCCAACATCCCTATAGATTAGTCTATTATCCCCAGATGTGCAGCCGGTTAATATCTGAACCCGTCGCTTAAGAAATTATTAGTCTCAACTTCTCATAATTCCTTATCATGCCGCATCATTATCCAGAAAACGTGTATTTCATGCTTTCAACTCTGACTCGGCTGTCAGACAGAACAAAACGGGAGGCAAAGATTTAAAAAATTAATAAGGATAACTATAGGATTCTCTGAGGAGCCTAGCATGTCGCGCGAAGAGCTTGAGTCTTATCTTCTTAATAGAAATGTTAAGGCTAGAATCTTAACATTTGAAAAACATACGATGACCGTTGAGGATGCGGAGAGACAGTTGGGCATAAGCAGGGAGAGAATAATAAAGAGCCTACTTTTCATCGATGAGGATGGGACGCCTGTTCTTGGAATTGTAACTGGTGATAAGAGGATAAGTGATAAAAAATTGAGAAAGGCCTGTGGAGCCCGCAAGCTGAAGCTTGCTCCTCCAACTATTGTAAAGAGTCTAACTGGATATGATGTAGGAGCCTTACCTCCGGTAGGTCATAAGAGATCTATCAGGACATTCATAGATCCGAAGGTCATGACCTTTGAAAAGGTCTATGGTGGAGGCGGCGAAGTAAACGCCTTACTCGAGATAGATCCTAAAGACATCAAGAGACTAAGCGAAGCTGAAGTCGTAGATATAAGCAAAGAATGATACTGAAGAGATTCTAACTAGATTCTTTCTTTTCTAACAGAATTTATAAGAGAAAAGAGAGATTATTTAGTTTGTGCCTAGGCTTATTTGTGCTTTCTATAAGCACATTAGGTCTAAGAGTCGGAATATAGTGGAAGACCAGTCTAATGTTCACTGCTCTGCTTGACGCATTACTACTATCAGTTTTAGTCACTCCAGCCATAGGTTTCATTGGAAGAAAGATTAGACGTGAAAAAGTTTTGGTGGGTGCATATATCACATTAATTCTTGCCTCCGGATTTCTGATAATTCTCACGCTTTATTGGGAAGTTTTAGAGAGGAGTGTAGAAGTCATAGCCAGTTCAGGTCCGGAAAGAGCTTCAATCAGGATTGACGGATTCAGCATCTTCATAACAGTGATTCTTTTCACGGTGGGAATATCATCCTCAATCTTCTCTATTAAGGAAATACGTAGATTCGGCTCAACCGGCTTCTATACGATCTATCTAGCTATGATAGCGGCGATTGTAGGAGTTGTCTTTTCAGGAGATCTACTAACCTTCTTTATATTTTGGGAGGTCATGTGTCTCTGTTCCTATGCGCTTGTAACATTTCATAAAGAAAGATGGGAGCAGATAGAAGCAGGCTACAAATATTTGATAATGAGTAGTTCAGGAAGCATAATAGTGCTGTTCGCTCTGTCATTCCTTTACGGCTTAACTGGAACCTTGAGCATTCAGCACCTCGCAGCTAGCCTGGCAGATTCTCAGACAAACTCTCTCATTTACATTAGTCTCTTAATGATCATTGTTGGGTTTGGATTGCAGGCTGGAATGGTGCCATTTCACACTTGGCTGCCTGACGCTCATATGGCTGCGTCAAGCTCTATAAGCGCGGTTCTTTCAGGAGTAGTTGTGAAGATCGGGATCTACGGACTTATCCGACTACTATTAGGCATCTTTCTCTCCACTCAAAACGCTTGGCGGATGGTGATGGCGGTATTTGCGGTTTCAACAATGTTTATTGGAAATCTTTCAGCTCTCTTCCAAGATGACCTTAAACGTCTATTGGCGTACAGCACCATCGCCAACACTGGATATGTCCTTTTAGGCCTCTCTATGGGATCGCAGAGAGCATTAGCTGGAAGTCTGCTTCAAATGATGAATCATGCCGTCGTTAAGGCTCTCCTATTCCTTTGCGCCGGAGCTTTTCTCTTCTCAACAAGAACGCGAAGTCTGAGGGAGATCGCTGGGATAAAGGAGCGAATGCCTCTGACAAGCATTGCATTTGTGATTGGTGCTTTGGCCTTAGCTACGTTTCCCGGCTTAAATGTTTTCTGGAGCGAGATGATGATAATAACCGCTGGAATAGAGTCTGATATGCCGATATTGTCTTTTCTGATGATTATCAATCTAGTGCTCTCAGCCGTCTACGCCTTGAGAATGATCTATACAGTAGCAATGATGAAGGCGACCTCCACATCGAAGAATGCAAGAAGAATTCCGAGGCTTATGCTTTTACCGATCTTATCTCTAGCTGCAGCCTCAATCTTAATGGGGATTTATCCCTCTCCATTCATGTCTCTGGCAGAATTAGGCGCTGCCTCCCTCAACCCATAAATAGCAAAACTTTCTTTATATTCTTCCTGCAGCCTAGGAGGATCTTTCATCAAGAAGATTGTGACCACAGCGATTGGTGCGGCCGCCGGGATTTGAACCCGGGTCGTCGGCTTTCTCTCCTCAGGGACGGGAGGCCGATGTCCTAACCAGGCTAGACTACGGCCGCACCTTTCCTTTTTCATAATTAATCTAGGTGGCTAATTTAAACTATTATGATTTTTAGACCTGACTGCCGAATGAGGAACTAATAATTTTTGGTCGGTTGAACCAACGGTTTCTAGGTTGAAAGTATAAAAAGTATAAAATTGAACAGTTATGTCAGAGAGGGGCAAGCCGCAGTTATTTTAAGGCTTTATCCTAGAATATTCGTGAATATTTCAAAGTCCTCATAAAGAATGGAGGAATGCAAAAAGAGCGGCATAGGTAACTTGATGCCTCTCATTATTGCGATGGATGTTTCTTGCTATGAATAAAGATCATCCTTTACATGAAAGGATAGACGCAGCCTTCATGTGCTTGTGTGCAGAATCTATACCACAAGGCATGCGGTCCCCGTTTATAGTTATAGCTGGGCTCCGGAGGCTTCCATCTCTCCAGCCTCTCTTTTATCTCCTTATTGGTTAACTTCACCTCAAGTCGTCTATTCTTAAAGTCAAGACTGATTATGTCTCCGTCTTCAACAACTGCCAAGGTTCCTCCAACATAGGCTTCCGGCGAGACGTGGAGAACTATTGTTCCGAAGTTTGTTCCACTCATCCTTGCATCAGTGATCCTCAACATATCCTCAACACCCTTCTTTGCGAGAACTGTAGGTATGGGAAGCGGCCCGGTCTCAGGCATGCATGCTCCCTTCGGACCTTGATATCTCAGAACCAGCACATGATCCTCAGTTATCTCCAAATCTTCGTTAAGCAGCTTTCTGTAGGCCTCGGCTGGAGAGTTGAAAACCATCGCTGGCCCTTCATGTTGAAGGAGATTCCGATTTATCGAGGCGGAATGTTTAAGAACAGCGCCGTTGGGAGCTAGATTTCCTTTAAGGATTGCCAATCCTCCCTCGGGGAGAATAGGATTATCAATCGGCCTAATGATCTCTGGATCTTTAACCTCAACCCTCGACAAGTTTTCCCCTAAAGTCTTACCAGTCACGGTCAACACATCTAGGTTTAGGAGAGACTCCATCTGCTTCATAACTGCTGGAATGCCTCCAGCCAAATTAACATCCGTCGCGGAGTATCGTCCACTCGGCTTAACATCGACTATGAATGGTGTCTCTCTACTTATCTCATCGAATCTTTCAATCGGCAGATCTATATCGAGCTGCCTTGCAATGGCTATTAGATGAATCACAGCATTCGTTGAGCCTCCTAATCCCATAAGCACCTTTATGGCGTTTTCTAGAGCCTCTTCAGTCATGATATCTCTCGGCTTAATATCTTCCTTCAACAATTCGATGATTTTCCGTCCACTCTCCTCCGCCTTACGATAGGCCTCAGCCAAAACCGCGGGAATTGAAGCTGACCCTGGAAGACTCATACCTAACGCTTCAGCCATGCTCTGCATGGTATTCGCCGTTCCCATGGGGCCGCATGCTCCCGAGCATGGCATCACACAATTCTGAAATTCTCTCCATTCCTCCTCCGTTATCTTTCCAGCGCGCAGATCCCTCTCTAATCTCTGAGCGTCTGTGCAGCAAACGACGTCTTCTCCTTTCCACTTTCCCGGAAACATAGATCCTCCTAGAACGAAGATTGCAGGTATGTTTATACGTGCAGCTGCCATGAGGAGGGCAGGCACATCCTTGTCACAGCTGCAGATAAAGACTACCGCGTCAGCGGGCTCAGCATACGGCGCTGGATCACGCTCTCCTCCCACACCGGAGATCATCGATTCTACCTGTAATGCCAGTAAGTTCCGATTTGGGAGACTCTGTCCCGGACATAGAGAAACCGTATTACATTCTATTGGGAATCCCCCAGCTGCCCAGACACCTCGTTTAACAGCATCAGCCATCATTCGAAGATGATTATGTCCCGGATTCCATTCGCTCCATGTATTTACAATCTCTACGATAGGTCTTTGGAGGTCATAATCGGTGTATCCTCCGCTTTTGATTAACGCCCTTAATATCCAGCTCATCCTCTCGCTTCTAGGCTTCCTCATTTCTGATACCCTCAGACTCTTCTAGAGTTAGCGTTATCGATTCTTAAGATTTATCAGCTGAAGCTAATCCTCACAGTAATGATTGAGAAAGAGTATTAAGCCAGAAAACAGAGATTTCTGATGATCAAAGATATTGATCGGAGGATTATATTTGAATAAGCAATGGGATAATACGGTCAATGATCTTATAAGAGCCGGCATCCTGAAGACTCAAAGCGTGATTAGGGCATTTAGGAAGGTTCCTAGAGGTCTTTTTCTACCTGAAGATAGAAGATCATATGCCGCTATAGATGCTCCTCTGCCGATAGGTAAGGGACAGACGGTCTCTGCGCCACTCGGTTGACCTCAACGGTCAACCGGGCGAGACATGGTAGCAATAATGAATGAGGCTCTTGAGCTGAGGGTGGGACATAAGGTTCTCGAAGTGGGGACTGGATGCGGATGGCACGCCTCAACGGTTGCTGAGATAGTTGCGCCAAGCGATAGGCCTAGGGAGGAGTGGGGGCATGTCTATACGATGGAGATTATTCCTGAGCTGGCTGAGATGGCTAAAAGAAATATTAGGCGGGCTGGTTACGAGGGTCGGGTTACCGTGATTTGCGGTGATGGATCGCTTGGTTTTCCGGATGAAGCGCCCTATGACAGAATACTGGTTACCGCGGCTGCTCCTTATGTTCCTCCTCCCTTAAAGAAGCAGCTGAAGGTTGGAGGTCTAATCGTCCTTCCAGTCGGCGCTGTCGGATTCTATCAGACTCTTTTGCGAGTGCGTAGGGTTAATGATGATTTTTTGGAGGAGGATTTGGGAGGAGTTGCATTTGTCCCTCTTGTTGGGAAGCATGGCCACAAGATTTATGGATATTAAAGCCGCATCTGAATTATGCGTCTCCTTCATGTACAGATGGGACGACGGTAAAAAAATAATAGAAAGCTATATTTTGGAAGCATGTTTACTCCTTGTTTGTATGAGGGAGCGTTTGTGGATTCTGCAATCTGGCCTTGGATAACCAGCATACTTGCGGTTGTCTCAATCGGTTTAGCAACATTGCTACTCATCGAGCGTGAAAAGAAAAGATCGTCGGATCAGAAGAGTGAGGCTCTCTTAAGCCCCAAGATGGCCGGTATGCCCTTCATCGCTAGGAGAACAGTCTCGCCTGACCTATACAAGGAGGCTCAGGAAAGGCTGAGAGTTCTAGATCTGGAACGTGAGATTCTCAGCTATGCGATTCGTAGGCTTTATGAGGCTCATGCGGAAGGTAGAATCACGGAGGAGGAGAGAGATAAGCTCGCTGAGAAATATAGAGTGGAGCTGGCGAGAATAAAAGAGGAGATTGCAAGAGGCGAATCGATAGTTGCATTAAGCGAGCTCGAAAGGATGCAGGAGGAGTTCATCAAGATATTCTCGGAGCGATTTGATGAACTAAGCAGAAGAATCGAGCAGTTAAGAATTATCTCCGGACTGCCTCCTGCAGAAGAAGAACTGGAGAAAGGAGAAGTTGAAGAGGAGAAGCCTCCAGAGGAGCAGCCGGCTAAAAAGACTGTTGAGGCAGCGAAGCCGAAAAAGAGAAAGGTTCAAGCTAAGCCCTCACCAAAGCCGGAAAAGTCGAATGCTGAAAGAAGAGTTGAGCAGATCGTAGCTGAAGTTGAAAAAGTTCTTAAAAAGCTGGGAAGAATGGAAGTTGAGGAGTAGATGAGCTGGAGGGAATACGCCAAAAAGAGAGCTGCTTTAGAGGCAGTGAAGCAGGTTAAAGACGATTTTGTAATTGGGCTTGGAAGCGGATCTACAGTTGCATACGCAATTCAAGAGATAGGTCGAAGAATAAAGAGTGGAGAGTTAAGGGGAATTCTTGGAGTTCCAACCTCATACAAGACCTTTCTTTTAGCGGTTGAATGCGGCATTCCCCTAACAACACTTAATGAACATCCTAAGCTCGATATAGATATCGACGGGGCAGATCAGATAGATGAGAATCTAAACCTGATAAAAGGAAGAGGCGGAGCCCTAACAAAAGAAAAGATCGTTGCCGCCGCCTCAGAGGTTTTCATAGTCGTTACTGACGAAACCAAACTGACCCGGTCGCTTGGAAGAGACCAGCCTCTCCCAGTTGAAGTATTGCCGTTCGCATTGCCACTCGTCATAGATAATTTAAGAGAGATTGGAGGAGAACCCAAGCTAAGAGAGAGAAGAGACGGGTCAGGACCATACGTGACAGATAACGGAAACTTCATATTAGATGTGAATTTCGGAGCAATAACAGATCCTCTCAGCCTTGAAGAAAAACTTAAAAGAATCCCAGGAGTCGTCGAGACAGGACTATTCATAGATATGGCTCAGAAGGCCTACATAGGCACAAAGACGGATGTTAAGATACTCAGAAAAATAAAGGATCCTCCATGAAAGTTAAGGATCTCCACCAAACATTTATAATTCTCCTAATAATTTGCTTATGACGGCCTTTCACAACATTGCCGGGGTAGCCTAGCCTGGTTTGGGCGCCAGACTCATAATCTGGAGAACTCCAA
>CAZEGS010000058.1:0-9407 GCA_964512445.1 uncultured Candidatus Bathyarchaeia archaeon
TCACCTCTAAACGCTACTGCGATATGGAAGCTCTCAAAGAAGTTGTGAAGATCGGGAAGAAACATAGGATCCCTGTTATTGTAGACGCCGCCGCCGAGCTACCTCCAATAGAGAATCTCCGCGATATCGTGGCGACAGGGGCGGATCTAGTTGCTTTCAGTGGAGGGAAGGATATACGCGGCCCGAATGACACAGGCTTCATAATAGGTAGAGCGGATCTGATAAAAGCAATAGCCGCGCATGGATGTCCACATCAATATATGGGGAGACCCATGAAGGTAAGTAAGGAACAGATAGTTGGACTCGTTGTAGCCTTACAGCATTATACTCCCGAGGCGGTAGAAGCGAGAAGGCGTAGATGGGAGGAAATTGTGGAATACTTCATTAAGGAGCTCTCTTCCGAGCATGTGAAGGTGGAAAAAATAGTGCCAGATCCAAAAAAGCATGAATATTCAGCTCAGGGATGGCCGAGAGCGCGTGTAACATTTGACGAAGAGAGACTTGGCATAACTGCAAAGGAAATAAATGATCTTTTAAGAGATGGGAACCCCGCCATCTATGCTCCACAATCAAATAATCATATCGTTCTCAATCCACAATGCCTTCAAGACGGAGAAGAAAAGATCATCGTCAAGCGCATAAAAGAGATTTTGAGCAATGCGAGGAAAAAATGTTAGGATAGATTTTTGGTGAGGCGCCACATGAGTGGAAAAACCAGTCAGTTATATGATGTAGTTATTAAAAATGGAACAGTAATCGATCCTTCTCAAGAGATCCATGAGCCTATGGACGTGGCTATATCAGAAGGGAGAATAGTTGATGTTCGTAAGGGCATTAATGCAAGTAACTCCAGATATGTTATAGATGCATCGGGAATGATCGTGTCTCCTGGACTAGTCGATATTCATGTTCACTGCTGCTATGGAATCGCTCATCTCGGAATAGATCCAGAATTGATCTGTTTGGCAAAGGGAACAACCACGGTATTGGATGCTGGATCGACGGGAGAGCTAAACTTCATAGGCTTCAGAAAATACGTCATTGAAAGAGCTAGAACAAGAATATTCGCTCTACTGAATATTGAGTCTTTAGGAATGGTTGAGTTTTCAAGGGCGAATCAGAAATGGCCAAGCCTCATCACTGGTCATGACGAGTTGTTTATAAATATTGAGGGCACAATTGACATGATTAAGAGGAACCGCGATGTCATTTTGGGTATTAAGTGGGCTCATCACAGTGTTAAGGGCGTTAAGTTGGCAAGAAAGGCTGCGGATCGCGCTGGATGCATATTAATGGCTGAGAATCATCATCAGCCTGAGACGCTTAAGTATATGAAGAAGGGAGACGTCATAACTCATCTGTATCACGGTCATCGAATGAAGCAACATGATGGACTGCTTGATGAAGATGGAAATGTGCAACCAGAGTTCTTTGATGCTGTTAAACGCGGTGTGATAATGGATGTCGGTCATGGCGCAGGGAGCTTCAGATGGCCAGTCGCTGAGAAAGGCATCGAGCAGGGGATAAGGCCTGACACAATAAGCACAGATCTACATGCTCGTAGCTTCAACGGCCCAGCTTATGACATGCCGACAACGATGTCCAAATTTCTCCATTTAGGCTTATCACTTGAGGAGGTAATAAGAGCTAGCACAAGTAAACCTGCGGAGGTTCTCGGAAAGAAGGATGAGATTGGCACGTTAAAGGTTGGAGCTTGCGGGGACGTTACCGTTATGAAGTTGGTAGAGGGGAGATTTCCACTTGTGGATGTTGAAGGGGAAAGCCGCATCTGCAAGAAAAGGCTGATCGTTACGAAGGTAGTTAGGGATGGAGAGATAGCATTCTAAAAATTTCATAGGAAATCTCTCCCGATTTTTGGAATTTAAGTTCTAGAGGCACAATTTTGTTTGATCTAGAAATTGCAAGGATCCTTTTTGATCGTGAAAGAAAGCGGATTTTAGATGTAACAATTTTAAGAGGAGATTTTAGGTTTAGATGTAAAAGATGCGGTGTTTTCTGTTGTATGCTAGGAGGCCCTATCATTAAGAGGATAGACCTAAAAAGAATGGTAGATGCAGGTTTAAATCCTTCTAAATTTATTGAGCCTGCTGAACGTCGTTTTAGTCAGCAAAGAGACGTAGTTGGTGTTTTAAAGCAGAAGGATGATGGTTCATGCATCTTCTTAAAGTATGACGAGGCCGCGGAAATCTACACATGTGAAATCTACGAGGCACGCCCAAACGTCTGTAGATTATATCCATTTGAATTGCTAATCGAAGGGGATGAAGGCATCTTAAGAGTCATTCCGTGCTGCAACGGACTAAGCTTGTCAACCGGAGAAAAAGTAGACCGAAGATTCATTGAGGAACATCTATTGGACTCATTACTCGAAAATTTATGAGGAACAAAAGTTTTTCTAAGCATATAAATCTCAATAAAAAGCGCTCACTTCAGGAGATTCTCTTCCTATCTGATTCTAATTTTTAGTTTCAGTATCTACTATGCAAAAGATTTCTAGTCTGATATAGTCTCTTCCACGTTCTCTTCTTCTTAATCAGCGAGATATATTATGAAGGTGGCAGATCTAACTCTAATCTTTGGGTTTTAGCAGAGTAAACTTTTATTCTCTATCGCTTTAACTATTCTGGGGTGGAAAATCTTGGCTAAGGCTCTCTATTTAGAGGATAGTTACCTCAAAGAATGCGATGCCACTGTTGTTTCAGTATCAAATGGCAAATACGTAGTTCTAGATCAAACAATCTTCTATCCAAAAGGAGGCGGACAACCGTGGGATACTGGAAGAATCCTAAGGGGAAATGAAGTCTTCAACGTTGTTTATGTGGGTAAATTTTCTGGCGAGATCTCCCATGAGGTTGACCGTGAAGGTTTAAGGGAAGGTGATAAGGTCCACTGTATACTAGACTGGGAGAGAAGATACAGGCTTATGAGAAGCCACACCGCAGCGCATGTCTTCGCATCTCTTCTCTGTAACGAGACCGGCGCGTTAGTTACAGGCAACGAATTAAGTATAGAGAAGATACGTTTCGATTTTAGCTTAGAAAATCTCGATAGAGACCTCATCAAAAAATACGTGGATAAAGCCAATGAGTTGTTTAAGAAAGATATTCCCGTGAAGACCTACTGGCTTCCCAGAGAAGAAGCTCTGAAGATACCTGGAGTGATTAAGATGGCTGAAGCCTTTCCGCCCAACATACCTAAACTCCGCATAGTTGAAATAGTTGGAGTTGATAGACAGGCTGATGGCGGCACACATGTGAAAAATCTAAGGGAAGTAGGTCAAATAGAGTTCATTAAGGCTGTGAATAAAGGAAGAAATAACAAGCGGGTCTACTTTAGGATAATTCCGTAACAGTATAAAGGTTAGATGTAAAATCACCCAAAATATTTTAGAGCCAAAAGACTCGATATTTTCATCTCATCCTCTTCAAGAAGAATGGAGACTCAAACATCTATGCCCATTAAATGTAAGAAGTGCCGTTCTGCGGACGCTGAAATAAGCCTTCCATACGCCGGATTGTCTCTCTGCCCAGAATGCTTTCTAGAATATTACGTAAATAGAATTGCGAGGACCGTTAAGAAATATAAGATGTTCAGAGAAGATGAAGCTGTAGGCGTCGCCGTGTCCGGCGGCAAAGATAGTGCTGCTCTTCTCCACGGACTACATAAAGCATTTCCAGATCAGGAATTTTTCGGACTGCACGTAAATCTTGGCATTCCAAAATACTCAGACCATATCCAGAAGAAAGCGGAGGAGATCACAAATTTAGTAGGCATCAAGCTTTACGTTTTCAATCTCGAAAAAGAGGAAGGAATAAGCCTAGACGATTTTAAAAAAACAATTTTTGGAAGGAAGATATGCTCTGTATGTGGAACGATTAAAAGACATGTATTTGAAGAGCTTGCTCGCAATGCTGGAGTTGAAGTTTTAGCAACGGGCCATAATATGGATGACATTCTCGGTTTCATGTTTAACAACTTCTTTTCGGGACAATGGTTACAGCTGATTCGACTTAAACCCGTCCTGCCTCCTCTCATTCCAGGAATGACGAGAAAAATAAAGCCTTTGATCAGCACTCCTGAGCGTGAAAGTCTTCTATATTGTCTATATGCTGAGATTCCGTTTAGGGAGATGAATTGTCCTTACTCACGTGGAACCAAAACGAAGGAAAGATTAAAAATGCTTGAAGTATTATCGCAGAACAATCCGAGCTTTAGGCATCAAGCACTTAAGAGCTTTCTGAAACTCTCATCGATACTTGAAAAAATCGTTGAGCAACCTAAGGTTATACCATGCAAGATCTGTGGTTTTCCATCTACTAACGGTACATGTGCATACTGCAAAAGAATCGCTTATCTCTCAGAGAAGCTAAAAAGTAAGTGACATAATTCTTATGTTTCATCTCGTTTTAAGGGGAGTTTAAGTACTATCTAGATATTCTATACCTGAGCTTTCTTCTAAACTTGCCGGAGGATCCATCCTTTCGCTCTTAAATAAAAAAGAGGAAGAGAGGCTCATTCAATATCTTCAAGCGGCTCTACATGCATAGCCTTCGAGACGGTTAAGGGTCTAGGCCTCTCAGTCGGCGCTGCCCATCTAACAGCATTCTCGATTACTTTAAGAACAGTCTTGTTATGGTATATCGGGAAAGTCTCATGGCCAGGTCGGAAATAGAAGATTTTTCCACATCCTCGATAAAAGCAACATCCACTTCGGAAGACTTCTCCACCTTTAAACCAGCTTATGAACACAAGTTCGTCTGGCTTTGGAATATCGAAGAACTCACCGTACATCTCAGTCTGCTCTATCTCAAAGTAGTCGCCGATCCCCTTAGCTATTGGATGCCCTGGAGAAACCACCCATACACGTTCTTTTTTTCCATCTTCTCTCCATCTAAGGCTGCAACTTGTCCCCATAAGACGCTTAAAGATTTTGGAGTAATGCGCTGAATGTAACACTATAAGCCCCATCCCATCACACGTTATTCTTTGATATACTCTTTCTACTACGTCATCTCTTACCTTGTCATGTGCCATGTGGCCCCACCATATGAGAACATCCGTGTTATTAAGCGTCTCATCAGTCAATCCATGCTGAGGCTCCTCAAAAGTTGCAGTTCGCGCTTCGATATCGGGTTTCTCGTTGAGATACTCTGCTATCGCTCCATGTATTCCACGGGGATAAATCTCAGCTATTTCCGGGTTTTTCTTTTCATGAAGAAACTCGTTCCAAACAGTAACATGAATCTTTCTATTCATATTCCTCAATACGCTCCGAAGCTAAGTATTTCTGAAAATATTAGATAATGCTTTCTATTGGATGAGATAATTCATCTGCAGCGGCGCGTGATCCTTTTCTTAATTAAAGGCGGAAGGTATAAATTTGACACATTCATAGAATTGCAATATCGGAGCGAGCGAAACGATGGCATATAAATATATGGCTGAGGCTTGGAGAAAGCTAGAATCTTCCTACGTTAAAGAGTTAATGCAGCAAAGAGCAATCGAATGGCGTAGACAGCCAGCGATTATAAGGATAGAAAAGCCGACAAGAATAGATAGAGCCAGAAGGCTCGGATACAAAGATAAGCCGGGATACGTCGTTGTCCGCGTAAGGGTTAGAAGAGGCGGATTGAGAAAGCCTCGTCCAAGAGCAGGTCGAAGACAGAAAAGAATGGGTGTGAATAAATATAAGCCAGCGAAGAGTCTTAGACTGATCGCAGAGGAAAGAGCTGCTAGAAGATATCCGAATCTAGAAGTTTTAAATTCCTACTGGGTCTGGGAGGATGGCCGGTCGAAATGGTACGAAGTCATACTCGTCGACAGAACACTGCTGCCTGAGCTACGTTTAGGAAAGGGCAGAGGAAGAGTTTTTAGAGGATTAACAAGCGCGGGGAGAAAAGTTCGAGGGCTTCTATCTTAAAACTAAAAAAGGTATATTAATGCGACGACGACGCATCCATAATGGTCCGCTGGCACATCCAACGTTTCTATTCTATAATTTACATCGCGAAGACTTATTCCTCTAATATTTGCCATTTCCTGAATTCTCTCATCCAGCAGCTTTCTTGTGGTAGGGCCATCCATACTTCCGTTGGCCTCAGCTACGATGCCGAAGTTTTTATCCTTTGCAAAGCCCCATGCGATCCCAGCGCTTATTCTCCCTTCTCTTCCTTCTGCTTTAGAGATAACTGCATATGTTATATTTCCGATAGGGATCTCTCTAGGAGCAACTTCTTTACAGTTTGGAGGAATGATCGAGCTTACCTTAACGAGGTTGCAATTTGCTATCCCTGCATTTTTCAATGCAAGATCGAAGGCGTTTAGCTTTGAAACTCTCCCGATCGCCTTCCCTCCAGTCACAAAGAACGCTTTGGGCAGCATTTGTCTTCATCTCTTTCAGCGTCTTTTCTCGTTAAAATCGATAAATATTAGCCTTACGGATAATCTTCAGTATTTCGGTGAGTTATCTTTAAAATTGCAAGGTGAAGAATTATCTGTGACAGACATATAAATCAAACATGTGTGGAATAAAGGTGAAAAGAAAAATAGCTTCCATCGAGATTGGTTTATTCGCACATGCAACCGAGGATCCCCAGAAGGTCGAGAGAGCTTTCCAGATTCTTCTGCCTTCTAATAGAACTGATGAAGTGCCGCTTCGTAAAAGAACCTTAAAAGGTGAATATGGAAATCCCATAATCTATTACAAGGCAAAGATAACGAAGCCCGACATAATAAAGGAGGTCCTAACGAAAATTGGACATAACCTTCCACCTCATGAAAGGGAGATACTAAATTTAGAATTAGAAAGACGAGTGGAAAAAGGGAATCTATATCTTCGACTTGATAAGCAATCTGCATATATGGGTAGATTTAGACTTTGCAGTGCGGATCCTATTCATCTGAAAATCCGATTTAAAAACTCCAAGATTGATTACATAAGAAGCGTATGTAAAGAGTTAGGGATTCTGCCTTGAAAGTCTTTGCGGATCTTCATCTACGTCCAAATCTTCAAGATTTGGACATGACCCGACAGATGATTGAGAAGTCAGCTGAGTTAGGATACAAGATTGTTGGAGTATCATTGCCTCGGAAATATCTTCAGAGCGATATTGAAAAGATTCGCAAAATCTGTAATGAGGTTGACCTGGATTTTGCTAGCAGAATCGATTTAGAACCAGTAAACACCGCGGATCTCCTTAAAAGCTTGAGTCTTCTCCGGAGAAGAGTAGAGATAATCTCCGTTAAATGCAACTCTAAGAGCGTCGCTAGACAAGCTGCAAAGGATCGGAGAGTCGACATACTATCTTTTTCTCCTTTAGATATGAAAAAACGGTTTTTTGATTCGGCTGAAGCTGAACTTGCCTCTTCGGCTTCCGCCTCACTTGAATTTGATTTAGCTCCTCTAATTTATCTGTACGGATTTCAGAGAATACGTCTTCTCTCTAGGATGAGAAGGGAAGCTCTTATAGCAAAGAAATATGGCGTCCCCATACTTCTATCTAGTGGAGCGAATGATGTAAGGTTATTGAGGAAACCTGGAGATTACGCTTCTTTAGGATATCTTTTCGGATTAGACATCGGTGATGCAAAGAAGGCTATCTCTGAAATTCCCAAAGAGATGATCGAGCGAAATAGAAGGAAACTTAGCTCAAATTATGTTGCCCCAGGAATCTATATAGTAAGGAGGGGAAAGGACTGTATAGAAGGGCTAGACGACGTTACATCGCAGTGAATATTGATAGTAATCAAGCATCTAAAAAAGAGGTTTTTAACGCGATTTGGGACAGCATTCTGAGGCTCTTTGGAGAATACGGAGCGAGCCGAACAGATCTGAGACTAATAGATTATGATCCGAAAAATAAGCGAGCCGTGATTCGTTGCTCTCATGAGGCTTTACCTCTTGTGAAGGCTTCTATTCCATGTATTACTCGGATAGGCGGTAGGCCCGCCGCTGTTCACATAGAACTAGTTTCAGGCACGCTTAAGTCTTTAAGAAAAAAATTAATGCGTATACGGAAAGATCAAAAGAATGCTTGAAAAAGATGATTAGAGTATTTTGTGATGAAGAACCTTTTTCTTCACGTTAAGGTGTTAACCTGAATCTGTCACGTGGAAAGAGTACAACTTCTCTAATGTTTTTAACTCCAGTAAGCATCATTACTAGTCTTTCTAAACCAATCGCCCAACCAGCATGCGGAGGCATCCCATAGTCGAAGGTTTGAAGGTGATACTTAAAGGACTCGGGATGTAGTCCTTGCTCCTTCAATCTTTTTATGAGAATCTCTTTTTTATGGACGCGTGTACCACCAGAAGCTATCTCTATCCAGCTCCACATTAAGTCGAATCCTTCACTTATCTCTGGATCATCGTCTCTAGGCTTTATATAGAAAGGCTTCAGCTTAGTCGGCCAATCAGTTATAAAGTAAAAGTAAGGATGAATCTTCCCCAATGTTCGGAAGGCAGCGGTAGGTATATCCTCGCCCCATTCTATTTTCACACCTTTGCTTTGAAGCTCATCAATAACCTCACTGTAGGTAAGCCGCTTTAAGGGAAGCTGAGGAAGATCAACTTTATGTTTAAGAATCTGCAATTCCTCTTTGCATTTCTCCCTTACTGTTTTGCAAATATGATACATGAGCTCCTCAGCAACCTTCATCACATCTTCCGCGGTTGCAAAAGCTTCCTCCATGTCAATTGATGTAAATTCTGTTATGTGTCTTCGGGTATGCGACTTTTCAGCCCTGTACGCTGGTCCTATCTCAAACACTTTTTCGAAGTCTATGATCAGCTCTTCTTTGTACAGTTGAGGACTCTGAGCCAGAAATGCTTCACGTTCAAAATAGACTATTGGAAAGAGAGCTGCTCCTCCCTCAGTAGCTGAAGCGATTATCTTAGGCGTGTTAACCTCTATAAACCCTTTTTTTGAAAAGAAGCTGTGGGTAGCCTCTAATACTGTATGACGAATTTTAAATATAGCTTGGCTTCTGTCACTACGTAAGTCTAATACGCGGGCATCTAATCTAACATCTATGTCCGCAGGAGTTTTTCCTGTAACATCAAGCGGGAGAGGATGCTTCGCAATCCCAAGTATCCTTATCTCTTTAGGTATAATTTCGACTCCTCTCGGAGCCTTTTCCATCCTCTTTACAATTCCTTTAACCGCAATACAATCCTGTCTATGAAGAGAGCCTGACTTGTCCAACGTATTTTTGTCAACCTCAGATTCGGGAACAGTAATCTGAACCTTTCCAAGCCTATCCTGAAGAACAATAAATCTTATTCCACCTAAATCTCGAATGTCGCGGATCCAACCCATAACTATTACTTCTTTTTTATCTAGATCTGGAGTAATCTCTGCAGTGTAGTGGGATCTCCTCCAGTCTTTA
>CAZEGS010000059.1:0-9243 GCA_964512445.1 uncultured Candidatus Bathyarchaeia archaeon
TACAGAAGTGGAGATAAACGCGGATAAAATACATTTGGATCCTAGAGTTTTTCCCCGTTCAAAACTTTCAAGCATAAGGAGCCTCATTAATGATCTTGGTTTACATCCAAACTCTGTGCATGCTCCGATAGATGGAGTTGACTTATCAGCGCAGAGCACTGATATTAAAAGCCGAAGCATAGAGCTTCTTGAAAAAACATTAGAGTATTGCAGAGCCATAGATTGTCCAATACTGGTTGTCCATCCGAATCATTCTGAGAGTATCTCGTTAGGCTATGAAGTCATGAAGAAGAACTCTATTGAGAATTTAAGGGTTGTCGTTAAGAAGGCGGAGGATCTTGGAGTGAAGATCGCTATTGAAAACATGATTGATATGAAGCGTGAAAGGTTCGGAAGCAGAGTGTCGGATCTTAAGGAGATTATAAGAAGCGTCGGATCGCCATATCTTGGCATATGTTTCGATTCTGGTCATGCTAATCTGCTGGCAGCCTCTTCAGACATCAGCATATATAATGAGATAATCGATGCAGGAGAATACTTGTGGACGCTTCATATCCATGATAACGATGGAAGTGGGGATCAGCACTTACCTCCTGGTGACGGAAGCATAGATTGGAGTTTGGTGATCAGAGCCCTAAGAGAGGCTGATTACAAGGGGATCTTTATGATGGAGATTCAGGAAAGGGGAGATCCAGATTCTCTGGCGGAGAGATGTCTTAGAATCGCTACCGAGATCATTCAAGCATGACTTATCTCGAAGAAGATTTTTACTGGTGAGCTGAATCGGGAAGAATCTAAAGAATTCTGGAGACAAGAAGTTGCTAAATTGCCACGGAAGCACGAAGCAGCATTGGACTGTGGAAGATTCAGCATTCTACAACGGTCTCGCCGAGCGTAAGCCTAATTCATCCAGCTGCATCCTTGGAGAGGCTCATATCCGCTTAGAGAGAATTACTAGCTAGCTTTGCATTCTTTATCTTTAGTTTTTCTCACTGTACATAATCGTTTAATGGTGCTTCCGCGCTTCCTCTTAGAAGACCATCAATCCTTATTACTTCTTCTCTTTCTTCAGGTCTTAAAGGTTAAGCAATCATGCATGTGAAGCTTTTACCTAGCTGACTAAGAATCGTGCGTCATTCATAATTTGAAGGCCCTAAAATCCCTTTTTATTTTTCTTTGTGTTCACTAAACTTTATGAGGCTCCTTTTACATGATCTCCATTTATGCCATATAATTTCAGATTTGACCTAACTAAAATTTCAAGATCATTCTGTAGAGAAGTTGCTAGAGTTGCCCATGATAGTGGAATATATAGGAGAACGGGAGACGCTGCCCGCTACCTGATTAGAAAGTTTAGAATTCAGGAATTAACGGGCCTCAACCTTTCAGATGCCATAAGCCTCATGGAGGATTTCATTGAAACGCAGATTAGGAATATTAGATATCGAAATGAATTTTTAAAGGCTGGGAGGAAAGCCCTATTTCTTCCCCACTGCTCTAGGAAGTACATGGATAGCAGATGTAAAGCAATATTTAATCCCGAGATTCCATCCTTTTATTGTTCCTATTGCTCAAGCGACTGCCTTATACATCAAGCTACGCTTCTAGGAAAGAGAAGAGGATATGATGTCTATGTTGTTCCCGGGGGCTCCTGCATAAAAGAGATTCTTGATAGGAGTAACTATGAAGCTGTTGTTGGAGTTGCATGTGGGATGGAGATTAGACTTGCAGAGAAAGTCTTAGAGAAGCTTCACTTGCCGGGGCAAGCGGTGCCTTTAATAAAGAATGGATGTGCAAACACAAAGTTTAATCTGGAAACTCTAAAAAAAATCTTATAATGAGTTTCTAATCTTCTTGATCAGATGAACCTTTATTATGGCATTACGGGGATGGCGCTATGCTTTTTAAGAAAGATTGGGAAGAGACCAAAAAAGTCTTTGAAGAATGGTGGAACGGAGCTTTAGATCAACCGTTAATCCAGATAGTTTATCCAAAGCATGATGCTCTTCCAGTGATTGATTCTTGGGCTTTTCTTCGATATTACCCCGATATTGAAAAGGCTTTAAACAGGCTTTTTCAGCAGTTTTCAAGATTAATATTCGAAAAGGAAGCGTATCCAAACGTATGGGTGAACTTGGGTCCCGGATCCCTCGCAGCATATTTAGGAGCCACGGTCAAATTTGACCCTAAAGTTAACACGTCATGGTTCTTAGGAGATTTTTCGTTAAAGGAGCTCGAGAATGTAGAGTTCGACGCTCATAATGAATGGTGGATCTATACTTGCCGAGCCTACGAAATGGCGAGAGAAGAGTGTAAAGGTAAAGCAGTAGTCTCCTTCACTGATCTTCTAGACGCAGTTACTGTAACTGGACTGCTGAGAGGAAACTTTCCCACGAATCTTTTAAGAGATATCTTCCTGGAAAGAGAAAGAGTAAAAAGGGTTCTTGAGCGAATCCATAGCCTCCTATTCAGATATTATGATGAATCTTGCAGGCTCATAAATGTCCAAGAAAATGGCTATTCGACTTGGGCTGGACTTTGGAGCGCAAAGAAACACTTCACACTTCAATGCGACTTCATCGTCTATCTATCCCCGAGGATGTTCCGTGAACTCGTATACCCATTAATTCTAGAGGAATGTGGAGAATTTGATCGAACAATTTGGCACCTAGACGGCCCCTTAGAACTGAAGCATTTAGACGATCTGCTCAGCATAAGAGAACTTGACTGTATCCAATGGATTCCAGGGGAAGGTAATCCGGACTCCGGAGAAGAATGCTGGATTCCCTTATATAGAAAGATACAGGATAATGGAAAAATGCTCCAGCTGTTTGTTCCGCCCAAGAAGGTTGTTAGATTACTTGACAGAATCAATCCTAGGAGAGTAGCCATCAGTACAGTATGTTCGAATATTGCAGAAGCAAAAAATCTGATTAAAGAAATTGAGGAGAGATTCTAGATCGGAAGTATTTAAAATTCTTCTATGCCTCCATCTTCCTACATGTTATGTATTGTGAGGAGTCTCCGGGCATTTAAGGTCTCTCCTCAATCGCGCTGTTTTATTACAGATCTGCCGCCTCAAAAGATCCCTTCTATAATAGCCTAAAGTTTCTCGATCTGCAGATGGTTCCTACCCAATAGTATATCTATGTCCGTTGCAAGTCTTCTCTTAGTCTTGAGTGTATCCTCACCTACTCCTGAGATATCTCTATCGATTTGATCTTTACAATGTGAAAGGATTAATGGCTCTTTTACAATATTTTTCTGTAACTTCGCTTCCGATTATCATTGAGTTATAAATATACAATTAGAGAGAGGCCTATTATCCCTAGCGCTATGATGACTAATGCAAAGATTATTGCAGCGATTATTGATATAGCTAATGCTTGCAGCCATCCGCATTCAAAGAAATGTTTAATCAAGGCAAGCCAGAGTATCAGCTGCACTATGGAAGCTGCGAATCCGTGAAAGAATACTCCAATTAATGAGCCGATGATTGTTCCAAGCAGAACTACCAGAATGGCATCAGAAAACTTTGCCTTCTCCTTTCCTACGAGAGCTCTCCCTGAAAGCCAGAGAAACGGCGATATTATAATTATGTTTGCGATGATGCTGATCAAAAGAAAATTAAGATGAGTCATCAAATTAGGCTCCTCCTCCGCATTTCTTCCAATCTCACTATAATATGATCCGCTGGCTTATTATATGATATGTTCAAAACATCCCTGTTTTTGGATATGAAAATGTGAACTTATCCCTCAATTTAATTTTTTGATTTACAAAATTGTGTCTAGACGACTTGCGGCGGAATGACGGAATAAACGGTTTGCTCTAAACCATTCCAAAAAGATATGAAAAAAGCCTTCTTCGGCGATTTTCTTTCCTTTTTTTGGAGATATTTTATATAGAAAATTAGATAAATATCTTTAAATTTTTGTATAGCATTTATTTCCAATGTTTGATTGCCACCATAAGTTTACACGCATTACGCATTCCCATCGAAGCGAGGAAAGATATACCTTGAAATACGTAAGAAAAAGGGATGGAAGATTAGAAAAATTTGATAGCAGCCGTATAACAAATGCCATATGGAAGGCTGCAAGAGCAGTCGGTGGAAAAGATAAGGAGCTTGCAAAGCGACTTAGCGATCAAGTAGTTGCAGAGCTAGAGAAACGTTTTGGAGAAGACGGCGTTCCAACAGTTGAAGAGATACAGGACGTTGTAGAAAAAGTCCTGATAGAGAATGGACATGCAAAGACGGCGAAAGCATATATCCTGTACAGGAAGCAGCATCAAGACCTTCGTGAGTTAGCCGCTCTACTCAGCTCTTCCGATCTTGTAGAGCAATATCTTGACCTTGCTGATTGGCGAGTCCGCGAGAACGCTAATATGAGCTACTCCCTTCAGGGACTAAACAATTATTTGTCATCGACAGTTATTGCAAAGTATTGGATAAGCAGGGTATATCCGCCTAACGTATCCGATGCGCATTTCTCTGGAGATATGCATATCCACGATTTAGGAGTTTTAGGCCCCTACTGTGTAGGATGGGATCTTAGAGATCTTCTTCTTTCCGGATTTGGAGGCGTGTCTGGAAAGATCGAAAGCAAGCCTCCTAGACATTTTAGAACAGCGCTAGGGCAGGTTGTTAACTTCTTCTATACGTTGCAGGGAGAAGCCGCTGGAGCCCAGGCCTTCAGCAATTTTGACACTTACCTTGCCCCCTTCATACGGTATGATGGATTAAGCGAAAAAGAAGTTAAACAGGCGCTTCAAGAGTTCTTCTTTAACATAAATATTCCAACTCGCGTCGGCTTCCAGACTCCGTTCACCAATGTAACTCTTGACTTAACCGTACCGGAATTCATGAGGGATGAGCCGGTTATCCATGGAGGAAATCTAACGGATGACACTTACGGTGAGATGCAAGATGAGATAGACATATTTAACATAGCATTCGCGGAGGTTATGTCAGAGGGAGACGCGAAGGGAAGAATCTTTACGTTTCCAATACCAACATACAATATTACGAAGGACTTTGATTGGGACTCATCCGTTTCAGAGAAGATATTTGAGGTGGCGGCGAAATATGGAACTCCATACTTCTCAAACTTCGTGAATAGTGATATGTCTCCCGAAGATGTGCGAAGCATGTGCTGCCGCCTAAGAATCGATAATAGGGTGCTTCGTAGACGCGGCGGAGGGTTCTTCGGAGCAAATCCGTTAACTGGCTCGATAGGAGTTGTCACTATAAATCTTCCTAGAATAGGCTATCTTGCGAAAGATGAGGACGACTTCTTTGAAAGGCTTGAGGAGCTAATGATCTTAGCGAAGGAGAGTCTAGAGATCAAAAGAAAGGTTCTGGAAAGATTTACTGATAAGGGGCTGTATCCGTATTCTAAGCATTATCTGCGGTTCGTTAAGGAGGCTTACGGAAGCTACTGGAAGAATCATTTCTCAACGATAGGGCTTGTCGGCATGAATGAAGCTTTACTTAACCTTTTCGGAGTAAACATTGCAACTCCGGAAGGAACAGAATTCGCTATTAGAGTGCTTAAATTCATGCGTGAAAGGCTCATAGAATTTCAAGAAGAAACTGGGAACATGTACAATTTAGAGGCAACGCCGGCTGAAGGAACTTCATATAGGCTTGCGCGAATCGATAAACGTAAGTATCCAGACATCATTGTTGCTAATGAGAAGTATCTTTCCAAAGGGGTTGAACCATTCTATACAAACTCGTCTCAACTTCCAGTCGATTATACCACTGACTTGTTTGAGGCTCTAGAGCATCAAGATAAGCTTCAACCATTATATACTGGCGGAACAGTCTTTCACATATTTCTTGGAGAAAGATTATATTCATGGAAAGCTGCTGCTGAGCTCGTTAAGAAGGTTGCTTATATCTCACATTTGCCCTACTATTCGTTGACTCCCACCTTTAGCATATGCGTCTCTCACGGCTATCTCGCTGGAGAGAAGAGGGTCTGCCCATACTGTGGAGCCAAGTGTGAAGTATACTCTAGAATAGTCGGATATTTCAGGCCTATTGACCAATGGAATGACGGTAAGCAAGCTGAATTTCAGATAAGAAAGACCTTTGACAAGTCTGTTCTTGTGAAGGTTCCCGCATGAGCAGAGGATAAAGAATCAATGATGTTCGGAGGATTGCAGAGGACAAGCCTGATCGATTTTCCCAACAGAATATCGAGCATTCTATTCACTGTTGGATGTAATCTACGTTGTCCCTTCTGCTATAATTGGCGACTTATACTGAATCCTAAACCTCCATTCCTATCTGAAGATGAAGCCTTGAAAATTTTGCTGGAGAGAAAGAAGTATGTTGATGCTGTTGTGATATCGGGCGGCGAACCTGCCATGAACACTGATCTCCCCAAATTTGTTAGGAGACTCAAAGAGAACGGGTTCAGCGTAAAATTGGATACTAATGGATTCTATCCGGAGACCTTAAGAAAATGCCTGCCTTACCTCGATTATATAGCGATAGACGTGAAAACATCCCTAGAGAAGTATAAGCTGCTCGGCGCGAATGGTACTGATAAGTTGCTTCGCAGCATAAAGATCGTGAAGGAAGGAGAGATTGATTATGAATTTAGAAATACCGTTGTACCCGGAATAGTTAATGAAGAGGATATTCCAAAGATCGGAGGAATAGTTGAGGGAGCGAAGAGATTCGTCTTTCAGCAGTTCCGTCCTGGAGAGACTCTTGACAAAGCCTTCAATAACGTTAAGCCATACCCGGAAAGTATCATAGTTAGTTTCTCCAAGATCATGGAGAAGTATGTGTCTGAAGTTATCTTAAGAATCTAACGAATCTTCTATTCTTCTTTTCCTCTATGGAAGTTCCGGCGGAAATCCCTCCTCTTCTTTTTGGGAGAGATGATCTATAGCTTGCAGTAAATTTTTAGTCATACTTATCAGGGATAGCAGAAGAAGGACTCCTAGTATCGGCTGGAAGTACAAGGTGAAGATTATGTTTGCATTCATCATTTGGGCTTCTGTGGGAGGCTGAATTGTTACAGTTATCACTCCTCCATTCGTCATCTGGATGAGAAGGATAATCGATAGGATTGATCTCGCCGTGCTGAGGGCGTATGGGAAGATTGTTCCCCTTAAAAGTTGAATAGCAACTTCGATCCCGGCGAATAACAGAAAGAAGTATGAAAGGCCAGTTGCTGTTTGGATGGGAAGCATCTCCATCATCTCTTCTTCAAGTCCGGGAATATATTGGGGTAGATGGAGTAGAAGAAGCATCTCTCCACCCATGATGAAGCCCCATAATATGGCTCTTATGATCCTTGGAATTATGATTCTTGCCCAGTCCTTTCCAGTTTTCTCTTCTTCCTCAATATTGCTCATAGCTGATCCTCCCAAACTTGATGGGTTCCTCGATGATTGGGATCTGCAAGAATAATTCTGCATAGCCTTCTCCAGTGAAGGATTCGACACGAGTTAAATTCACAATGAACAAAATGGGTTCTTCAAATCTTCCCCCAGAGGGGACGCTGAGATACCCGATTCCCTCACCTATCATCTCTCCTTCCTCGTTGTACATTAGAAGATATAGTGCTCCTCCAATATCGGTGAAGAAGTGATTCTCAAATCTTAGGTTCAATTCTAAAAATAGGTGAGTTCCATTGAAGTCGCGGATGTTGAGGCTTTTAAGAGTTAATCCATGAAATGGTGCTCCCCACGGGATCGTTATATTAACAATCGATATTTGAAATCCTAATGCGTATGCATATTTGAATCCGGTTGAGATCAGCATCTTCATCTCCGTATCATTGAAGAGGAGCCTTTTCATTCTTGAGAAGAGAACTTTTGGACCTAAAGAGAGGATGTGAATCTCGCTTTTTAAATCTCCTTTTCTGATCTTGGCTATTCTTGTAGTGTTCGTGGCAATTATTACTCCATCAGAATCTTTAAGCGTCGTGGTCACCTCGAACTCGCTTATGTCGTATAATCCAGTATTATTGATTGTTATGGGCATGAGCATTGTGAGATTTCCATTAATCAGCTTCACTTCTGGATTCCCTATCCCTATTCCCTGATCAACAATGGCTAATTGAAAAATGGAATAGATTGCGGATGCGAGAAACGCGAAGACGAGGAGTGCCGATATAGTTACTGCCCATCCTAAAGCTCTGATGCTCTGCCTCACTATGCTTTTTCCTTCCTCTAGACTTAATTAAAGACTATCTATTTCTCAACATCCGTCTCTTTTGGCTTTTCAGGCGCCTCCTCGGATTTCTTCATCTCTACCTCAGGCTTCACATACTCTCTAGACGCAGCTGTTATTGTCTGAACCCCTCTCCTAGTCAGTATTGACCCTATCCATCCCATTATGCCGAGATACAACGCTCTTATAGCGTAAGAGATTAGTGGGGCTAGGGCCTCCCCAAAGAGGCTCATGAGATCTTTCCCGGTGGCTATTTCAAGTACACCTGTCAGAAATTGGTAGGCGCTGAAAAAGGTGAATATGAGTAATGCGACGCCTATGAAGAGAACGATGAATCCTGACGCTTTTACACTGTCCATTTCAGTCTCTCCTTTGATGCTTTAATTTTAATATCTCAGTCCCTTATATAAAGTCGATAGAAATCCTTCTTTATATCAGAGCTCTATGTCTTTCATATTTACAAACTTTATTCTCAAAGTTTGATTCTTTTTACTCTTCTTCAGTTAACTTTTTTCCAGCAAGCTTCTCCATCGCAACTATTGCCGCCTGAGTTCCCTTCTCCCCAAGCCCCTCAGCCTCAACTGCCCTGAGCATCTGCTGAACCAGCGCTGTGCCGGGTAGAGGAAGCCCAAGCTCAGCTGCAAATGATAAGACAAGCCTTAAATCTTTCTGTTGATGTCTTATCTTGAATCCGGGCTTGAAGTCTCTCTCAACCATTTTCGGCCCTAGATTCGAAAGCATCCATGAGCCTGCTGCTCCGGCAGTGACTACATTTAAGAGCTTCTTGAGGTCAAGTCCGGCTTTTGCACCGAGCATCAATCCTTCGCAGACAGCTTGGATATTCAATGCACATATAACTTGATTGCAGAGCTTCGTTGTTTGACCCATTCCATTCGGCCCCATGTAGGTGATTCTTTTCCCCAGCACCTCGAGTCTAGATAGGCATTCTTCAAATGTCTCTTTTGGACCTCCAACCATTATTGAGAGTGTTCCCTTTATCGCCCCTATCTCTCCTCCGCTTACAGGCGCATCAAGCATCTTAA
>CAZEGS010000060.1:0-8920 GCA_964512445.1 uncultured Candidatus Bathyarchaeia archaeon
GAATAATTCTTCACTATCTCCAGATTTAAAACTTAATTCTTCGTTATTTAAGTTTTGCATGTCCTGTGTATAGTGTTGTGTGAGGCGTTATGTCTGAAATTTGTTTAATCGTCTCTGTTTAAACCGGTAAATTATGAGATGATGTTTGCAGATGTTCAGAAGATTTTAGAAATTATTCGCCTTCATCATTTTAGTTTTTGAATTAGAATCTTTTTATTCGATTTTTATCTTGAAGATCTAGGCTCTTTAAATTTTTAGTTTGAATGTTAAGATTCTATTTTATGTTGTACTCTAAGTATACTTTGCTGATCAGATGCTTTAGAGACCGTATTAGTGTGATATGGTCAGCTTTTTAAATTTTCTCTAGATAGACGTTGTTTTCATCAGAATAAACGATTATCTTATCTTTTAATCCGAGTCTTTTAGCTACTCTACCTAGAGCTCTACTTGCAAAGGCTGGAGACTTATAGCTATCTTTAAGCTTGCTGAAGCTAATCTTTGCATATTTAACCTCCGCTTCTTTAAATTCGTTCAAGATAAGCTCAGCTATGGAGACTTTACGGTAAGACTTCTTAACTTTAGGCTTCTCCTCTAACGGCTCAATGAATTTGTAGCTCATTTAAATCTAGCCTTCCTTTTCAGGTACAGCTCTTTTTAACAAAAAGATGAAATTAGGATATAAAATTTGCTTCTTAAAGATACTTTAATTCTTCATGTTCTAATCACATTTCCAGCTTTCACATCTATAACCATACGTTTGTGGAGACTGGATGATCCAGCACGGCCTCAATAAAGACTCAGGATAGCGTGTCAAAACGTTAAAGGATTCAACTAAAAATCTCATAGGCTTTCCTTCAAAGATAAATAATTAGATGGCAATTAGAGAGCATTATTCAGCCACGGCGGTGAATATGAAGAAATATAGAGTAGGTTTGATAGGCTGCGGAGGCATCGCAAACGCTCATGCAAAGGCATATCTGGATCTGAATTTAAAAATAGCCGCCGCTGCCGACATAAACACGCATCGCCTTAAAGAATTCGGGGAGCTCTACAACATCAAGAATCTTTACACAGATTACAAAGCCATGCTTCGAGAAGAGAAGCTTGACATCGTAAGCATATGTACTTGGCCGCCGCTTCACTGCGAGATGACCGTGAGAGCAGCTGAGGAAGGAGTAAAGGGTATTCTCTGCGAGAAGCCGATGGCGACATGTCTAGCCGAGGCCGACAGAATGATAAGGGCATGCAGAGAATCAGGAGCTAAATTGGCTATTGGACACATGAGAAGATTCCTAGATATCTATGTAAAGGCAAAGAAACTTTCAGAGTCACATGTGATGGGAGAGCCGTTCTTTATCCGCGGAGTCTCCGCCGGCGATCTTCTTTCAGATGGAACCCACCTTATCGACTTAATAATCTTCATAGCTGGGGATCAGCCTGTAAATTGGGTCTTCGGACAGATCGATGCTTACGAAAAAAGGAGGCGATATGGACATTACATTGAAGATTCAGCAATCGGCTACATCGAATTCAAAGATGGACTAAGAGCCTTCTTCGAGACTTCACAGCTCTCATTTTGGAAGCCTACAACCGGAAAGATAGGATTCACAGAAGATAGCTTCTTCAAAGATTTGGGCCGTGTGGAAAAGATTAACTGGTGGAAGAAGGGATCAAAATATTGCTCTCTGCAGATATATGGCACAGAAGGTAGAATTGAGGTTGGCGAGAGAGAACAGCCACAGCTCAGATACAAAGGGAAAGGCGATGAAGACTGGCAAGTCCCTAAGATTACTCAGAAGCAAAGCCCATTTACCCTCCAGATTAAAGCGCTTATTGAGAGTATAGAGAAGGATATTGAGCATCCGTGCAGTGGAGAGCAGGGTCGACGAACCCTCGAGATAATAATGTCCGTTTATGAGTCGGCGAGACGAAGAGAAATAATAATCCTTCCACTCCGAGTTAATGAGAACCCCTTATTCGAGATGATAGAGAAAGGTGAGATATGATGTCTATGAAGTTATCCATTATGACCCGGATATACTGGAGATGCTATAGATGGCCTGGAAGAACCTTCAATTTCACATTACCACAGATACTAAATAGAATAGCTCATTCAGGCTTCCAATATGTAGATTTCTGCGAATATCCATTAGAGTTTTGGCCCCTCGAAATGACTGAAGATGACGTGGAAAGATTAAGGGAGAAACTAAGGAGCATCAGACTAAAGGCTTCTGGAATAACCATTCCAACATTCTCTCCAGGCTTAGAGATACTTCCAGAAGAAAGAGACAGAGAACTGATCATAAAGAGGCTGAAGAGAGCAATCGAGATTGCTTCGCTGCTCGGAGGAGAAACAGTCATGTATGGAATCTCACCTATGCCTATCTATGCAGATGAAGAGAAAGTCTACAAGTGGACCCTAGATCTCTTTCATAAATGCTCGGATCTAGCTGAAAGATTCAACGTTAAAATCGCGATAGAATTCGTCAATAATCGTTTCCCCACATCAGAGAGTATCATAGAATTTCTGGATGCTGTGGACTCAGAGAACGTTGGCCTCTGCCTTGAGGTTGGAAATGTTAGGGCGAGACCGCCGAAAGAGACGTTAATGGAGCATCTTAGAAGATGCGGAGACAAAGTGAAGCTTGTTCATGTTAACGACCCGACAAATCATGAGTGGCTGAGAAGCATCAATGTCGATATGAGGGAAACCATAAAAGCTCTTCATGACATAGGATATGAGGGTCCAATAGTCACTGAAAGTCTAAACAATTCTACAAGCTGCTCCGATCTTGACTTTGAAGTGTCTAAAGCCGCAGAATACCTAGACGGATTATTGAGGGAAGTCTCCGGGTAGTTGATTAAGGCATCTCTCAACAGTTTTTGATTTAAGAAAACCCTTAATTTTTATAGTGACGACTAAACTTGAAAGCAAATTTTTAAGGATTTAAAGCGGCTTTTACGTGCTACTTATTCCTCATCTGTGAAAATAAAAAGGAAAGGAATAAATTTAGGGGTTGTTTTTTATCCCCTATAGATCTGTCTGAAGGTGAGCTGATGACAATCAAAGCTTACGTTTTGATGAAGGTGAGCTCTGGCAGCGAAAGAGACATATGCAGAAAGATTGTGGAATTTGATGAGGTTATGGATGTAAGCATAGTTTACGGAGAATTCGACATAATCGCGAAAGTTAAAGTTGATGAACTTGAAACCTTAGAGAATTTCCTCTCCGAAAATCTCAGAAGTATGCCGAGCATAATGTTGACGTCCACGATGATAGTTGCACGTGAATATAAAGGAAGGGCGAAAAGAAACGCGCTAAAGATCGAGAGTCTATAAATTTATAAATTCAAAAGAGGGGATTCCTTATCATCAGTCCCCACCCTCATCGACATTTTTAAGGAAGTAAAATCTGATAAAGAAGTTTAGAGTAAACTATATTGCCTGAAATTGTTTAAGCGTGAAAATTTTGAGCGGCAAAAAGGCTGACGATCATCTAGAAGAGATAGTTAAGAAGCTTGACTCAATCCTTCAAAGACTAGAGATGCTAGAGAAGATTATACTGGAGAAGCCTGAATATGCAGAATTCGCGTCGTCTCTGAGACTTTTAAGTTTTGGAGTGAAAGCTTACGGTGAGCCTCTGAAGATTCTATCTAGACTAAGATCAGCTGAAAGATATCTGAGGCATTCAAGAATAAGAAGAGATGAGATCTCACGTTGCATAATTCAAGTGTTAGCTTTAAGAGGACCGCTTAACATATCAGCAATAACTCGCGAAGTCAGATCTATAAGGGGGAAAGCGTCAAGAAGGATCGTAAGGGCTAAGCTACAGATCTTGAGAGATGAAGGTATAGTGCGTCTAACCGAAGGCTTTGGAAAAAAATACGAATTGATCGAGTAAGTGGACAAAGGACTGGTCACTTTTACCCATAATAGTTAACATTTGTGACCAGACATCATTATTAAACAGGAGGTGGCGAGATGGGAAATGGGATAGAACGGAAAAGCGACGTGGAAGAACTGGAGGAGGTATTGAAGATAGTCTCGGAAAGGGTTCCAGCCCTACTGAAAGGAATAATCGGATCGATCTTCTCAGCTGAAGCTGGTAGAAACATGGGAGCTGCAGCTGCAAGCTTCTACAAAGAATTGCTGGCTGGCGGGCTTCCAAGGGAAGTTGCGATAAAAATGACTCAAGACTACATCAAAACTTTCACTGATCTAGGAGATCTACTAAGAGAAGCAGTCGGTCGAAAAGGCGGCGTTTCAAAGGAGCATAAAAGGGAATTGGCTGAGGAGATCTCTAAGGGAATCAAAGAAAAGATCGAGAAGAGCATAGCTGAAAAATCCGGAGAGGAAACCTAGAATAAGAAAAACTCCTATTTTTTCTTAGGAGTCTCAGAAAGGGTTTTGAGGGATGAGTCGAAGTTTAGCAGTACTACGCATAATATTTTTTATCCTTAAAATTATTGGCAGTATCGTTTTCGTTTGGATAATGATCAGTTGGTATGTGAGGAGAGCGAGAAGATCCTTTGAAGGCGAGCTTATAAGGGTAGGAGTCTCTAAAGAGGATGCAGAGAAACTAAGCGAATGCTTTGTAGATCTTAAAAATCAGATAAAGGACCTGATGAAAAGCCCCTTCAGTTTTGGAACGGGGTCTTGGAAAAGTCGTTAAAGCATTATTATTTGAGAAGATCGCTGTAAATACTTGAGCAGCATAGAGGCGAGAAAGAAACTTTTAAACCCATCTTTAACGCCTTCTCTATAGCCTCATCCTCAGGAAAGGCTATTCCATTCACTCCAGCCTCAACTGCCAAAGTGTCAGTTTGGACACGATGTTTTCCCTTCGGCCTTGCGCAGCCTAGAACTATCGGAACTCTAGGCATCATAACTCGTGCTTGAACCATGACTCTGGCCACGTCTTCTGGGGGTGGAGGCTTAAAATTCTCCATCTCAGTTCCCTTTATGGGGAAGAATATGATTATTATGAGGGCTGATGGATTATACTTCGTAATCATACTTAAAGCGTCGAATTCTCCTCTTAACTCGCCATAATGAAGACCAACGAGGACGTGTGGAGTGAAGGGGATTCCCGCCATATGCAGAGCCCTCAAAGACTCCTCATAATCTTGAATGGAAGCGTTTAGATTGTATATCTCTCTTATAGTCTCGTCTGAGCCTATAATGTCTATTGAGACCGCGTCAACTCCAGCTTTCCTAAGATTCTCTGCGGCCTCAAGATCTACAAGCCCCGTATGTACAACAACTTTTAATCCCATCTTTTTAGCTTCAGTAATCGCATCTAAAAATCTGAGGATAGGTACGGATCCATTCGGGAGACATCCCCCACTTATAAGGCATCCAACAGCGCCGCGAGCCTTTATCCAATGAAGGGTTTTCAAGAGTTTCTCAGGGGTTTCTGCAGGGATCATAGTCTCAAGAATTTTGCCTCCACAATGTTTACATTTTAGGGAGCAACCTCTCCCCGTTATGGATATTGAAGGGAAATGAGAGTGGGAAAACTTGAAGTATCTGCTTCTATAGTAGGTGAAGCTAGGAGCGTAGAAACATATTCTCCGGCCGAAGACGGTCCAGCTCAGCTCCCGCGCCTTCCTGATCTTGCTTTTTAAATCTTCAGAGTACATGCCCATCAGAGTTCCCCAACAAAGACTATTTAATAAATAAAAATTATGCTTGAACTTTTTCAACTATACTTTTCAGACGAGATATTCACATGTATTCTATGAAAGCCTAGGTCATCTCCAATAAATTTAGACGCTTCTAAAGGTCGTGATCAAGCAAGCGATCATGAGGGGAAGAATAACCGTTGCATCTCCTTCTATCGTAACTCGACTCGCCGTCTCCTTAACCTTTCCCCAGGATACCGCCTCTCGAAGCCTTGCTCCGGAAAGGCTTCCATCCCATTCAACAGCCGTCGTTATGTAGACTGCATAGTCAAGCCCGCCTTTGAATTGGTTCCACCAGATCACATGATGCTTAGAGATTCCGCCGCCTATGATTAGGGCCCCCGTCTTCTCAGATTCGAAGATGAGATCATTTAGTTCCTGCTCGTCCTTCAGAACATCAATTTTAAAATTGTGATCTTGAGAGAATAGCCAGATCTGATAGCCAACTGCCCCATCCGTCAATCCAGGTACATAGACGGGAACATCATTCTTAGCAGCCCAGTAAAGTATAGAATCCTCACCGCAGATTCTCCGCCCCATCTCTCGGCAGATCTCTCGGCTAGACATCTCCCTGACCCCTTCATCCCAGAGATCCGCTAACATCTCCTGCATCTTCTCCTCTATTATCAAGCCATAGCTTTCGTTAGGCACTAAGATGTTCCCCAACCTGTTTATTCCCTTTCTATGAAGCTCTCCATCATCCATGTAAAAGGATCCTCGATAATACTTCCTCCAGCTTCTCGCCAAGTCATGATCAAGAGTTCCACATGTCGTCACTATCACATCTACTAGACGGCGTTTAACAATCTCTCTGAGAACGCCTCGTGTGCCCGTTGCAACTATACAGGCTGGGAAGGAAAGAAACTTTGCACAGTCCTCATCAGAGATCATCCTTTTCAGTATCTCAACTCCATCTGCAATCTTTGCAGCGGTGAAACCCCAGGATTCCTTCATCTGTCTCACCAGTTCAGCAACGGACATCCCTGGACGCAGATTATAATCCTTCACCGCCTCTATTTTCTTCATCATCCTCAAATCCCTCATGAAGAAAGACTTGCACCTCATCTTTTATTTTCAGCCCTAATAATCCTTGCTGGGAAACTTTTCCGAATCTGCATGAGAGAAGATCTCAGCTAAATATCAAGGGCGTGTACGAAGTTCCATACACATTCCGGGAAGAAACGTCCATATCCACCCTCAAGAACCGCGAATACATTACGCTTCAGATCAGCAATCATACATCCAATCTTTGCATATGCTTCTTCGCTAAGCATCAACGCTCCGACAGGATCATCTCTATGCGCATCGAATCCCGCTGATACAGCGATGAGGTCTGGATTGAACTCTTCAACCTTTTTCAACGCTTTTCTCAATACCTGCAGATATTCCCTGTCTCCAACAGGGTTTCTGAACGGATAGTTTAAGCAGTTACCTTCAGAGAAGCCTCCTGTTCCAGGATAAAAGGCACCATACTTATGAAGCGAGACGAAGAGTACGTGAGGATTTCCAAGAAAAATCTCTTGGGTCCCATTTCCATGATGACAGTCAATATCTATGATCGCTATCTTATCGACGTCTCTAAGCGCTTTCATACAGGAAACCGCAATATTATTGAAGTAGCAGAAACCCATAGAGGGGGCGCCAAGCGCGCTTCCATTAACGCCAACGTGATGGCCGGGCGGCCTCATCAGAGAGAATGCATTTTCTCCCCTTAAAGCGACCTCCATACTCTTTATGGCGCCGCCTACAGAGAGCCTGGCATACTCATAAATGTCGGGAAGGCTTGGAGAGTCCGGATCGAAGAAGTCTCCAGATCTAATCCGCATAATAAAGTCTTCGCTGTGAACCATCTTCAAGTCATCTTCGGATGAGGCTTCCGGCTCAATAAACTTCAATCCTTTGCTCTTCAGAAGTCGGTAGGCTCGATATACTCTTTCAGGAGACTCCGGATGATAGGGCAATACATATTCTAGGCACTTCTCTGAATAGACGATGCGCATATGCCATCAGACTGACTATTGCTATATTCTCCTTAATACTCCCACTATGAAATATTTATTGCTAAGGAACCTCCTACATGATTCTGAGTAGGCGAAGACCTTGACCTTGCCGAAGAAGATTAGAGTCTCATTAGGCTCCGCAATAATCCTAGGCTTAACGAAAGGCAGACTAGATGCGAAGCCGACAACCGCGTATCTGCTTACATATAGAAGGGGGAAATGCCGAGCTTCATGCGCCTTCTGTCCACAATCTAGAGTGGCTCATGGCAGAGCAGATATGCTTTCAAGGATCACATGGCCCGTTTTCCCCACGGAAGAAGTTATCCCCCGGATAATCGATGCTTTTCAAGATAAGAAAATACTGAGAACATGCATTCAGACATTGAATTACCCCTCTGTTGTACGTGACGTAATATCCATAGTGAAGCGAATCAAAGAACACTCGGAAGTACCGATATCCGTCTCCTGTCAACCTCTTAGACAAAGAGAGATGAAAAAACTGGCTGAGGCCGGGGTACAAAGAATCAGCATCCCCCTAGACGCCGTTACCGAAGAGATCTTCAATAGAGTTAAAGGAGCCGAAATCGGCGGTCCCTACAGATGGAATAGACACCTAAAGGCGCTCGTGGAAGCTGTGGAAACATTTGGAAGAAATAACGTATCAACTCATCTTATAGCTGGATTAGGGGAAAGCGGAGAGGAATTTGTCAGGATGATTCAGAAATGCGTCGACTTAGGAGTCTACCCAGCTCTCTTCGCATTTACCCCTCTTCCAGGCACTCTTCTCTCAGACCGCCAGCCTCCACCAATAAGATACTATAGAAAACTTCAACTCGCGCATTACCTGATAACCAGAAGGATAAGACGATTTGAAGATATGACCTTTAAAGATGGAGATCTCATAGACTTCGGCCTGTCAGAAGAGAATCTAAGAAGAATCATCAGGAAAGGTGAACCATTTATGACGTCAGGCTGCCCAGGATGTAATAGGCCATACTATAATGAAAGGCCGAGTGGACCACTATATAATATTCCTCGCAATCCAACACGTAGAGAGATATCTGAGATTGAAAAACTTTTATGCGGTTGAAGGATCGAACTTTAAGGCGAAACGAGAATTTGAGGAGAGTTACCTTTCTTTATTTATCAGGTTTAAGAACATTATTTTGAGGAGGGCTTCTGTTGCGGCGGACGCTCAGAATAGACGATGACCACATTGTGATATTTGACGATTTT
>CAZEGS010000061.1:0-8850 GCA_964512445.1 uncultured Candidatus Bathyarchaeia archaeon
GCTTCAATAATGATTGGGACACGGTCTATGGCATTCTCATGTTTACATTAAGCAGCCTACCTATAGAGCTCCGCGGATGCCTCAGAGATCTTATGCAAAAATTTGTGGGAGAATCATCACCTTACAAGCGGTTTATGTTAATCAAAGAAGCCGTTAAGAGAAAGTCGAGATTCCGTATGTTGAACCGGGAGTTTTTCGCGGAAACATTCGAGAAGCTTAAGGACTTTACGAGTCTTTTAGATTCTAACGGGAAAAAATCTGTTGATGAAAACTTAATTAAAGCTCATGCAGATGATGATTTCCGGAGATTCTATCTTCTCCTAAAATCTTTTCTTAATCCCGCAGAAGATGTGGATAAAAGCTTAATCGCGAGGGTTTTTGAAGAGTTTTTCTGTGGTGCAAGGCTATTCAAGAAATCTTATAGGATCACTCCTCAATTCAATCATGGACCCGGATTGATTGAGAATGAGACTCTAATTATTCAGCCTGAGACTCTTGACTCCTTGATTTCGATTCTTGGAAAAAGAAATTTGGGAATCGCCTCTGGGAGTAGACGTAAATCTGCAGAGTATGTACTAGGAGACTTGATTGAAAAGTTTAATCCGAAGGCGCTTGTCTTTGCAGAGGCCATTGATAGGGCTGAACGTGAAAGTCCTGAAAAAGGAAGCTTAAGAAAGCCTCATCCATTCTCGCTTCTGAAGGCGGCGGAAGCTTTTGAGGATTGCGGCTTCATTATGTATGTAGGAGACTCTGCAGAAGATTTTATTATGGCAGCAGAGGCTGCAAGGCTGAGGGGAGAAGTTCTCTTTGCGGGAGTTTACCGCTATGCATTTGTGGAAAAAGAGGTTATGCGAAGCTTTTTAGATAGTGGATGTGACATGATTATTCCTTCAGTTAATGATTTACCTACGTTACTGGCAGATTTGAGAGGAGAAAAGAAAGTTGAGAGTGGGAAGGGTTTCTAGAAAGACCAGCGAAACCGATATTCAGGTAGAAGTGAATCTTGATGGAGCAGGCTTAGCCGACGTCAGCACAGGAGTCAAATTTTTGAATCATATGCTGAAATCATTAGCAACTCACAGTCTAATTGACATCAAGGTTCAAGCAGTAGGCGACCTATCTCATCACCTTATAGAGGATGTAGCGATCTGTCTCGGAGAGGCTATACTGAAGGCTCTCGGAGATGCGAAGGGAATAAAGAGGTTTGGATACGCAATTGTGCCTATGGACTGCTCATTAGCTTTCGCTGCGGTTGATCTTTCAAGAAGGCCGTATGTCAAGGTGGATCTAAAGCTGAGAGGCAATAAAATTGAGGATATCCCATGCGAAGATATAATGCATTTCATTGAGAGCTTAACTATGGCTCTACGCGCTAATGTGCACATTTGGATCCAATATGGATCTAATAATCATCATAAGACCGAAGCTGCATTTAAGGCATTAGCTCTCTCTCTTCGTCAAGCAGTCTCGCTTGATCCTAGAAGAAGAGGGGTGCCTAGCTCAAAGGGGGTCATCTGAAATCTCCAAGATAGCGATAATAGATTATGGTATTGGAAACCTCTTCAGTCTGAAATGCGCATTACAAAAGGCTGGTTTGAGCGTATCGGTCCTTTCAAAGCCTGAAAGCCTAAGCAGCTATGACGGTATAGTCTTGCCTGGAGTTGGAAACTTCAAGTCGGGAGCTAGAAATCTCTATCCCATACGAGAGGAGATCGCAAGAGTCGTTGAAGACGGTGTTCCGCTTTTCGGCATCTGTTTAGGTATGCAGCTCTTATTTGAGAAAAGTGAGGAAAGCGTTGGTGAAGGGCTAAGCCTTCTTAAAGGAAGAGTCTTAAAGCTTCCTGGAGATGTAAAGATTCCGCATATGGGCTGGAACACCCTACGAGTCTTAGTTAACAATGATCTACTAGATGGCATAAATGAGAAAGACTACTTCTACTTCGTTCATAGCTACTATGCAGATCCTTCTGAGAATGAAGTGATCATTGCGGAGACCACGTATGGAATAGCATTCGCCTCAGTAATTGCAAAGAAGAATATCTTTGGAACTCAATTTCATCCGGAAAAGTCGGGTAAGCCTGGAAGAAAAGTGCTCCATAACTTTGCTAGAATTGTTAAGGGATGAGTGAAGAGCCATGGAGATAATTCCAGCCGTTGACATCATGAAGGGTAGGGTTGTCAGGCTTGTCAGAGGAGACCCTAAACAGCTGAGATCCTACAGCAAGCTAGGAGATCCTGTTTCCGTCGCGAAAAGATGGGAAGCCGAAGGAGCCAAGTTTATCCATGTTGTCGACTTGGATGCTGCGTTGGGAACGGAGAGAAACTTGGAAGTGATAGAGTCGATTGTCAGATCTGTTGAAGCCTCAGTTCAGGTAGGCGGCGGAATTCGGAGCTTAGAGATTGCACGTAAATTGCTATTAATGGGTGTTAAACGTGTGATTTTAGGTTCTCTCGCCTTCTCAGATCCTCACCTCGTAGAGTCTCTCCTAAGAGAATTCGGGGAGAAAAAAGTCATTGTCGCCTTGGATCATAAGGATGATGTCGTTATGGTCAAAGGCTGGAAGGCCTCAACCAAGATTTCTGTGGACGTGGCAGCCGAGAAATTTAGAGAGCTCGGCGTCAAGATCTTTCTGGTAACCTCCATCGCCCGAGATGGCGCATTGCTGGGACCCGACATCGAAATATTGTCGAGGCTCTGTCGACGCGGCTTAAAAGTGATTGCGGCTGGAGGAGTTAGCAGCATCAGGGATATTTTAGATCTAAAGCAGGTGGGAGTTCATGGAGTCGTTATTGGAAGGGCTCTTTATGAGGGAAGGCTCAGCCTACGTGAAGCTTTAAGAGCGGTTAGAATTGATTAGGATCTTGGATGGAGAATTAGATGGTTCTGGCTAAAAGGATAATTCCCTGCTTAGATGTGGATCATGGAAGAGTAGTCAAGGGAGTTCGGTTTGTTAGACGAAGGGAGGCTGGCGACCCCGTCGAGCTTGGGAGACGCTACAGTGATGAGGGAGCCGACGAGCTTGTCTTTCTAGATATAACAGCCTCGCCTGAGAAGAGAGAGATCCTAAAGGGCGTTGTCCGAGCTGTAGCATCGAAGATAGATATTCCTTTCACTGTGGGCGGTGGAATCAGAAGCATCGAGGATGCCCGAGCAGTTCTATGCAACGGAGCGGACAAGGTCTCAATTAATACAGCCGCTGTTGAGAATCCCAAGCTGATCAGTGAGCTAGCTGAGATCTTCGGCAGCCAATGCGTAGTTGTCGCGATAGATGCGAAGAGAAGATATGAGGCTCGACGTGATAAAATTGTTATCGAGACTGCTAGGGGCGCCTGCTGGTTTGAGGTGCACATTTACGGCGGAACAGGAGGTAAACCTACAGGCATCGACGCGCTTCAATGGGCTGTTGAGGCTGCGAAGCTTGGAGCTGGAGAGCTCCTTGTCACATCGATGGATAGGGATGGAACCGAGGATGGATATGATCTTGAACTGACCAGAAACATAGCTGAGCGTGTCAATATTCCCGTTATAGCAAGCGGGGGAGCCGGTAAACCTGAGCATTTCTTTGAGGCTTTCACTATGGGGAAGGCGGATGCGGCGTTAGCTGCATCCATCTTTCACTTCGGGAAGTATCCGATTCCTGTAGTGAAGCGATTCTTAGCTGAGAGGGGAGTGCCTGTTAGACTTTGAAGGTTCGAAAGCTTGTAAGTATAGATGACTTAGACTTTGAGAAGGGAGGAGGACTTATTCCCGTAGTAGTTCAGGATTATAAGTCCCTGAAGGTCCTGACACTTGCCTATGTTAACCGTGAAGCTTTGGAGAAGACTATAAAGACGGGCTATGCACACTTCTTTAGAAGATCCTTTGGCCGTGTTATGAAGAAGGGCGAAACTTCAGGGAATGTCCAGAGGGTTATAGAGATTCTCGTTGATTGCGATGCAGATGCCGTATTATATCTAGTTGAACCGAGGGGTCCGGCTTGCCATCTGGGAGAGGAGACATGTTTTCATAACAGACTTAAGAACTATGCCGGGACTGGTGGCTAATCTATAACTTGGATCTTCCTGAGCGCTTCGGTTTATTCTTTCCATCCTTCCGGAGGCTCCTCGAATGTCTGTGTTGAGATTGAGAGTAAAACAGGCCCCTTAACCTTTATTGCCTCAGCTATCTTCTGTCTAAGCTCCTCCGTCTTTTCACATCTTAAAGATTTAACTCTGTTCGCTTCAGCTATCTTGGTCCATTCTGTTTTCGGCTCGTTAAGCTCCGTTCCAATGAAAATTCCCCTATCACGCATGCATTTGCCATAGGTCCAGTATGATCTTTTAACTATGGCTCCACTCCCATTATCTAGGACTATCCATATCACCGGGATCTGATGATGTGTGGAGGTCCAAAGAAGCGTTGGCAGCTGAGATACGTGTGCTTCAAAATCTCCTAATGCGCAGATCACTCTTCGCTTCTCTGCCAGCTGGATGCCTATAGCCTCCCCAGCGACGCCCATTGCTGCTGAGAGACTACTGTAAAAACATCCCGGAATCTCCCTTTCCAAATATCTCTGTACTGAGAGTCTTTGAGAATATCCCGGGGCAAAGTAAAGAACATAATCCTTTCCTCCCTTAAAGATTCTATTAATCTCAAACCATACTCTTTGTGGAGATGGAGGATCCTCATCAAATCTGGCCTTAAGATCGTTCATCCATTTTCTCCGCTTTTCTACATGTTTCTTTTTCAATTCTTCGATTTTTTCATAGTCAGACTTCAAATCTTCAAGTTTTTTCAATAAAGCCTTCAGAAAAAGATCTGTATCGCAGAAGACGTTGACTTCAGCATCCTCGTTAAAGGCGAGGGGATTATCCGAGACATGAATATTAATTCCGAAGTCCGATACGGGCGGATTAAAACAGTTCAACGCGAGAACCATATCGCTTGATGTGACATAATCATCCATCTGCGAGTCCCTATCTCCGGAGTATCCCTGATGAAGCGGATGGGATGACGGGAAATTCATTGTGCACGGCCTAACTTCGAACACTGCAGAAGCAGTCTTTTCCGCTAGCTGCACGAGAAGAGAAACAGGCTTTCTCCTCTCTGTCCTCTGCGTCAATATAACTGGCTTCTCAGCTCTTCTAAAAGCCTCTGCAACTTTTAGAACCAACGGCTCCGGAGGAGACGGCCTTGAAGATTCGATTCTCTTCACTTCTCTTTTGGAAATCTCCTTCTCAGCAGTATCCTGTGAGACCGTCAGAAAGACAGGGCCCCTCGGCGGCGTCTCCGCCAGCCTTAGGGCTCTTCGAAGCACCTTATCGAAGTTTTCAGGACTGATAACGCGATACACGTACTTACAATATTCGCGGAGAAGCTCGGCGGTTCTGTAATAACCATACAGAGCCTCCTTGAAATCTGTCTCTTTAGATATGTGTCCTACGCTGAATATGAGAAGTGGTATACAGGCAATGTATGCGTCCAGTATGGCTAAAGCAGCATTAGCTGGACCTACTTGAATGTGGAGAATTAAAGGCGCGGTCTTCCCTGAGGCTCTAGCGTATCCTATACTCATTCTAGCGGCGGGATATTCCGAGTTTGCCTGTATAAACCTGATTTTCTTTGCATATTCTTCTCTAGCAAGATTATCGAAGAGGTCTCTCTCAGCTGAACCTGCAACTCCAAATAAAAATCGTATCTCTTTACTTGCTATATAATCCAATAAAACTGATGAGAGAGTATAGGGATATTCGCTTTTCTTTTTCATAGGTCATTAATAATTTTGGACTCTACATATAGGTGTCGCTTATAGTTAATCCAGCGGCTCTTTGGTTTCAAAGAAGGAGCGGCGACTATTTTTTATCTTGAGAAAAACTTTGCAAATTATGGCCTTCTGCATCGTTATCCTTACAGAAGGTTAGTTCATGTTCTTTCCGTAAATCTTTATCTTAGTTATGAAATAATTATAATTTCATGAAGTCTACATTTGAGAGGGTTCATGAAGAAGCGGTTATTGTTGATTCGCATAATGATACAATTATGGCCCATAAACGCTTAGGAATAAGTCTGAATGAGAGAACCAGCAAAACTCAGGTTGATATTCCGAGATTGAGAGAGGCTAAAGTGGATGTCGCATTCTTCGCTGTGGATGTTACTAGGGCTGTAAAGAATTACTTGACCTATGCTCTTGACGCATTTGGATTCTTCGATAGAAATCTGGAGCATGCTTCAACTGAAGTCTCAATTGTCGCTACGAAGAGGGATCTTTTCGAGGCTATAAGGAGTGGAAACTTAGCCATTATTATGGCGATAGAGAACAGTGATGCAACTGAAGGAAGCCTTGATGTTCTCAGGATGCTCTTTAAGCTGGGCGTGAGAAGCATAGGTTTGACTCATAATACTAGAAGCTTGGCGGCTGATGGCGTTGGAGAGTCTCGGACAGGCGGGGGACTAACAAACTTTGGGGTTCAACTTGTCGAGGAGATGAATAGGCTGGGGATAGTTGTGGATCTTGCGCATATAAGTGAAAAGGGGTTTTGGGATGCTCTTGAAGTCTCAAAGAAGCCTCTTATAGTCTCTCATGGAAATTGTAAGGCTTTATGCAATCATCGGCGAAACCTAACTGATGATCAGATTAGGGGTCTTGCGTCTAAGGGAGGGGTCATCGGAGTTACGTTTGTCCCAGCATTCGTAGATGAGAAGAAACCTTCACTCTCCAGACTTATTGATCATGTTGATCACATCGTGGATGTCGCGGGGATTGATCATGTGGGTATAGGCTCAGACTTTGATGGGGGAGGAACGCTCCTGAAAGATGTAATGGAGCTCCCAAAGATTACAGAAAGGCTCCTTGAAAGAGGATATGGAGAAGGCGAGGTTAAGAAGATTCTCGGCGAAAACTTTCTGAGAGTGCTTTCAGAAGTTCTTCCAGAATAAAAAGGCTTTTCTGCTGCATAATTAAAAAGGAAACATGAGATTTCTATGTGATTTTATATTTCCCGTATCTCGCATCGTAGCTTTTTTAAGATCTCTTCTGTCTGGGATGGGTTGACCTTAAGCGTGTAAAGTATTCGGGGAGTTCTGAGCTTTAACTTAACAACGCCCTTGAGTCGCTTGACGATGCAGTACTTAGCCCTTTCGGAGATCTTAACGAATTCCTCGGGATCTTTAATTTCCGTAGGCATCTTTGGATCCGCCAAATACCCATAATAATGACGCTCTCCAATATATTTTTCCATAATTTTTGGACATTTACAGCATAACTATTCCCGAGGAAATAGCGTCTTTTTCACTTTGAGGAAGACTTAAGTTTATCTCTTTTTCAGAGTACTATGTTCGGTGGGGGGATTTAATTATGGAAGAGGACGAGGAACTTGAAAGGATCAGACGCAAGAAACTGAGGGAGATGCTGAGGAAGATGGAATCTTCGAAGCAACCTGAAATAAAGGTCGATAAGCCGATAGAGATTACAGACTCAAACTTTCATGAGATAGTGAATAGGGAAGGATTGGTGGTTGTTGACTGTTGGGCTGCATGGTGTGCTCCATGCCGTATGATAAGTCCAATAATAGACGAGCTTGCAAAGGAGTATGCAGGAAAAATACTATTTGGAAAGCTTAATGTAGACTTGAATCGTAGGATTCCCATGGAATATCAGATAATGAGCATACCGACGATACTGATCTTTAAGGATAGAAAACTTGTGGATAGACTTATAGGTGTTAGGCCACGGAGAGCTCTGGAGGCAGCTATAATCAAGCATTTATAGACGTAGAAGCCTAAGCGTTGTTTAAGGGAACTACCTAAAGAAGTCCAATTTTTTGCAGTTCTCTAGCGATCTCATCAGCGATTAAACCGATCTCTTCAGGAGATAATCCTCTTGGCCTTTTATCATGAAATGGTAGAGAATCAGCTATTTTCTTAGCTTCTTTACTAGACAATCTGAATCTACTGAAGAATGGTATAATTGCATTTCTAATTTTTTTATTTTTTTGAGTGAAGATCGCTCTTACCACATCGAAGAAGATCTCCTCATCTATTACTTTAAAGGAAGGCTTTCTAGGCTTCAAACGAACTATCAGCGAATCCACCTTAGGAGGCGGCCAAAATGATTCTTTAGGAATAACATCGAGAACTTCAACATCGGCTCGATAATATGTTGTTACCGTAAGCCTGCCATAATCCTTGGAGTTGACGGGGGCTGTAAGCCTTCTCGCAAATTCCTCTTGGAAAGATAGAATCGCCTCATTAAAAGATCTATCCAGAAGCCAGAATTGTAAAGGGGAAGATATTGAATAGGGAGGTGTAGATACAACCTTATTAAAATCTGGAAGATTAACCTTCATGATATCGCCGTGAAGAATCGTCACATTATCCCATGCTCTTAACCTCTTTCTCAAGACTCTCACAAGTTTATCATCAATCTCTACCGCGATTACCCTTTCAGCCTTTTCAGCGAGCTTCTCAGTTAGAAAGCCGAGTCCAGCTCCAATCTCAAGAACAGTATCCTCCTCATTCAGATGGGCATAGGCAACCATTTTATGCAGAATCTCTTCGTCAACAAGAAAGTTTTGTCCTAAACGCTTCTTCGGAATAATCCTATAACGTCTAAGAAGTCTCTTAGTCTCGTTGAGAAGCGTCATGATTCCGCCGCCAAATCAATCAAGTAGGAGATTATCTATCCAAATTCTGAGGCGTCTTCAATAAAAGATTGTTATGTCGTAATAATTTTTAGGAAGGACGGGTGAAAAGCCTATATTTGCTTTCTCCGGAGAGCTCCTCGATTACTCGTTTAGTTATGAGTTTGGCGGGGTTTGGTATATTGATTCGCCTTTGAAGATCTTCAAAGCTCTCGAAGGGCCTCTTTTCAC
>CAZEGS010000062.1:0-8730 GCA_964512445.1 uncultured Candidatus Bathyarchaeia archaeon
GCTGTGCAGACTATCATAAAAGCCAGCAGATGCCATCTTCTAACTATGTACTTGGCAAGTTTGTTTATGAACGCCACTCGTCTCCCTCTCCTTTTTCTATTCCAATCTCCCTGCATAGCTCTTCCATAATCTGTGTATATTCTGGATTTTTGAATAGAAACGCATTCGTCAACATTGATGTTAAAAGTTTCATTGCAGGTTTAATTATCTCAGCAGATTCTCTCTGTCTTGAGATCACATTCTCAAACGTCATCTTCTCGAGTAAGGCATACTTTTCAATCAAATCTTGTAGTTTGGCCTTTTTCTCTTCTGGAACCTTAAAGCCGAATAAATCTATATTTTCAACGGCGTTTCTACAGATCTCCTTATTCCATTTCGAAATATCTTCAGATCCGGGAATCAGCCCCTCGCTCAGAGTATATGAGATTACAAATCTTTGAGCTGAAGAACGATAATACCTCTCGAGAAGGTTCCCCTTCGTCGAGGTTCGAGTCTGCTCAATTAAGCCCGCCTTCTCCAGCACAGAGAGATGATGAGATATAGACGAGACGTTTTTACCGAGTATCCTAGCAAGTTGGTAGGCAGTCATCTCTCGATGCCTTAAATTATGAAGTATCTCTCTTCTAGTCTTATCTGCGAAGAGTTTCGCAACGTTAGGGTCCTTAATTATCATGAAGGGCTTCATTTGATTCGCCTTTTATATATAAGATTGTAACACTACATAAAAATGTATCGTTACAATTATTTTTACAGATCCTAAATTGTTTAAAATGATCAATTAGTCTACTTGAAAAGAATATTGCGCTCATGTTGGAATTCTCATTATAGATGAGAGAGTGTTTTTCTTCATTAATGAAAAAGGAGGATGAAGGGATCATGGATGGAAATGAAAGATGCTTAAGCTGGCGGAAAAGTAGATAAACAATTCAGATACCTTTATTAAGGCTGTATTAAAGTAGTATAACAGCTTTATAATTGAGGATCACTGAATGAAGCATTCTACTCATGAGAAACGTCCTTCTCAAGGCCATGCCAGACATATAGAAGAGTTTAAGAGAAGGTTCTGGATCTCTCTTTTGTTCACGATTCCAATCTTTCTCCTATCCGAAATGATCCAAACGTGGTTCCGATTCGTTCTAAAGATACCGTTCCAGAGACAGATCTTATTCCTCCTATCCTTCATCGTTTACCTTTACGGCGGATTGCCATTTCTGAAAGGGATGATTCAAGAGATAAGAAGACGCCAGCCTGGGATGATGACCCTTATAAGCATCGCCATCTCGGTTGTCTTCTTTTACTCTGCTGGAACAGTATTTATCATAGCTGGAAAGGATTTCTTCTGGGAACTCGCAACCCTCTTAGATGTCATGCTTCTCGGCCACTGGATAGAGGCAAAAAGCATTCTTGGAGCATCAAGAGCATTGGAGGAACTTGTCAAGATAATGCCTACTACAGCACATCTGATCAGAGACGACGAAATAATCGGCGTTCCGACTTCTCAATTGAAGGTTGGAGATTTAGTGCTTATTCGTCCGGGAGAGAAGATCCCCTCTGACGGCGTTGTTGTTGAGGGAGAATCCTTTGTTAATGAGGCTCTCCTAACCGGAGAGTCGAGGCCGATTCGTAAAGGAAGGGACGATAAGGTTATAGGCGGAGCTATAAACGGTAAAGAAGCCTTAAAAGTTAGGATTGAAAGAACGGGTAAAGAGACCTATCCGGCGCAGGTTATCGAGCTCGTAAGGCAGGCGCAGGAAAGCAGATCGAGAACACAGGACTTGGCGAATAGAGCCTCAGCTCTCCTCTTCTACGTCGCCTTAAGTGTGGGAGTCTTCACATATCTTGTCTGGTTTATGCTTGGAAACGTCGAATTTGCACTTGAAAGAGCCGTTACTGTAATGGTTATAGCCTGCCCTCATGCTCTTGGATTAGCGATACCGCTTGTAGTCGCCATATCCACCTCTATAACGGCTAAGAGCGGGATTCTCATAGGGATAGAAGAGCCTTCGAGATGATGAAGAATATTGATGCCGTAGTATTCGATAAGACCGGCATATTACCAGTTGGCAGATTCGGAGTTACAGACGTGATCTCCTACATTCCGGAGGAGGATCTCTTAGAATTAACGGGAAGCGTAGAGGTCAATTCTGAACATATAATATTGCAACGGCGATAGTGGAGCATGCGAAAGAAAGGGACATTGAGATTCCTAGAATTGAGAATTTCAAGGCGATACCGGGTAAAGGTGCCTATGGGAAGGTGAAAGGTAAGGAAGTGTATGTTGAAGGTCCAAGCCTCCTCGAAGAGATGAGAATAGAGATTGATGATCCTAAAGTGAAAGAGCTTCAGAGAATGGGAAAAACCGTCGTGTTTACAGTTGTTGATGGAGAGCTCGCTGGCGCTTTCGCTCTCTCCGACCAGATAAGGAAGGAATCCTACGAGGCGATTACGAGGTTGAAGCAGGCAGGCGTAAGGGTTTATATGCTTACTGGGGATGCTGAAGAAGTCGCCCAGTGGGTCTCGAAAGAGCTCGGTATCGATGACTACTTCGCCCAAGTGTTGCCTCATGAAAAGGCGGAGAAGATCAAGCTTCTGAAAGAGAAGGGCCTCAGGGTTGCTATGGTTGGGGACGGAGTGAACGATGCTCCCGCGCTTGTTACGGCGGATGTAGGCATAGCTATAGGAGCTGGAACAGATGTGGCTATAGAAAGCGCGGATATAATTCTTGTAAAGAACGATCCGAGAGACGTTCGAAGGTTATAGATCTCTCCAACAAGACCTACTCAAAGATGGTTCAGAACCTCTGGTGGGCTGTGGAATATAATATTTTCGCTATACCTTTGGCGGCCGGCATCCTCTCAAACTTCGGCATAGTTGTAAGCCCCGCGATTGGAGTCCTACTAATGTCTCTAAGCACGGTTATAGTCGCTTTAAACAGTCAGACGCTGAGAAAATATGAGCCTGAAATGACGATCCCGTCTGAGAAGAAAAACATTTAACTGTAGCCCAATTTTTCGGAATAAAAAGATTAACCGCATAGAACCACCGGAGACACAGTATTTAAACTATTTAAAGAAATTTTTCTCGCAAACCAAAAAGAAAATCGATAAATGGAAATTTATCTTCCCTAAAATCCGTTTTTGCGGAGGGATAATCATCCAAAGATGCCTACACGGCCATTAAATAAAAAGGAGGGAGAGCGTCGACGTGACACTTCAGGTGCTGATGGAGTCACGACGTGATCTCTTCAACTTCCGTTTTGCCTTTCTCTAGCTCCTTTACCTGCTCCACATCTTCTTTAAGTAATAGGGCTTGAAACTCTCCAAAATGGGTCTTTTCCTCATTAGCTACATCCATCAAAACAGCTTTTAGTTTTTCATCCTCAGTCACAGCCGCTAATTGTTCATATAAGCTTATCGCGTCAAGCTCAGCTATCATCGCTGCTCTTAATATCTCACGGTTAAGAATCTTCTTTTCAACCTTCCCAATCTCGATCGGTATTTTAGACAACATCTAAATCGTCTCCGAAGATAATTATGCAACCACTATAATTTATTGCTACTTATCATGTCGAAGATATATTCAAGAATCTGTAGAAAATCAAACCTTCCACACGCGACCCGGCTTCTAGACCTAACAAATCCAGTAATATATGACGACTTTTCTATCCGATTCTGGAGGCGCCTTTTACATATTACAGTTTCCGTGATGTCTAACCGCTTGTCTCGATAGTTTGCCACCGCCATGTCTTTCCTTTCTCGAAGACGTATCCTAAGCTAGGGAAAGGGAAGGAAAAGTATATGTTTTTTCACATAGATTGCTTCGAGAAAAACGTAAAGAAAAAATAGACTATATGAAAAGGTAGAAGATGCCCTTGCTGAATGGTTAGCATACGAATTATGAAATGAGAAAAAGCATTTAATGGCAATTGATGGCGCGCTCTTTCTTTCGCATCATATCAGAAGAAAGAACGCCTTCCTCTTGCCATTTTAAAAGAAGTGTTGTTACAAAATCTAAAACTTCCTCTGGACTGTTAATGTCTACATGCCTCGACAAATGCTTAAGAACTCTGCTGAAACCATCAACAGTTGAATCTCCAACCATGATTAGATATGGTGAACCCGCAAATGATGAGCTCTTCGTTACTATAGGAGCGGCGAAAGATGGAGTGAAAGTGAAAAATGAAAGCAGCAGAAAGAACCTAGTTATCCTGAAACATTTCGGTCCAGGAAATCCAGACGCGCCTGTGCGCTAAAATTTGAATTTGCTAAATAAAATTTATTAAGATTCCATTCAGAAAAAAGGCTTAGTGGATTAGTTATGAGTGGTCATGTTTGGTATAGGAGAAGTTACCGTCGAAACCTTGTTGATATGCATATTGAGGATTGGGATGAGAGGTTTCTGTCCAAACTGGATCCTAAGAATTACGTTAAGATGCTGAAGCTTGCGAATGTTAAGTCAGCTATGATTTATGCGAATTCTCATGTAGGTTACTGTTACTGGCCGACTAGGACGGGACATATGCATAGAGGAATTAGGGGAAGAGATGTTCTGGGCGAGATCATCGACTTATGCCATAAGGAAGGGATCGATGTAATCGTTTATTACAGCCTCATCTTTAATAATTGGGCCTATGAGCATCATCCTGAATGGCGAATTATAGATTTAGATGGGCAAGCGTCTAGGGAAAGATCTGGTCAAGCTGGACGCTATGGCGTTTGCTGCCCAAACTCTCCTGGATACAGGAAGTTCGTCTTAGACCAAATTGAAGAGCTAGGTAAGAATTATGAATTCGAAGGGATATTTTTCGACATGACGTTCTGGCCAGCCGTATGCTACTGTTCAAATTGCAAAAGAAGATACAAGGAAGAGACTGGAGAGAATCCTCCTACCACTATTAACTGGGATGATCCTTCTTGGATTAAATTCCAGAGAAAGCGAGAAGAGTGGCTAGCCGAGTTCGCTTCAATGGCTACATCTGCTATTAAAAAATATAAGCCGGAGGTTGCTGTTGAACATCAATCTTCCACAGTAGCTGCTTCATGGATGCTTGGTGTAACTTCCCTTTTATCAGAGCAATGCGATTTTCTAGGCGGTGACTTCTATGGTGGTGTTTTACAGCAATCTTTCATCTGTAAACTGTATTATAATCTTACCCCTAATATGCCGTTTGAGTTTATGACGTCCATCTGTTATCCAAGCTTAAAAGATCACACTACAACGAAGCCTAGAGAGTTAATAGAGGCTCGTGCTTTCCTAACGATCGCTCATAATGGCGCCTTCCTAATAATCGACGCTATCGACCCTATTGGAACCTTAGAAGAAAGAAGATATCGGATGATAGGTGAAATATTTGATGAGATAAGTAGGTATGAAAAGTATTTGGGTGGGGAGCTCTGCCAAGACGTAGCCATATACTTCAGTTTTAATTCAAAGATGAACTTCATTGAGAATGGTGCGCGCGCGAGCGCTTCAAGAAGGCCCTTCGAAGCATTTGCGGTAAAATTACCCCACGTAGAAGCAGCCTTGGGCGCCGCAGAAACCCTAAGAACCAAACATATTCCATTCGGCGTGATAACCGATAAGAATTTGAAGGAGTTATCTCGCTTCCAAGTTGTGATTCTACCGAACGTACTACGATTATCAGATGAAGAAGCAGATGCAATAAAAGAATATATAGCAGCAGGTGGAAGCGTATATGCCAGCAAGTTCACCTTGAAATCGAAACTTTCAGAGATATTGGGTGCTACTTACATAGGAGAGACGGAGGAAAAGGTTACCTATATCGCTCCAACCCCGGAAGGAAAGGCACTTCTATCCGGAATCACAAAGGAATATCCATTATCGATATACCCGACACATCCATCAATATCCGGTTCGCAAATTAAGGCTGAATTTTCATCAAGAGAAGGAGTGATTGCGACCATAACTTTGCCCTACACTAATCCGGATGACCCTTCAAAGTTTGCGTCTATTCATTCTAATCCACCAGGAGTTCCCACGGATTACCCTGCAATAATCTGTAAAAAGTTTGGCAAAGGAAGAATCATGTGGTCATCTGCTTCCATAGAAACATACGCCACTCAATCACTCAAACACAGATCAATATTTGCAAACATCATAAAATCTTTGGCTCAGAACCCCTTCTCCTTCGAGGCCACCGCCCCTGAATATGTAGAGATCATTCATTTCCACAAACCAGAGGAGAAAAGATACTTAATTAACATCGTTAACTTTCAATCCGAAATTGGAATACCAAACATTCCAGTTCACGACATCCTACTTAAATTGAGAATTAAAGGAAAACCTGTGAATGTCATGTCGCTGCCAGATGAGACATCGATCCCGTTTGAGCAGAGTGGAAACTGTATAAATATAAAGGTTCCAGCGGTAAAGATATTCCGCATGCTAGCACTAGATTATGAAAAATAGACATACTTTCGCGCCGGGGCCTAAGCACCCTAAATCCTCCGCAAACCCTAAATAAAACGTTTTCCATCCCGTCTAAGTTCAAATTCACATTCAACGGAGACATCTTTAAAGGCTTATCATCCCTATCAGAAGCATCTGGATGGAACGTTTGGGAAATAAAGAAATCCGCATCTGCGGGTAAACATGCCTTCACCGTTACGGCTGAGGCAGTCTACAACTCCGCGTCTGGAAGAACCAAAAACAGTCACTTCATCTAAGAGTTTAATAGTCGAGGTTGCCGCCTACGATCCACACTTCACGGCTCTCGCATCATATTTAATGCTGAATATGCCGGGTGAAACCGCATTTCAGAAGCCATTCGCCGTAATAGTCCGCTACGACGGGAGATAAGCACTCTTCTTTTAAAGAAGAATAAGTGATTCTGAAAGGGGGCTATTGTCTTTCGTGACGTCTAAGCGGAAAGACGGAACGGAAGCCGGAATAGTGACGTCATATTTAAACCTTACACATGGCAAAAATCTGACGTAAAGCTCCAATGTACCTTCTGCGATTATTCAACAGAAATTGAGAAATGCAAAAGGTGCCCGAGACATTAAAGATATTCCGAAGTCGAGGGTGGCTTTATCTCAGCTGTCCAAAATGCATAAATGGTTATCTCAAAATCTTTTTCAAAACTAAGAGGGGAAATGACATCTAAAAGCCAAAACCCTTTATACGGAAGCAATCACGTGGAGACCAAGATAATTTTGCTCATCATACCTATTAAGACAAAATTTCCTTCCCTTTCAGAATCTACATGAGCAATAAGGCTGCACCTATCTTTTACGTCCTTAAAACCGAGCGGATCAGGATCCAAGTTCAGGCTCCATATTTACTGTAGGGCGATTAAGCCCAATAGAATTTTTTCTTTCCATAGAAGAACTCAGACGTTAATAGGAGGCTTGAGATTGCTATTTTGGGCGACGATAAGCCAAAGTTGAAGGGTCAGCGGAATCATCTCAAAAATTAATTCTAAAAAATACTCAGATTCTTAAAGATCCAGAATCAACGTTTCTTAGGTCGGAAAGAAACAAATGTTCAGTAAAAAATTCGATCATCAGAGTTAAACCAAAATAGTTAACAAGTGAAGATTCAAAGCTCATAATTGACTACCATTAATTTCTATTGAAAACATGCAAAATCATTCTCTTTCGAGAAAATAAACCAGAAAAAATTGCCTAAAAAGCATTTTAATATGGCGCCGGGGGTGGGATTCGAACCCACGCGGCCCGTATGGGCCACAGGCTGTTTGTCTATTGCCTCCAGGCTCAAGCTCCCTCTTCGACGGGATCTGCTCCCTACCTGACTTCCCGCCTCTCTGAGGCTCTAGGATACCCCGGCTTCTTTCTGTTCTATTTGAATCTTCTATTCTTTTTAAACTTTCATGAATCATCTGAATATTCTTTTTCTTTTAGGAGGATATGCCTTTTGAACGCCACATTTTTGGATATGTCCCTCTAGGCATTAAAACCCGACTGTTCTTCGCTACTATGCCATGCTTCATTTCTAAGATTTCCCTGCTGCTTGCCGTTGCTGTAGCTATAGAGATTGCTTCTCCTTTAAGTGTGAATAGGGCGACGGTGGCGCCGTTGGTTATTCCAGCCTCTAATGAGACAACTCCGGGAGCTGTGAGATGTGCTCCATGGCATAAAGCGTCAACGGCTGAGTCTCTCACATAGATCTTTGGAACGATCTCTAAGGCTTTCTCCATGGGCAGTATGAATCTTCTCAGATATTCCAGGTCTCCCGTCTCTTGCCACCTGCTGTGGAGGTAGAGAACGTCGTGAAGAGTGACGCTGTCCTCATCCTCTGTGAAGGGTCCAGATCTGGTGCGGCGGAGCTCCTGCATATGCGCGCCGCATCCCAAGACTTCCCCAACATCATGACATATCTTTCTTATATAGGTGCCTGCTTGACATCCTATTCTGAAAAGAACATCTCTTCCATCAATCTCAAGAACATCTAAATAGTATACTTTACGCATTCTAACTCTTCTCTTAACCGAGGCTCTTGCCGGAGGTCTCTGATAGATCTTTCCCTGAAACTCATCTAAAACCTCTCTTACACGTTCTTCAGGCACATCTGAATGAAGCCTCATTACACATACGTATTCCTTTCCGGATCCAAGCAAGACCTGAATGGTCTTAGTAGCCTCCTCTAGGGCTACGGGTAGAACACCAGTTACTTTGGGATATCCCCGGCTTACGCCTCTAGGGTCCCTCCATGCCCAACATGCTTAATTCCTAATATACGTTTTATCCA
>CAZEGS010000063.1:0-8359 GCA_964512445.1 uncultured Candidatus Bathyarchaeia archaeon
GATTCTGATACCGTCTACTAGATTCTTTTCCCAGAAGGATTCTTCCTCCTTAAGGAATTCTTCCAGCTCCAGAGCTAATGATGCTATCCTGCTGATTCTTTTTTCCAACAGATCAAAAGTCTCATGAGAGATCTTTCCGCTGAGCAAAGCATGTTTTAAGGAGTTTCTTTCTCTTTCTAGGGATGAGAGTATACATTTTAGACTTGCCGTTTTTGAAGAATTCATCTCTTGACCCGAGAAAAATGCTAACTGAGAAAAATTAAAAACGTTTTCAACACGGCGATATATTGTTCAATATTATGTTAGACTCTCACCAGCCGCCTCAATAAACAGCAATTTGGAACAAATAAGATTGTCTATATCTTTTAATGAAAAACTCCTTTTTAATCCAGAAGCGCTGCAACATCTATGTCCTTTTTCTCAGCTATCTCCACTATTTCATTCCACGTTCTATCTGGAATGAAGATTCCCTTCTTCCGCCTCATCATTTCAGTTCTAAGCTCCGGTTCTCCGGGAAGCAATATCTCCTTAAATCCAGGCCTCAATTTAGAGGATTTTATTCTCCGAATCAACGCGTCGATGCGATCTTTGAATTCTTCAACAGGAATAAAATCATCAATGTTTATAGCTTCAAAGAAGACTCCGTTGCCTTTCTTATCAGCCTCATAGGCACATTTGGCGTTAGCCAATATGCCCGCCATCACCTCAACTACCAATGCAAGGCCAAATCCTTTATAGCCGACAAGGTCTCCTCCCAAAGGCAATATTGCTCCTCCATCGTATAGATCTGCCGGATTCGTGCTTGGATTTCCCTCCTTATCAATGATGCATCCTTCAGGCAGCTTCTCGCCTTTATGGAGGGATACCCGAACCTTCCCTTCAGCGCAGACGCTGGTTGCAATATCAAGTATAAACATATTTTCTTTTCCTGTTGGGAAGGCATAGCTCAGCGGCGCTGTGCTGAGAAGCCGTTCTCTTCCTCCATAGGGCGCCACTGTTGGGGTGGAATTAACCATCGCTATACCTATCATATCATTCTCAGCCGCAAGTCTTGTGTAATCCGCAAGTCTACCTATATGGTAAAGATCAAAAGCGCAGACAACGCATACGGAATTTTTCTTTGCTTTCTCAATCGCCAACTCCATGGATCTCTTTGCAACTACCTGTCCGAATCCCCAGTTCCCCCTTATCAGAGCTGAGGAGCCAGTCTCACGAAGGATGTCTACCTTTGCGCCGGGTTTAAGGATTCCATCCTCTATCGCCTTCACATATTGAATTACACGGATCACACCATGGGAATCGTGACCGCAGAGATTCGCCCTCACCAGAAATTCGGATACAAGATCTGCTTCTTCACGTGGAGCTCCATAGGCTATGAAGATCTCCTTTGAGATCTTTTTAAGCGTTTCAGCCTTAAAGACAGGCACAGACCTTTCCTCCAGATATCGATGATAACTCGCACTGTACATTAATAAAATTTGTCTACAAGATGCCTCTGACTTGAAGGTAAAAAGACTAATATTTCTCGATATGCTATTGGCATACAATTAATGCGTAAAAAGAAGGAGCAGACTGTCTTGAAACTTATTTATATAGTCATAGATGGTTTAGGCGACTTACCGATTAAAGAACTCGGCGACGACACGCCTCTCGGATTTGCAGAGACGCCGAACCTAGATTGGCTTGCAAGCAGGGGAAAACTGGGACTCATGTATACTGTAGGTAAGGGCATAGCTCCCGAAAGCGACATTGCAGTCATCTCGATACTTGGCTATGACCCCTTCAAATATCATGTGGGTCGAGGTCCAATAGAAGCATACGGCGCAGATCTCGACATGAAAGATGGAGACCTCGCTTTAAGATGTAACTTTGCAACTCTAGGTCCCAATAGAAAGATCATTGACCGAAGAGTGGGGAGAACGTTAACCACAGAAGAGGCATCTGAACTTTCTGAAGCAATCAACCGAGAAGTTAAACTGGAGTCCGTTCCCGCCGAGTTCCAATTTAAAAACACCTTCGGACATAGAGCCGTACTAGTAATTAAATGTAAGGATCTACCATTATCTGCTGAGATCAGTAATACTGACCCTGCCTACCAGCGCGTTAAGGGTATGGGTGTTGTAAAACCTAAGTTCGAGATGATTCTCGAAGAATGTGTTCCACTTGAAGATACTGAGGAGGCTAGAAGGGCAGCACATCTTGTTAACGAATTTACCATAAAGAGCCACATAGTTTTGGATAAACATGAAATTAACAAGAGACGAGAAGCAGAGGGAAAATTAAAGGCAAACGTGATTCTTTCAAGAGACGCCGGCGATAAAGTTCCGAAGTTCTTCAGCATAAACGAGCGGTACGGAGTAAAGTTCGCTTGTCTCGCAGATATGCCTGTGGAGAGAGGCATATCTAGACTTGCAGGAATGCATTTGATAGATATTCCTCCGCCTTCCGGAGATATAGAGTCAGACTGTAACATCAGAATCCGAAAACTAATGGAGATCTACGACTCCTATGACTGCTTCTATATTCACATCAAGGGACCTGATGAGCCGGGACATGACGGGAATTTTGAAAGGAAAACAGAGATAATCAGCCAGGTAGACAAGTTCTTCTTAGGAGAGCTTCTTCGTAGAATCGATCTAGATGAGACAGTGATCTGCGTCACCGCGGATCATTCAACACCCTGTAGTCTAAGGGCACACAGTGATGATCCTGTCCCGCTGCTGATAGCGGGAGATAGGGTGAAGCCTGACGGCATCAAAAAATTCTCAGAGAAAGCATGTAGGGAAGGAAGCTTAGGCCTACTTAAGCATGGAACAGAACTGATGCCGTTACTCATGAAGATTATAAAAGAGGGATAACAGCCAACCGAAATTTGTAAGAAGCTTTTATAATCCCATAGAATTATCATATTTTTGGACGGCAGGTCTTAGGCGGGGGGCTAGGGGTCCCCTGAGAGGCAGACGGCCTCGACCGTAAACCCCCTATACGACGGGCCGAAAGCTGAGGTGAGGCGTAAAAGATCACCGGCCCCCTTCAGCCTCTCGAGCGTTGACTATCCGTCCTCTGGGGCCGGCGGTCACGGAGCGTCCTCTGTAGGGAGGGCGTAACCGTGTTTGCCAAGCGAACCTGGCCAGGCCCGGGAGGGAGCAACCTAAGCTTGGACGTTCGGCGCTCAGAGGGGTGCGGGTACGAGTTAGAGGGTTGGAGGAGCCGGTGAAAACTATGCGTCGAGCCTCAGTGACCTGCCGTCCACTTAATTTAATCGATATTCTCTTAGCAATCTTCTTCATCAGAGTATTCTTGAATCGAGATTTAATCAAACAGCCTAGAGTTGAGATTCCATCTTAAGATTCTAGTTCTATGAGTATTTTGCATACTTGACATATGTCGCCTGTTGTCGGTTCTCCACAGATTCTGCAGGATCTCAATCTGACCTCCTCGATTTGTGTCGCTAAAGATTCCCGAATCCTCTCAATAGATCTGAAAAACGTATATTTTATGCCTGGATGCCTCTCTTCCAGCCTGTTTAGGTAGATGCGCATATCATTTCTAAGCGCTTCACCAGCGTATGGACAGGGCATCTCCTGAAATCTTATACCCTTAACATAAGCATAAAGGACGGATTCACGTTCAAGCACCTCACAGAAGGGCTTTACCCTAGGCGTAAACTGCGGGTTTTCTGAAATGAACTTAGGTCCGGAACGAACGATCCTAAAGGGATCTCCATGAAACAGATTAAGGAGAAATGTTTGAATTTCATCATCGAGGGTATGTGCGGTTGCAATCTTGTCAACCCCAACTTTCCTGGCAGCTATGTTTAATGCTCGCCGTCTCAGCACGCCGCAGTAGGCGCACGGCGTGAGAGCTCTATTCTTTGTCTTTTCAACAATCTCGTCAAGCGTGTATCCGAATAACTCCTTGAATGAGACTACTATCTGATCTATCCTTAACATTTCACAGTTTTCAGCAGCTATCTTTATAGCTTCGTCGCGATATCCCCTTATTCCCTCATCCACAGTTATGGCGCAAATCGAAGACTCGGGGTAATCCGCCTCAATCTTCGAGAGAATATGTAACAAGTTAACACTATCTTTTCCGCCGGAAACCGCCACGGCGATTTTATCATCAAACTTGAAGAGGTCATATTTGCTGATAGTGGCTCGAACCTTATTTTCTATCGATTCGGAGAAACATCTTCGGCAAAGCCGCTCTCCGGAATATCGACGCACATAAAACGCGTTTCTTCTTTTACAGATTGAACATCTAAGCATCGTATCGCTCCTTTAGAGAAGGACAGATGACACCCTAGATCTGTTCAGAAACTCATCAATAAACTTTTTGGAGATCAGAAGCTTCTAGAGACGGGTTTCATTAAATAATGGATAGATTGAATATTTCATTGGTGGAGGATCAAAAGGCTTGGCTAAGAAACCTCTCCTCAGAGCTGAGAGATTAGAAGTTAAGTATGATGAAAAACGTTGGGAGCTGCTATCTCAATTAAGAGCAGAGGCAATTGAGATCATGACTACACTTGACAAATTAGGTATCTTCTCGATTGTGCATGGAAGCATCGCTCGAGGAGACGTCTCAGAAAAGAGCGATATTGACATCTTTATTCCAGATATAATCTCTTCCTTTCTTGTCGAGAGCGCTCTAGAAAGAGTTGGCATACCGATATCTAGACGCGTCTTAATTCAAGCAACGCCTACATATTCAATAAAGGCCTATATTGAAATTGAAGAGGGCAGATCTATTTCTTTTCCCTTATCAAAGCTCAGAAAGACTGAGAGGGAGTTCTATAAGTTCGGAGGAGAAGCAACTCTGGAGATGCTTAAACAGAACATTAGATCCATGGGCGTGGATAAGAGGCTTATGCTCATAGAGCCTACCTCTGAGGGACATATTGAGAGCAGCATCATAGGCCGCGAGAATGAGGTGGCTAAGCTCTTAGGAATCTCGGTTGAAACAGTCTTGGATAGAGTCCGAATTTTAAGACGAAGAGATAAGATTGGGAGGACAGGACTATTCATTGAAAGGGAGCTCTCATCCGAAGAGACTTTCGAGTCGGCCTTAAAGGAGCTTTCAGAGAGGAATCCGGCTGTTAGAAGAAGACTGAGAACAGTCTAATACGAGATCTACTTTAGAATCTCGCGGAGAAAGATCTTTATTGGACCGAATTTCCCTCCATAATTGCCAGCAGATATCTTCACAACGCCTGGAACTTCTGTGGCCGCCATAATTCCCTCCCGCATTGCTTTTTTAACACTATCCAGGTCGAGACCATTTATCACGATCTCATAGACGCTATTGACTTCTGCAGGAACTTTACTGTCAGACACTATTCCCTTCAGTTTGGGACAGTACAGATGATTTGTTGAGGCCGGCAGCTTATACTTGATTGAGCCGACTTTAGAGCCTGATCTGCAGATGCCTCCTGGAAAAGGCAGTATCACATATTTAACATTCTTACGGATCGCTTCTACTGCTTTCTCAGCGGCCTCTAGACCAGCCTTCATAGTCTTTGATAGTATAAGAAAGTTGCCGCCTGCAACCGCCTTCATCGCTCCAAAATCGTTCTCAACTATGAACTCTCCTTCCATAGTTGGTATGCGCCACACCTTTCTTCCGTTTATCTCATCTCTCTTCTGAAATCCATCACCGAAGAATCTTAGGCTTCTTCCAACCTTTAGTCTCCTCTTAGCCTTAGGTAAGCCGTCAAAAGCCGCTGTCGTAGGGCAAGTCATGACGCATTGTCCTATTCTGCTTATCATCTGCCTTTTAAGTTCAGATCTACTGTGATGGTATATCTGAATAAGTTTTCCCACTCTTCCATCTGGAGTCTCATCAGGACTTACGTCGCCTTCTATTCCAGCCTCGGCGGGTGATCCTATTATAGACGAGGCGAATCCGGTTGCTACCTCCGCGGCTATTCGACTCCACTTCTCATTCTCCGCCGTTATTAAGATTCTCCCCGCCCACATATTGAATAATTCAGCATAGGTATCCTCAATCTCAACATCATTTAGACGTAACATCTTTCAGATTCTCCCTTTTTTCATCTAAGAACCGTTACTTGAGGTAGTTATGTCTTACAGAAAATACTTACTCTGCCTTTTAAGACTTATAATACAAGCCGAATTTAAAGTAATGTTAAAATATCAATTTAGAAAAATTATTCGATGGAGCGTCCTACGCTTTATGGAAGAATTGGAGAAGATCGAGTATAAGCCTATTCCGGTTAGAACGCTGCTTGTGGAAATGAAGAATCTCTCCGAGCTTATGATTGATTTAGCCTATTCCTCAGCTCTCTTTCATAGTCGTGAGCTTGCGGAGGATGTTCTGGAGCTAGAGAAAAAAGTTGACAATCTAGCTCTCCTCCTCAAAATGAACATAATGATAGCGGCTAGGGACGCTAAGGACGCAGAAGATCTTCTCGGAGTCTCGCTAGTCTCAAGCTCAGCAGATAAGATTTCAGACGCCGCAGCTGACATAGCCTATATAGTTCTTCATGGAATCGGCATTCATCCCGCCGTTAGAGAAGCCTTTGAGAGGGTTGAGGAACGCCTCGGAAGATTCATAGTAAAGCCGAACTCGATTCTTGCTGATAAGAAACTTAGGGAGCTCAGACTGGCTTCCAGAATAGGCGTTGATATAATCGCGATTCGAAGAGGAAAAGACTGGATAATCGACCCGAAAGGAAATGAAAAGATACTTAAAGACGATGTGTTGATAGCGAGAGGAGCGGCCTCAGGAATTAAGGAACTTGAAGAATTAGCTCAAGGAACTTTGAGAAGACTGGAGGATTAAACGAGGATTGGATGAGAAGCACTTCCAGAAAATAGTTGATACGTTGGTGGAGCTGAAGGATACTTCTGAGCTCATGCTTGACCTCGCATACTCCTCAATAATCTTGAATAGTCCTGAATTAGCTCGAGAAGTTCAGGAGTTAGAGGAGCACATGGATGAACTTCATACCAGATTTGAGCTTCTTGTTCTTTCAAGCGGATTCACTCCAGACGAATCTAAAGATTTCTTGGGTTTAATCAGGCTTGGAGTAGTTACGGAGGAGATAGCTGATGCGGCGGCTAAGCTTGGTGAAATAGTTCTCCGCAGACTTAAGCCTCATCCAATTCTGAAGCTTGCTGTTGAGGAAGCTGAGGAAACAGTCACTTCAGCTCAGGTTTCTGAGGATTCTATTCTAAACGGTAAGACCATAAAGGAAGCGAGAATCGCCGATGAAACAGGCATGTGGATACTCGCTATTAAACGAGGAAAGAGATGGATACGTCCAAAGCCAACCACACGGATTCAAGCTGGAGATGTACTTATAGCCTCAGGATACGCTGAGGGCGAAGAAGACTTTAAGATGCTGGTTTCTGGAAGAAAGAAGAAAAAAGAGTCCTAACATACTTCTACAGTTCTGCTTAAACGAACCTTCCCCTCTCTGCTCTGTCTATCCGAGCTCTCCACTCCTCATATCTCTCCATCATACCCTCTCTTTTCGCCGCCATCTCAACCCATCTACGCGATGGAAGCCCAATACTTGCGATGAGCTCTAACGGATCGATACGCTTACCTAGCTTTTTTCTCTTCCATCTCTCTATCCTCAGTTCCAACTTATCAACAATCTCCGGCATCTCAGACGCTAGATTCTTTGTCTCCTCCGGATCTTCCTTCATATCGTAGAGCTCAATCTCAGGAGTTTCCCAAAAAGCCTTATCAATAGTCTTTATGAGCTTCCACTTCTCCGTTCTTATCGCTCGTTTAGCCGTCCAGAGACCTTGATTTACATAGATCACATCGTAGGGCTCCTCATCTCCATTCGCCAGATCAACAAGGTTCTTTCCTTCCAGCTGTCCCGGCGGCTCTATTTCGAATAGATCCAGTATCGTTGGCATGAGACTTATAGTTGAATGAACAAGGCCTTCAAAGCGTTTTCTCTTAGGAATCATCGGCGGATACCGCATTATAAGCGGAACGCGAATCGTAGTCTCATAAACTTCGCAGTGATCAAAGTAGAAGCCATGCTCTCCTAAGCTTTCACCGTGATCAGAAGTTATGATTAATGCTGTTTCGTCGTAGATGCCTAACTCCTCCAGAAGCCACACGAGATTTCTAACATTATCATCAGAATATCTTATCTCTCCATCATACTGCGCGATTACATATTCTATATCTGTTATTCCCTTCTTTATAGCGTCCAGATGACCCTTCGTGAATGGCCAGATAGGCTGGCTCTTCAAGACGTCGAGGCTATGATTTTCCGGATCACATTCATCCCCATCATAGAATAAGCGTCTATATGGTTCAGGTGGGAAGTATAGGCTGTGAGGGTCCCAGTAATGAATGAAGAGGAAGA
>CAZEGS010000064.1:0-8230 GCA_964512445.1 uncultured Candidatus Bathyarchaeia archaeon
CCTTAAGGAGGAAGAATCCTTCTGGGAAAAGAATCTAGTAGACGGTATCAGAATCTTCGAGTCTCTTTTAGTTGAGCTTGAGCATAAACGGCTTTTAGGCATGATCGGAGAATATGAGTATCAGAGGAACACCGAAATTATAAATGAAGGTCTTAAATCGATTATGGAGCAGATGCGGCGAGACGAAAAGCCGAAGATGAGCATCGAAGCATCCCCAGAAGAACTTGAAGAAGATCTTTCGCAGAGAAAATTTGAAGAGAAGAAAGAAATGTCTCCTCCGCGGCAATCCGAAAATTCTGTGAGGAGAAATAGGGTCAACAACAAGGCTGGCATTGAAAGCCAAAGCGTCTCAGAGGTTCATTGTATGAATCCTTGGAAACCGGATTGTAAAAACACGGATATTGAGGTAAGCATCTACTATAATGGGAGAATGGTGCCTATATGCCGTGAATGCTGGGAAGAAATAGCAAATAAAGATGTTGAATGGTCAAGCTTGTGAAGCCTCTTATTCTGATGATATGATTTTTGGTTCTACGACAAAATAACGGATTGGCGCACTATTTTTATGAGGCTCCTCCATTAAATTTATATTTGGGCGTTTAGATGCATATTGAAGGCGAGCTGATGATGTGGGGTGGACGCCAAATTCAATAATGCTCTTTATTGGCGTTTTATGTATGAAGCTTCGCCGATCTTGACATTTATATGTTACATAAGAGTTATTTGCGGAGAAGTAATTAGCCATGTTCAAAGAAGTCTCTACAACAGTAGATTTTCCGAAACTTGAGCATCGGATACTTGAGTTCTGGTCTAAGACCAACGCCTTCAAGAAGCTAGTTGAATTGAATAAGGGTAAACCTAAATGGTCCTTTATGGACGGCCCGATCACAGCTAATAACCCGATGGGGGTTCATCATGCCTGGGGACGCACCTACAAGGATCTTTTCCAGCGCTTCAAGGCTATGCAGGGACATGAACTTCGATATCAGAACGGATTTGATTGTCAAGGATTATGGGTTGAGGTTGAGGTAGAGAAGGAACTTGGATTCAAATCGAAGCGTGACATCGAGGCCTACGGAATCGCAGAGTTCGTAAAGAAGTGTAAACAGAGAGCGCTTAGGTATGCTGCAAAGCAGGTTGAACAGTCTATTCGACTTGGATATTGGATGGACTGGGATGATCCGGAGACTCTTCGATATTTGGCAAAAAGCCTCGAAAATCCCGATCAGATAATCACCATCCAGGGAAGGGAGGGGCCCATAAAAGATACCGCTGAAAGAATCGTTGGGAGACTTGGATCTCCGGAGATAGGCGGATCCTACTTTACCCTCTCTGACGAGAACAACTATATGATCTGGGCATTGCTTAAGAAATGCTATGAGAAGGGATGGATCTATAAGGGCAGAGATGTTATGCCTTGGTGTCCGAGATGCTCAACAGCTCTTTCTCAGCATGAGATAGTGACCGAGGGATATAGGGAGCTCACACATCCAGGTCTCACACTTAGGTTTCCGCTCAGGGGTAGACCGAAAGAATCACTTTTGATATGGACGACAACTCCATGGACTTTAACATCCAATGTAGCCGCAGCTGTTCATCCAGATTATTCCTATGTTAAAGTCAGATTTAATGATGAATTTCTCTATTTAGGAAAGTTTGCGCTTGAGAGGACTCTTCCAAAGGGAAGCTACGAAATAATTGAAGAACTGAAAGGCAGCGATATGGAAGGATGGACATATGATGGACCATACGATGAGCTCCCCGCGCAGAAGAAGACGGGCGCCGTTGACGCTCATCGAGTCATCTTATGGAAAGATGTGACTGAGGAGGAAGGAACAGGCATAGTTCATATAGCTCCTGGATGTGGAAAAGAGGACTTGGAGCTCGGAGAATTATACGGGTTGCCTGCGATTGCCCCTCTCGACGAATTCGGCGTATTCAAGGATGGATTTGGAAAATTCACGGGCGTCCACGTGTATGACTCAGCCCAAATCGTTATTGAAGACTTGAAAAAGAAAGGCTTGCTCTTCAAGGTTGAAGATTACACCCATAGATATCCGGTTTGCTGGCGTTGCGGAAGCGAGCTTGTCTTCCGCCTAGTTGATGAATGGTTCATAAGTATGGGTGAAAAACTAGACAAGCCTCTTGATGAGATAACAGAAGAAGAGAAAGAGAAGAATCTCCGTTATCAGATCATCGATGTCGCCAAGCAGGTCCGCTGGATACCGGAGTTCGGTCTTCAACAGGAGCTAGATTGGCTTCAAAACATGGAGGACTGGATGATCTCTAAGAAGCGATATTGGGGCTTGGCCCTCCCCATATGGGAATGCAAAAAATGTGGACACTTCGTGGTTATAGGCAGCAAAGAGGAACTTAAAGAAAAAGCTGTTGAGGGATGGGAGGTCTTTGAGGGCCATACGCCTCATCGTCCCTGGATAGACGCTGTTAAGATCAAATGTCCGAAATGCGGAGCCATCATTTCACGTATTCCAGATGTTGGGAATCCATGGCTTGACGCCGGAATCGTCGCGTACTCGACTCTTCAATATCGCACTAACCGGAAATATTGGAAAGAGTGGTTCCCAGCTGATCTCGTCTGCGAATCACTACCTGGACAATTCAGGAACTGGTTCTACGCCATGCTTGCTATGAGCACGATCATGGAGGGTAAGCCTCCCTTCAAGGTCTGCTTCGGATACGGCTTGGTTCTCGGAGAAGATGGACGTGAGATGCATAAGTCTTGGGGGAACGCGATAGACTTCGATGAGGCTGCCGAGACTATGGGAGCAGACGTTATGAGATGGATGTACTGTACCAGAAGGCCGGAGACCAATCTTCCCTTCGGATATACGAGGGCGAATGAGATCAGAAGGAGATTTCTAATTCCTCTTTGGAACATTTACAGCTTCTTCACAACCTACGCTAATCTTGACAAGTGGACCCCGAAGAACACGATAGAATACGATTCTCTTTCGCTTTTGGATCGCTGGATATTATCCAAGCTCAACATTCTCATAAAGTATGTGACGGAACGCCTTGATGATTTTGATCCGTATAATGCAGCCGTGGCAATCGAGAGATTTGTTGAAGAACTCTCTACTTGGTACGTTAGAAGATCAAGAAGAAGATTCTGGAAGAGCGAAAAGGACGAGGATAAAAACGCCGCTTATACAACCCTCTACACCTGTTTAACGACTCTTGCTAAGATTCTAGCACCGTTTATACCGTTTACATCTGAAGAGATTTATCAGAACTTGGTTCGCAGTGTAGATCCGAAGGCTCCTGAAAGCGTTCATCATAACGCCTGGCCTAAACCAGATGAGAAGGCGATAGATGAGGAGCTTATAGCCGACATGGACCTAGCTATAAAAGTCTGCGGTTTAGGCCGGTCAGCCCGAAGCCGATCGGGAATAAAGCTTCGTCAGCCTCTTTCAAGCGTCACTGTAATAGCGGATAAGAAGGTTCTCAGCCGAATTGAAAGGCTGAAGGATCTTATCATGGATGAACTAAACGTAAAGGATATACGTCTATCAACCGAAAAGGAAGAGGTTCTCAGGTATCTCATTAAGCCTCGTCCGCAGATCCTAGGCAGAAAATATGGAAGGCTGCTTCCAAAGATACAGGAAGCAATAGAGCGGATGGAGGTAAAGGATCTCGCAGATTCCCTCAATAATGGAAAGAGCGTAACCTTAAGGATCCAAGGGAAATCTATAGAGTTGCTGCCTGAGGATGTGGAAGTTCTAACTATCCCGAAGGAAGGCTACTCCGTAGCCGAGGAGGCCGAGATCCTCGTAGCCGTCGATGTAAGGATAACGGAGGACCTTAGAAAGGAAGGATTTGCACGTGATATTGTCCGCAGAATACAGAATCAGAGAAAAGAGGCTGGATTCAAAATCGCAGATTGGATAGAGACATATTACGAAGCTGGACCTGAGCTCTCAACGGTCTTCGAGGAATACAGGGAATACATAGCCAATGAAACTCTATCTAGAGAGATTAGGAAATCTAAGCCTCCAAAGAATGCATATGTTGCAACATATAGAATCGGAGGAGAAACATTAACGGTAGGGGTAGTCAAGGCTAAAGATTGAAGTGCGTCGAACCCAAGTTTTAGTTAGTCTTTCTGAAAGGAAACCCTCCTTTTCTTTTTGCAAATGGATTGTATTTTTGATTCTTCCGTGTAGGGGGTGTTTTTGCCAAAAATCAGAAAAGTGATCAGATATTAATAGTAGTTTGTTTATGAGTGAGGCAGATGTCTTGGCGACGTGATTTAGATCTCCTTCATAACGAAGAAGTCGATATGGTGCTTAGGCCTCATCCATTGTCGTTTACTAAACATTACATCTTCTTTGTTTATCTAGTCATATTAGCTCTACTTCTGCGAAGGCTTCATCTTTTATTGATAGAGAACACTTCTCTATTCTCAGTTCTTAATGAACTTTTAGGCGTGCCTCTCAGCCAGTTAGGCATAAATATTGTTGACTTGATCTTTCTTCTGTCATTCTGGGCTGTGCTGATTTTAAGCGGATGGCTGGGATCTCGTCTTTTGCATACAGGACTATTGATGCTATACACAATTATGGTTGCATTTTCAGGAACATTTCTGGAATTCTATTGTCTTATATCACGTTTTGAGATGCCGTTTGTCCAAGTATCCTACATCAAGATTCTTCTGCTTGCCGCCACCGCTGTTATGGCTATGATTCTGATAGAATTGCATCGGAGAAGATGCCTTTACATAATCACTAATCGCCGTGTAATCCTGAGGGGAGGATTAACATTTAAGGAGGAGGAGATCACATATGATGAGATCGCCCGTATAAGGGTAGAACAGGGGATTCTTGGCAGAGTCTTTAATTTCGGCACTGTTAGCCTCCTCTCAGCCTCTGCCCTCAAACTAGGCGGAGCCCTATATAGTGAGATTCGAGAAGAATTGAGTGGTTTTGAAGGGAATTTGAAGCACAGCGCCTTCGAGGAAGACTTGAAAAAGTTTAGGGATAAGGAGCCATTGAGGCTTTATGGAATACCTAACCCGAGAAGAGTTAGAATAATCATAGGAAACAGACAATTGGAGGCTAAAGAGGGGCCTTAAAGAGATCTGTTGGAGACCGCTAGATTTTTCATGAATTTTTCGATATTATACTTTTGAGGGAAATGGTTTGGGTTCGGTGGAGAATAGAAGTTTAGGTGAAATTATCGGGAAGAGAATCGTTTTCAGAGAGGCTGGCAAGGTAGAAATCGAAGAGTTTTCGTTATGGAAGCCGGAAGCGAATGAGGTGATGGTTGAGACAGTCTGCACTCTTATAAGCCCTGGAACGGAGACAGCCTTTCTTATGGCTCTACCTAATACTCCTAAAAGATTCCCTATGTATCCGGGATACTCAAACGTAGGCGTCATAGCCTCTAGGGGAAGCGAATCCTCAAGGTTAGCGGTTGGAGATAGGGTGGTTTCCCGTAAATCCCATGCTAGCCATGTGATCGTTGACGAGACAGATGTTTTCAAGATTCCAGACAACCTCTCATTTGAGGAAGCGTCATTTTTCGCTTTAGGCTCAATCTCCTTGCAGGCTGTGAGGAAGGCGCATATCGAGATCGGCGAGTCGGTTGTTGTTCTTGGTCAGGGACTTGTAGGAAACCTGGCTTTGCAGTTAGCGAGGCTAAGCGGCGGAATGCCGCTAGTTGCGGTAGATATGTTTGATTACAGACTCGAAATCTCGAAGAGATGTGGTGCTGATTATGCATTTAATCCGGAGAGGGACAACTTAATTGAGGAGGTGAATAGCGTCACGGAGGGGAAAGGCGCAGATGTCGTGATAGAAGCTACGGGAAATCCTAAAGCAATCCCTACGGCGCTCAAGCTTGCTGGAAAATATGGCCGAGTTATCCTTTTAGGAAGTACGAGAGGAACCTCCGAAGTGAACTTCTATAGTGAAGTTCATAGGAAAGGAGTGACGATAATTGGAGCTCACGAGAGCATCAGGCCACGTTACGACTCGATTCATGGATGGTGGACTCAGAAGGACGATTCAATTCTGGTTTTGAAGCTTCTAAGCAAGGGGTTATTGCGAGTTAAAGATCTAATCTCGGCTAAGATGAGTTACAGAGACGCCGCGAAGGCGTATGGTTTACTCATAAATTCGAAAGAGAACACGCTTGGCGTCATCTTAGAGTGGAAAGAAGATCAGTAGGCTGTTCCTTCAAAGGCTAAACACGCTCTTCAAGACGACATGCTTTTTGGATCTATTCTGGTTTAAGGATGACCTTTATTCCCTCTTTACTTCTGACCCTTTGGAATCCCCTTTCCCACCGAGAAAGAGGCAGCACATCTGATATCAAAGGTTCCGTCTTTACTAATCCCTTTGAAAGCATCTTCAGCCCTATTCTCCAAGAAGTCCATCTTTGTCCAAGGCTGCCTCTTACAGTTATCTCTTTATACGCTATGAGGTCAAAGTCGAGATTGAATTCTCTGCCTGTTAAGCCTATCTGAGTATACTGTCCCCCTCTTCTTACAATTTGAAGTCCCATTCGAATGGCGTTTGGCGATCCTGAGCAGTCAATAAAGACATCTGATCCAGCACCGTCCGTTATCTTCGAAACTGTCTTTAAAGGATCTTCCTCCTCCACATTAATTGTCAAATCAGCTCCTAATTTCTCCGCAAGCTCAAGTCTCTTCCTGTCTTGGGATAGGCCGCATACAACTACAGAGGCGCCTTGAGATTTAGCGATCTGTAGGCTCAATAATCCAATCGGCCCCGGCCCCGCGATCACAACGGTATCACCCGGCTTTATCCTTGTTTTCTCTACCACTCCATTCACACAGCATGCTAAAGGCTCGCTTAGGGCTCCGGAGAGAAAGTTGACGTTATCTGGAAGTCTGTGAACTAGACGGCTTGGCACGACGCAGTATTTTGTGAACGCCCCATCAAACCAGTAACCTATAAGTCGCTTTTCAGCGCAGACATTATAATTTCCGGTTCTACATGAGATGCATTCGCCGCAGACGTATGCGGAGGTCTCTGAGGTGACGCGGTCTCCAGGCTTCCATTTAGTAACGGAAGATCCAACCTCAGCTATGACTCCGCTGAACTCGTGGCCGATTATGACTGGTGTTCGTATAGGAAGCCTGATATCCCAATCGTAGATGTGAAGGTCTGATCCGCAGATCCCCGCCGCCTTCACCTCAATCATAACCTCATCGGGTCCAGGTGAAGGCTCTTGGACATCTCTGAGCTCCACATTTCCTTTTCCAGGAGCATATTTCACGACTGCCTTCATTTTTTTCGCCGCGCTTCATCCTAGTTCTCTAAGTCATTAATCATCAATAATCGGCCGGCCTCTTACGCTTTATGCTATTTTGAGATTTCTGCAACGACGGCATTGTTCAGTTTGATGATGTCCTCGGTTCTCAGTTCTAATAGTCTATCTCGGGATCCTCCTCCGCAATATATCGTCTCATACTCGAGAAGAGACTTGTCTATCACAGTTCTCATCTTGGTCTTATGTCCAACTGAGGGTGTGCCTCCCGGAGGATAACCGCTTATCTCCTCAGCTTCTTCGAAGGAGACAAGAGATACTCTTCGAGCTCCAAGCGCCTTAGCGGCGGATTTCAACCTAACCCTCCTGTCACCTGGTATAATGAGCAGTACGGGCTCTCCTTCATCAGTTTTTGAGACCAGATTCTTCGTTACCCTGTGGAGATCTAAACCTGCTGCTTCTGCAGCATCAGCTGTATGAATCGTTTCTTTTTTCTTGATGAATCGATGCCAGACGCCTGCCTGTTTAAGGTATCTCTCCAGAAAATCTTGGTTTGTCATCTCTATCACTATTTTGAGAGTTTACGTGTTGGCTGGCTAAAAGTCAGATCTACAGATATTTGTATTTTTGGGATTTAATGCGCATTATTTATTTTTTCTTCGATCTGGCAGCGTGTGTCAAACTCATATATGACAACATTCTTCATTTCTTGCTTAGTCGCTTAGGAGAAGATTTGCAAATGAAGGTTAAGCTGAATAAAACGTTAGATTACACTGATCTTTACTGTCCAGAACCAGTCATACGTACAAGAATGGAACTTGATAAATTGAGGCCTGGTGAAATATTGGAGGTTCTGGTGGATGATCCGGCAGCTAAGGAGGATATCATAAGGCTTGCTAAACAGATGGGGCATGAAATTTTAGAGTTCGAAAGTGTAGGAAGTCATTCACGTTTCGTAATAAAAAAGGCGCATAAC
>CAZEGS010000065.1:0-8087 GCA_964512445.1 uncultured Candidatus Bathyarchaeia archaeon
CTGAAGAAGCCGACACTGTTGGCGCATCGACTCTCAGACCTGAACATATAAAATTTGAAAAGGATGGAAGAGTAATCTTCAATTTTCTTGGGAAAGACTCTGTTCCACACATCTTCAAAGTAAAGCTTCCAGAGATCGTTGTAAGAAACTTGAAGGAGTTCTCGGCTAACGCCAAGTCTGCGATCTTTGATGGGGTTAATTCGAAACGGGTAAGCGAGTTTCTCGACGAAGTAGTCAGTGGGCTTTCGGCTAAAGTCTTCCGCACATACTATGCCTCAAAAGCCGTGGAAGAAAAACTTGAAAGTATCCCTGTGAGAAGGGAGGATCCAGAGTATGTAAAGAAGTACGTAGCTGCTATGGCGAATCTTGAAGCTGCTAAGGTTTGTAATCATCGTCGAAAGATCCCAAAGACTTGGAGATCTACATTGGCTAGAAAAAAGGAGCGTCTTAAAAAAAGAATAGAAAAATCCAAAGAAAGAGAGAGGAAGATAAAGGAGAGGATAAAAGAGAGTAGAAAAAGATACGTTGAGAAGCTTAAGAAATATGAGGAAAAGATCAATTTAATGAAAGAGAAACTTGAAGAAACTCAGAAGAAATTGGATGAAAGAAAGAGAAAGGGAAGATCAACAAAGGCTTTGAGGAAACGAATTGCCAGCATCCGAAGGGCTATAAAGAGACAGAAAGAACTTGTGAAGAAACTCAAAACGAGATATAGAGAGCAAATAAGGAAGCTTCAGGAAAGGCTAGTAAAGCTGAAGCAGCGGGATCGAATGATGATTGAGAAGGCTAAGTTGCAGATCAAGATGAGGATGGAGACCCGCGATTATAACTTGAACACCTCGCTTAAAAGCTATATTGACCCAAGAATCTATTACCGTTGGGGCAAAAAGGTAGACTTCGATTGGAAGCTATACTATCCCAAATCTCTTCAGAAGAAATTTTCATGGGTTGAGAAATTATCCGAAGAAATCTAAGATGACATAAACTTTAGCAACTATAGAATTCTTCGTATGGGATGATCCGTTCTACAGTTTTAAGGACTTCTCTCTTTTCTAAACCATACCTGCTAAGCGGCTTGGTAAGATGTCTCTGTGAACGTGGAGGCGTAATATATAATCCAGGCTTCAATAATCTCTTCTTTTCAATAATGATCTTTTTGAGGTTTCTGCCGTGAAATCCGCATTTTTTGCATTCGAAGCCCTTTGCCTTTCCCATAGACTTAGTTCTCTTTCCACAAACGGGGCAGAGAGGATTCCGAGAGACATATGTGGGAACAAGCTTCAAGACTTCGATTTTCTCGATATTTACAGTCAGCGGATTTCTTGATGATGGTGAGCGGACCCCGCCGTAAACCCTAACAAAGTCTCCTACCTCAAGCTCCTTTACTATTTCGCGAAGATCGCCTGTAGGCTCATATGCTGCACAGTCAATCTGGCCAGTTTCATCTTTAACTTTGAAGATTACGTGGCCGCCTTTGATGATCACTGGTTTTTCAGAAACCTCGCCGTTAATTATGACTGGACTGTACGGTTTCACCTCATTGATACGAACTGTTCTTCTCAGATGAGCATCTGTTCCCTGATTAGTTCGGAATATAACCCAGCGTTCTATCGGTTCTTCAGAAACCACGAGTTCATGGGCGCGTCTCACAGCATCAGCAGTTTCTCCTCTTATGCCGTAAAGAACTGGATCTGGACCTCGAGGAGTTATTAGGATTCGTCCAGTCTCATAGTCGACATTATTGAAGACGAGCCGGCCAAGCTTCTTATCCATCTTAATAACTGAAGACTCGTTGATTTTTCGAGGTGTTCCCCTTCTCTCTGGGGTTCGATAAGCTATAAGCTCATATGTGTGATCGCCTTTCAGCTGTTCCCCTATCGCGGCTAAGCCGCCGATGATCCCGCGTCCCTTCTTAAATCCGAAAGCTTCAGCCCTATACTTCTTGATAAGACGTAGAGCTTCATCCTTCTTTACAAGTCCCATGATTGTTCTCTTTGCGAACTCTTCAACCTCCCTTGGCACATCTCCAGATAAAAACACGACTCCGGGATCGGTTCCCTCATAGCTAAAATCAGATTGTTCCTCTATTGTTTGGACAACACATTCTTTAACCTCGTCTTGAAGACTCTCCTCGCATATTATTCGTAGGCAGAGAGCTCCATTTCCCCTAGTTTTCCATGGAACATTAGGGTTAAGTCTTACAAGCGCAGGATAATCGAAGAATGAGACGCCGAGTTTATGTAGACGCTCGATTATGAGAGCCGCTACGTAAGTTGTGCATCCTCCACGAGAGGAGTCGGTATCGTCAAATCCTATGTGAAGTTTCATTTAGCCTCTTTCAACTCTGAGAGATTCTGACAATACATTTGAGTACAGATTGAATCTTTTATTCTTTAGCCGAGCGCTCTAAATGTATGATTTCAAAAAGGTAATTCTTATTACATTGAGTTTGCATGATTATTCATGCCGGATGAGGAGAAGGCATTTGGTTGAAAACTGATGATAGATCAGAGTTAAACTGACGGCAATTGATGATAAAATCTCTTATAAGAATCGTATAAAAAGAAAAGTAATGATTCATATTTCCGTTAATGAGATGATGAGAATATCACTTTGCTTTTGGAAACCATCTGCCCACAATCATCGTTGATGTATATGTTATGCTTGGTATTGTGCGGATCTCGTTAGTGGCTGAGTCGAGTTCCTCTAGGTCCTCCGCATAGATTTCCACGATCAGATCATACTCGCCATATACTATGCAAACCTCCGAGACGAAGGGATACTCTGCGATTCGCTTACATGTTTCCCTTTCACTTCCCGAGCTTACTTTACAGAAGACGAAGGCCCTTACACCGGGCAAAGCCGCCCCCTCCATCTCTTCGCAGTATTTATTCATTAAATTAACGTTGTCATATATTATACTGTTGTCTGATTCTGCTATCTATCATTGAGGGAGACGCTGAAACCTAACAGTCTCATGTTATGAATCCAAAGAAGTTGTGTAGAACATAGGTTTCTGATAGTGCTCGATCTTCTGAAGATCTCCGAGGAGGCGATCTTTTTTCTACTCTGTTTTTGGCATAGCCTCTATAACAATCATCGTTAACGTAGAACGAACCTTTTCAAGCCTTCTTATTCGCCAAGTTACAATGTCTTTGAGTTTATCCATAGAGTCTGCTTTTACTTTAGCTATCACGTCGTATACTCCGTAAACGCTGTAGGCTTCTTCAACACCCTCGATCTTCCTAAGCTCCTTTAAGACATCCCCTTCAGAACCGATTTCCGCGTTTATTAAGACAAAAGCAATCGGCAAGTATGAACCCTCAATGTTTTTTATTTAATCATTACTTTACAGTGTTATGCTTTTAAGATTTCCGCAGTTAGCGAGTCTAATAGTCAGAGAATTTGTCGGGAAGGAATAGCCTTATCAATCTTTTTCGAGTTATCATCGAAAAGGAGAGAGATAGTCTTGAGTCTGCTTCAAAGACTTAAAATTCGAATCCGAAAAGTTGAGGAAAGAGATAAAGACTATTGGGTTGACATGAGCATCAGAAGGCTAAGGCAAGGAAAGGTGCGATACTATAGGGTAAAGGATGAATTAACTGGAAATTGGCTCTTCAAGGTTTGTAGAGATGATGAGATGGAAAGAGTTATAGTGAAGGCTCTTAAATGTCCGCCTGGAGGAGGGTTTGTACAGCTAGAAGGAAGAACAATGCTTTTCCAGAAAGGTCTTATAGAAGGATACTATTATGATGTCATCTCCCTATCTTATATGGATGAAGAAGAGCGTCTTAGAAGAAACGTCCTTGACAACATAGATGATGTGCCAGAGATAATAAAAGAAAATTTTAAAGTGATGAAGTATGAGGAGGTCACAGGTAAAAAAATCGTGGGAAAGAGACTAGTTGTTCTCTGCGAAGAAAATAATGAAAAGGATATGATACTCCTCTTTCTTATCCAACGAGCATGGCCTATATCGAGAATCCCGCTAGAAATTGGAATGAGAGCTTCAGACTTACTCGAATTGATTAGGGAACTTGAAAAGGCAAAAATCGACGAAATCTATGAAGCCGCAGAGAATAAATTTAAACTGGAAAGAGAAAACATCGATATGCTGCTTGAATTATTAGAAAGAGAAGGGACGATTCAACGATCAGAAGATTACATTAAAACGAAGAATTAGACCTTTATTGGGGGCAAGATTAACTTATCATTATCCGCTGTTAATTTTTAAATTCTTCAAAATGAATCTTCATACAAGCCGGTGAATCGAGAATTGGATAATAATCTTATAACCACAAGGGAAATGCGTGCGCTTGAGATTAACGCTGAATACTTTGGAATATCAAGGCTCCAGCTAATGGAAAATGCAGGTAGAAACGTAGCGGTTGAAATATCAGCGCGTTTTCGTCCCAAAGAAACAAAGGTGATGATCTTTTGCGGGCTAGGCGGAAATGGTGGTGACGGCTTCGTAGCTGCTCGCCACCTGGCTTGCCTTGGATTCGAGGTACACGTGATTCTTGCTGGAAAGGCCTCCCAAATAGTTAATGAAGAGGCAAAGAAGAATTGGGAAGCATTAAAGCCGCTTAAGAAATCCATTCATACATATGAAGTTTATGATTCGTCTCTAATTCCAAAGATCGAAGCCGACCTTATAGTTGATGCATTACTTGGAACAGGACTTAGGGGTCCTCCCCGCCCACCAATATCCCAGATGATTAAATTAATAAATGATGCAGACGCGTTCTGTGTTGCCGTTGATATTCCCAGCGGAATAGATTCTGATTCAGGGAAGATTCTCGGCGAGGCGGTCAAGGCAGATTTGACAGTAACATTTCATAAGGTTAAACCAGGACTTTTAAAGGCTAAAGAACATGTCGGAGAGCTAATTATTAAACACATAGGTCTCCCATTTGAGATTGAAAGATTTGCTGGTCCAGGCGATGTGGCCACAATTCTGAAATCTAGGCCTCCTGAATCTCATAAAGGTGATTTCGGAAGGCTTCTGATAGTCGGTGGAAGCGAGACCTATTCAGGGGCTCCCACATTAGCAGCTTTAGCTGCATTAAGAACTGGAGTAGACCTTGTCTATATAGCCTCTCCAAGAGAGACGTCCTATGCTATATCTTCAATCTCTCCGGATCTGATAACATTAAAGCTTGAAGGAGATCGCTTAGGTAGGGAGAATCTGCCAGTGGTGAAAAGATTTCTCGAGAAAGCAACGGCGATTTTGATAGGTCCAGGTCTCGGGTTACATAGAGAGACGCAAGAAGCTGTGAGGGAACTCATTAAGGAAGTTGAGGAAAGAAAGATTCCAATGCTTTTAGATGCTGATGGACTTAAGGCTTTCTCTGAATCAAAGAGGCGGATCAGTACATCTGTTGTCTTCACACCCCACACAGGAGAATATAGAATTCTCACCGGAAAAAGCCTGCCGGAAAACTTAGATGAGCGAGCTGAAATGATTCGGATGACAGCTCAAGATTTGGATGCTGTCCTTTTAGTGAAGGCTCATGTTGATATAATCTCTGATGGTTATAGAACAAAGCTGAACTTTACGGGAAATCCAGGCATGACCGTTGGCGGAACCGGAGATGTTCTTTCAGGCATAGTTGGGGCATTCTTAGCGCAAGGAGTCGAGCCCTTCGAAGCCGCGGTTGCAGGGGCATTCATAAACGGTGCAGCTGGAGACTTTGTGAAGGCCGAGAAGGGATATCACATGGTAGCATCAGATCTTCTTGAGTGGATACCTAAAATCATCGATAATCCGATGTCTCATCTAGACTTAAAAAGATCTCTTACGCGGAAAAATTTTTAGTGATTTGATTTGTACTTTGACGTTCTTCTTCCTTCCATTCTCTTTCTTGTCATAATCTGCTCTATTCTCGTTCAGAAACTGATGCAGAAGTCTATTCTTTCCCTTTTGGAGGAGAGGAAGCTTGGTTTAAAAGAGGTGATTTTAACCGTTGCTTGGATGGGAATCGCTATCACCATGGTAGTTTTTATTCCAGGAGAAGCAATTCGAACACTATTTTTGGCAGCATACTCATACTTGCTTTTCTCCTTCACGTATGTGGCCCTAAGAAAATGGTATATATCTATTTTTCCACCCATCCTTTTCCTCTTGTCCTATTTTTACTGTTGGAACTTAATCGTCTTCAACATTTTCGTCGTTATCTTTTCTGTGATAATAACGATTTATGCTAGTGGATTATTCTCGTGGAGAACAGTCTGGATATTCGCTGCTCTTCTTACTATAATGGATGTTATCCAAGTCTTTATCACCGGATTTATGGGGCAGTCAGCTACAAAGATGATGCAACTTAAACTTCCCGTCTTGCTAATGCTTCCAACATATCCATCCGGCTTAACAGTAGGCTTAGGCATGGGGGATCTTTTCTTAGCGGGGTTACTCTCAATTCATACCTCAGCTAGACGTGGGGTAAAAGCTGGAATTATAACGGCTGCTATGAATAGTCTAGCAATGTTCATCTTTGAGACGGCACTATTGAATACCATGTTCGCTCGGTTTTTCCCAGCGACACTAGTAGTGGTGGCGGGATCAATAGCAGGGCTTGGAGCGGTGCGTCTAGTAAATTTAGATTAAAGCCTTTTTCTTCAAAGAATGAAAAGAGATTATAAATTGTAGTTTATTCGACTCTGTTCTCTTCGATGTAACGCTGAACTCGTCTTAACCCTTCTCTTATATTATCTTCTGAAGTTGCATATGAGAATCTGATATGCTCGCCTTCATCCTCATTCTTAAATCCGAAATGAATATCGGAAAGCACCGCAACTCCGGCATCATAGAGAAGTCGTTTCCTAAATTCTTCGGAGTCCTTAGCGCCAACAATTTTACAAGCTTGGGTAACGTTAGGCCAAGCATAGAATGCGCCCTCAGGCTTCAGACATGTTATCCCCTCTATCTTGTTAAGTCCCTCAACGATGATATCACGTCTCTTCTTGAAGATCTCCATCATCTTTTTAGATTCGTCTTGAGGCCCCGTTAACGCCGCTAAAGCTGCATACTGGTTTGGATGGGCGGCGCAGGAGTCCGTGTTTGTAATCCATCTTGACAGGTAGGGAGCTAGCTTCTCATTCGCTGCGAATCCTATTCTCCATCCCGTCATAGCGTAGGACTTTGAGACCCCATCGACTATTATTGTTCTTTCCTGCATTCCAGGAAAAGATGCGATGCTGACAAATTCGCCATCGTGAACCATACGTGAATATATCTCGTCTGAGAAGACCCAGAGATTTTCGTGTCTCTTCACTATATCCGCTATCTGCTCCAAAATGTCTTTGTCTAAGACGCCGCCAGTTGGGTTATGAGGAGAATTCAAGATGAGAAGTCGAGTTTTCTCAGTAATTTTGCTTTCCAGATATTCCACGTCAAACGCGTATTTCTTCCTTTCAAGAAGAGGAAGAGGTACGGGTACAGCGCCATTCGCACGAATCTGAGATTCATAGATCGGGAAGCCGGGGTTTGGATATAAGACTTCATCTCCTTTTCCATAGTCCGTCACTGAAAGAATAGTATAAGAGATGAAAGGTTTTGCGCCGTTGGCTACGATAACCCATTCAGGCTTCACATCTATATTTCTAGTCTCAGAAAGATACTCTGCAACGGCTTCCCGAAGCTCAGGTATACCAGGCGACGGAGTGTACCCCGTCTTTCCATCCTTTATAGCCTTTATGGCGGCTTCCTTAATGTATTCAGGTGTGTCAAAATCGGGTTGTCCAATACAGAAGTTCACGACCTTCTTACCCTGATGGATAAGCTCATTTACCTCCTTAAGAACATCAAAGGCACTCTCTGTACCTAGATTTTTAGTCCTATTCGAAATTTGCGGCATTCGCTTCTACTCCTAAAGTTCATATTACGAGTTGATATTTGCCGCAGATATCTTTTCTTTCTGACTGAAAAAGTTTTCGTAACAGCTTAACGATATGACTGTTATTTCATCAAGTTTCTCTTATGGAACAACTCGATGAAGCTTGAAGAATCATGTGATTAGAAGGGCTTAAGGCTCTTAGGCTGTACGCCCGGTCGGACAAGGGCAATATCGCCAAGAGCCTTAAGCCTT
>CAZEGS010000066.1:0-8075 GCA_964512445.1 uncultured Candidatus Bathyarchaeia archaeon
AGGAAAGCCGTGGGTCGCGGGTTCGAATCCCGCCCGGGGCTCCATTTAGATTTTTAGTAGAGTAAGCCGAGCTGAAGCTTTCGATTATAAGAAGAGATTGTTCATTAAAGCCTTGAATACTTTCAGTACTTGCGGAAAGATTCTGTATGTAGATTCTATTCCGGTAGCTTATGCCCAGTTTGCGCCGTATCATATGCTTCCTCAAACGAAGAGTTATGATGATTATCAAGCGGAGAAGAACGACATTTTTCTTTCATGCCTCTTCATTTGCGAGGCTAAATATCGTAGGATGGGGTTAGGATCCAAACTTCTTAAGGATATAGTATCTGATTTAAAGATTCGTGGATTTAATAGGATCGAGACGTTTGCTAGGAGAGGCTCAGCGAATAATCCTTCGGGGCCTCTAGAGTTTTATCTAAAGCATGGATTTGAGATAAAGAAGGAACTCGATCGAAATTTCATTTTGGTAACTCTCAATCTTAAAGATTAGATAGATACAAATGCATATGTGCTAGCTTCCCGGTTTGTATCTCATCCATATCGGTGACGACCATGCGATTTGGCCGTTCAGCTGCCTTACCCGAACATAATAGTAATTTTCTCCCTTTTTCGGATTCTCATCGACATACCTGAATTCGACGTGATATCCATCATAGGGTATAGCCCTGTAAATCTTCATCTTCCAAGCATTATGCCAATAAACATCTGGATTCTCGATATCTTCTGGACGCAGCCCAAACTGCTTATATATCATCCTCTTCGATTCCTCTGTAAGCGCGATTATTCTCTCCTTCTTCAATGCATCTTCTAAAGAGAATTTGAGATTCACAGAATTTACTTCTATAGTGACTAAGCTTTCTAGATGGGCTTCCATCTCGAAGATTGCTCCTTGAAAATTTGACCGATGATGCTGTGCTAGAAGGGGCTCCATCGGGGTTCTGGGTTGGCAGGTAAATGTGAAACTGCACTTTTCCTTTGAAATTTGCTTCACAGATTGACCAAAGTAGGTGAAACAAGGCTCGATTGAGATTATCCTACCTGGAGATATCTTGAGTGTACCTTTCCACCTTTTCGGTTCGATCTTCTTAAATCCATAATGGCTTGCAGGTCCCCAGCCGCATCGTATCCTCAACTTTGCCCGAACTATTTGATTCTTTTGGGGGAGACGCCATCTGCCGGAGTGAGAATAAGTGTAAAGAATCTCCCCGTTTTTGATGATTTCGATTCGATCAATAGCATGGCTGCCAGTCACTTCAACATGTATCTCAGCAGCCTTCTCCGAATTGAAGACTTCTCCCATGATGTGACCATTTATGGAGAAGTAAAGCTTAATGCGGTCTCCAGTGACGCCGTAAACACGTCTCTTCTTGAAGGCCTCCCAAATAGATTCTCTTGTTAGTTCCCGCGCAAACACAGCCATAAGTCCATTGCCCCAAACTCCAGGATAGTCATTATGGTTATCGCCAGAAGCAATTATCCCAAACTTGTATCCCCTGTTTAACCCGTCTTGGACAGTGCCGCCAGAAACTCCTGGACCCATGGAGAGGTTATGCTCGAGAGGCAGAGGCGCATCACATCCTTCAGATGATCCGTGACTTGAATATATCTCCACGAAGGGAGATAATTCCTCATCGAAGAAGTCCCAATCTTTCCCTCTCTCCCCAACTTTGTAACCAGTATGATGCGGTATCGCTATGGCTTCGGTCTTTCTTAAATTCTCATATAATTCTTGTATCGTCTCTGAGCAGTCTAGAGGCTCGTAATCTTTCAGATAGTATACATTGTGGTCTCCATATCTTCTTCTATTTCCATGCCATTCGTAGCCTAGAAAAGTCACAAACTTTCCGGGATTATTAGCCTCTGCTACTGCCTCCTGAACAAGCTTCCAGTCTTCAAGGAAACGATCTCTATGCCCACACGACTCAATGATCAATCCATTTTTGGAATACCATTCAAAGGGATAATATGCTATTGGAAAGAAGTCTAGATGACTCTCAGCCGCCTTCATTGTTCTTTTAAGTCTTCTCTTGGTTAATCGGGGAAATTTCAAATCCTCTCCATGAATATTTGTGTGGGAATCTCCCCAGAAAATTTTGAACCCCACATATTCCTTCATTAATCTTCAAACCCCACGTTTTGATTGTAATCTCCGATCATCCTTATTAGTCTCAGATAATCGAATAATACTTTTAGCATGACTAGACAACGATGTCCGATCTAATCTGGAGTCGTAATCATAACAACTTCTTCAATCTCTTTTTTGGTCGTTTTCACGTGATTTATTAAAGCTTGTCCATTCTAAGAGGAAACCTTTTAGTTGATGATGCAATCTAGAAATCTATATTCTTCTGAGAGGTTCAGAGCATATAAAGTATGAGGTCTTAGCGCCCCATATTTTGAGTCATTCTATTTTGTAGGGATAATCTCGAATCTTCCATTTCCAAAGTTGTAGAGTCTGTTTCTATTCTCGTCTGAAATATAGGATGCTAGAACTTCTCCTGCGAATATTGTATGATCTCCAGCTACCAGTTTACCTCTCACTTTACATTCAAAGCATGCAGCGGAGTTCTTAATTAGAGGAGGCTTAACATGTTTAGAGCTGATGACCTCTATATTATACTCAGCAAATTTGTCGACGTCCCTTCCTGAACATGAGCCGGAATATTCGATGAGCCCTTTCATTTCTTCACTTGGAAAACACAGCACAAACTCTCCTGTCTCCTCAATCAATTTATGAGTGTAATTCTTGTGGGCTATGCTTACAGCTAGCATTGGAGGTTCTCCTGACGCGACCATGCTCCATCCTGCAGGCATAACGTTGGGTTTTCCTTTAGTATCGCAGCTAACCACTAAGACTACGGGCTCGGGATATTTTCTCTTAATTGCTTCGGACCATTCAACTTCTCTCAATTTTCTCACCCATTTTTAAGTTCTAACCATAATGTTTCTTTGAGAGCTATTTATCATGATTAGATCTTGAACAACCCTTTAGCGTTTACATAGAATATCCTCTCTTTTTCCTCCCTATTTATCTCTGAGCTCATAATCATTCCGATCGTATGAGCCGGATTCAGCAGCGTCATGTCACTTCCATAGAGGATTCGTTGACTTCCAACTTTCTCGACAGCTTCTTCAATCTTGCCAGCTTCTAAACGAGTCATGCACATCTCTAGGTAAATATTTGAGTATTCAGATGCTACCGATATTGCTAACTTCCAGTTTTTACCGGTCCATGAAGTTTCGGTTCCTCCCATATGTCCCATTATAAATTTTATACCTCCGAAACGTTTAGCTAGATCCTCCACATCCTTGACGTCTCTTTGGCTGTACGTGTGAAGCAGGAACGGCTTATCATAGGGCTCAGCGTATTCAACCAAGTATTTAAACTCTTTAGAGTCTATAGGAACACCAGAGTATGCTGTGTGAAACTTTACTCCGCGAAATTCAGGAAGTTCCAGGTATCTTTCAATCTCATCTTTTGAGAGCTCTAAATAATTTGGATTAACAGTCACGTAGCCATAGATTCCAGATGAAGGATCTAAGGATTGGAAGAGCTCTCTGTTCCCTTCTATGAAGTCGTATACTATGGCCTTGCTAGAGGAGCAAACCGCAGCTTTTATGTTAAAGCGTCGCATCAGATTCTTGATGCTTCGTATACTATCCGCATATATTGGGAAGAACCATTTTCCGTAATGTGCATGTGCATCTATTATAGGGATATTCATAGGGATCCCTTCAATATGCTTTCGAGGTTATAATATAGAATGCGTTCTTTATCACCCTCAGGTATATCCGCCTTCTCAACCATCAGATAGGAGGATTCGAAATAGGTTAGGGGGATGCCGGAGCCAAATATGATGCGTGTTGAACCAGCCTTCCTAATGAGAAGTTCAAAGGCGTCGGGAGTATCCAACAGGCTCGTCTCTATGTATAAATGCGGATTTTCTGAGGATAGAACTATAAATTCGCTTATGGCATCATAAGAGCAGCCGAGCATCACGACTGGATAACCTCTCCCTTTAGTCTCTCTCGCTATTTTGGTCATTAAACCGTAACCTGTATTGTAAACCAGCAATGGAAGATCCATGCTTTCCAGATTCTTAAACAGTTTGAGTAGGGGCGCATAATCTAAGGGATAGCTCTGAAACTCCATGAATAATCTGACAGCCTTGAACCCCCTCTTTTTTAGCTCTTCAATCTCTTCTAGCTCGCCTAGATAGGCTCTCGGATCCACAGCGGCGACTGGTATGAGTCTAGAGTCTACGCTGCAAGATTTCAGCGTTTCCTCATTTCCCTCCACATAATCATAGAAGACGGCTTTAAGCGAAGCCGTCAAAACTTTACTTATGCGGTACCTCTCAATAAGTGATATCAGCCTTTCGAGGGAGCAATCCACGTTCCGTTTAGGAAAGAAGCCGAAGACAGTGTTGACATCGGCAATCTTCAAAGCTACAATCACCATTAAAGAATTTGATGAGGATTAGAAATTTTTTCTTTATATACTTTATAAACAATTGGGCAACTGGCTATGAAGCATCCTTTGACGTGAGATTATTTCTCGCGGAGATGTTATAGTTTACGAGTTTAAGGTCTTCAGCAACCCAGCCTATTCCTAGCTCCTCCAGTTTGCCTCTTGTTGGAACTCCTGTTTCTTCATCCCAGCCCATCATTCGATAATAGATGCGTTTAGCCTCTTTTAGCTCGTCATGTTTAACGGAAACTTTGGAGAGTGGACCTGATGTTTGAGGATGGAAGAATCTTTCTGGAAGCCAATCGTCCTCCGCGGTGATTCCCTCTCTAATGTTGAAGGCTCTAGCCATATTAAGGACCCGTTCTCCTACCTTCATCAGCTCCCATGAGGTTGTTTCCCAGCCTGTAACCGCGCTGAGTATTTCGACTTTCTTTTTGTAGCTCCAGGGAACCGAGGAGCAGATGACTAGGCAGTTATCTAGAATCTTCCAGTAAACATTGTAGATGAGAAGGCGAATCTTGTCTACGCCTAAATCTTCTAATGGAGCATAGTCTAATATTCCGAGCTGCTTCACTCCTGCCCAAGCCTCCGGATCAGCATAAGCAGTGTCGTGCAGATTGTGAACGTGATCGGCTCCTGTAGGCGAGACGGCGTAACCTAGGCCTAATACCCTTTTCAGACGTGGCTCATGCATAGGCACCTCTTGACCTTTAACATGAACAGCCAGTTTTTCTGCGCCTCTCCCAATCTTCTCTGCAGCGCGTCGAGTTCCCTCAGCAAGAAGGTCTCCTATACCTTTCCTTTCACCTATCATCTCAACCATCTTGACCATTGCTTCAGCGTTGCCGAAAGTTAACTTAATCCCGCCGGTGTCTCGCTCGGTCAATAGACCCTTCTCGAAGCATTCCATCGCAAACGCTATTGTCGCGCCTGTGCTAATCGTGTCGAGAGTATATCTTTGGCAGAGCTCGTTAGCTTTACATATAGCCTTAAGGTTGTCCACTCCACAATTAGATCCTAAAGCAGCTAATGTTTCATATTCGGGCCCTCCATAAACTGGGTCTACCTTCCAAGGAGAATCCACCTTTACAACCTTCTTGCAGCGAATAGGACATGCATAGCAGCTCTCCATTTTCACTCTAACGGTTTCCTTTATGGTCTGAGCGGAGATTGCTTCGGGATTCTCAAATAAACCGTCCCTAAAGTTTCTTGTTGGTAGGTTTCCTGAAAGAACGTGGGCGGTCATCCATGCACCCGTTCCTAAACCCCACTCTACACCTCCAGCTCCCCTCGGCTTAGCCGCCGCTCTATCAACCATCTCCTTCGCTATTTTCAATGTTCTTTCAGTATCCGCTATCTTGACTCTGGAGTGCCCCCGAACGGCTATCGCCTTTAATCTTTTTGAACCCATAACCGCACCCATTCCCGTCCGACCTGCAGAATGCTTCAGATCATTTATAACACAGGCGTAGCGGACGAGATTCTCGCCTCCAGGCCCTATCTGAGCTGTCCGTATGAGACGGTCGCCAAGCTCTCTCCTTATAGCCTCTTGAGACTCGGCAATATGCATCCCCCAGAGATAACTTGCATCTCTAATCTCAGCTTCGCCGTCGTGAATCCATAAGTAAACTGGGCTTTCAGCCTTACCTTCGATAATTATGCAGTCGAATCCTGCATGTTTTAGCTCCGCCCCGAAATAGCCTCCTCCTTCAGAGGCGCCGAATGCGCCTGTGAGGGGAGACTTGGCTCCTATGGCGTTACGTCCGCTGCCGGGTATGGGTGCGCCTGTTATCACTCCTGGGGCAACAATAAGCTTGTTCTCGGGGCCTAAGGGATCTATTCCCGGCTTCACTTCTTTTAGGAGGTAATAAGCTATGAATCCCCATCCGCCTATGTATCGACGGTAAAAGTTTTCATCCGGCCTTTCAATCTGAATGCTGTTATCTGTAAGGTTGACTCGTAATATCTTGCCGTTATATCCAAAAGGCATATTTTAAATCACTCTCCAATTTCTATCGTTAAACTCAACACGTTCTCTTCACATAGTAGTATCGATAAGATTTGATCTTTCCTTCTCTGCAAAGCTCAATTAAATGTTTCCCTGCCTCCACCCTGCCTATGCCATATCTTTGCTTTAGAAGACGATAAAGATCCTCAATCAATATTGGTTCAGACTCCTTTAGAATTGAAAGTATAAGGGAACTTACATCCACATCCTCTTTCTGAAGATCATCTTTAGTCATATAATCACCTTACAGATATATTTAGTACATCCTGATAATTTTGGTTTTCTGCATTTTATGGTAAAGTAGCATACAGAACAGAAGATTCACATGATGCAGAGAGATGGCGGATTGTTTAAGAACCCAAATGAAAAGATGCTGGAACATTAACAAGCATCATAAAAATGGGAAGGCAGCCTCACCTTTTGACGCACATAGACCCTTTATATATAAAAAGAACAAGCTTTCTAGCGGATGAGAGATATCGCACATTCTCGGATTTGTTATTCCTTAATCAAGTTCTCCTTGATATGTTTCGAGACTACAGTAGCGCATTCCCGAAGTTCTTTCCAGCCATCCCTTAGGGCTAAAAGCCAATGCCCAGGCAGGAGAATATCTGGTTTAACAGTCTCTTGAAGATTCTTTAAGGTTTTGAGATATATCTCAGCTTCTTCCAGACTTACAGATCCAAGCCAAGCTGATACTGGATGTCCCCCCATCAGTCCTCCCCAGCATTTGAAGGCGGTATCTCCGGAGAAGAGTATAATCTTCCCATCCATCTCGATCTTATAGCATAGATCTCCTCCTTCTCTTGTATGCCCAGGAGTATTCAATACTTCGATCTCGAGATCTCCAGATCTTAAAACTTCTCCGCCACAAAGTTTTATCTCCACATCATCTTGTGTGAAAGCTTCCCCTTTTTTCTGAAGGCTTACCTCTAAATTCTTAGCTGTCAATTCGTTAGCCGCAATCTTAGAATTGAAGGCTTGCTTTGCCTCGGCTGCTCCTCCAGCATGGTCCAGGTGGGAATGGGTTATCAGGATGATTGAGATGTCTTTTGGTTTCATACCCTCTTCCATCAGATTTTCCTCAATAGATTTTACGTCGCTTTTATGCCCTATATCGATCAGAAAGAGCTCGTCTCCAGCATCGACGACATAGACGTTACATCCACTAGAAAGGTTGTAACCGTCTCCTCCAACAAGATAGATTCCATCAACAATTCTCATAAGCATCCCGAGAAGAGAAGAAGTTCTTTTGCACATATAAGTCTTAAGGGAATACTTATGGACGAAGCAACCCAAAATTTAATAGACTTTTAACTCATTTTTGCTTAGGGAGGAAGGACATAATTGTTTCATCAGAGAATGATTGGCGCATTCACTATTTTGGCTCTTACAGCCGCGGTTTTTCTCTTGTGGTCTTCGGGCTGTACTGTTTTGGGCGAAGAGGAATACGTCTATTATGGTGTTGTGCCGCATAAGATTCGTTATATGTATCTACGCTCACGTGGACAATTGTATGATCCCGCTGAATGGATACTTGATTATGAGACGAACTCCTCCTATCTTTCTATAGTCGCATCGAGGAATAATACAAGT
>CAZEGS010000067.1:0-8021 GCA_964512445.1 uncultured Candidatus Bathyarchaeia archaeon
CAGCGGTGCCCTTCAATGTGGTTCCGCCAAATGCTAATGCGACTTCTGGAACTCCCAAGCCTGCAACAAGGTTGTCGCGGAAATGTTCCAAGATGCCTTCGATCGTTTGTCTTTGCCCGCCGGGTCCTCCAGACTGATAAACCTCATCGATCTTTGCGATTACTCCATCATGAAAAATGTCTTCGCCCGGCTTACGATTCATAATGCTATTCTTGACTCTATTGAATGTTGATTCGTCAACAGGATTATCAGGAGATCCAATCTGAATTTCAAGTATCGGATCAGCTCTTCTTCTTGCAATTAGCGGCAGCTTTTCTTCCATGTAGAGAAGCGCCTTTATAGTTGGAAGGCATCTGCGGAGACTTGAAACACCAAATATGCTCCAAGGCTCAGCATTAAATTTGAGATGGATAATGTCGTCCGGCTTAATCTCTTCCCTCTTTCCAAACTCAGGCTGATAGGTGTAGCTCTTCACCTCCCAAGTCTTCTTGTCAAGTTTTATGCCGACCTTCATGGGGTTGAGGGACTCCAGCTTCTTGACTTCGCCGCTTTTCTGAATGACGCGCCAGTACATATTGCCGAAGATCATCGCGTAGAGAGTTCCGTCACGAATAACAGTGTCCGCTTCAATCTCGGCAAGAAACTCCTCAGTATGCTTGATACTGTCTTCATCATCGCTTTCAAGATCATAGCCGTTCTGCCAGATCAGATTCTGTTTGATATCTAATGCTCTTGCAACATAGGGCACATAATAATATGCATCTAAATAATCGGGGAAGTCATTAAAGTCGTCTGGATATGTAACGCCTGAAATCTGCTGAATATTCAATTTCTGCGCTGTTTTAGGATTAACAGTTGATTCTCGGATGAGATTCGCTTTTACCAATCTGCTTCTAATAGATGATTGCTCTGAAACAGGCTGCTCTGTCGATGCGACAAGATAACCCTGCGGCTGATTACCTTCGACAACAACCCTTCCAAAAACTTTCTTTTTTCGAAATAGGCTTAACAATTTCAAGTTGGAATCCTTCCATAAGTCAATCGATACTTAAAATGAAGCGGATACGGATCTTCCCATCCACGACTCAAATTGTAACGTTTAACCGCAGTCTTGATAAGCGGAATTATTGTTGCCGCGTATTTCTTGCCTGCAGCTTCGACTTGAGGCGGAAAGATGACTTGGAAGCCTCTACGCTGCAATCGATGGAGCATTGTGCATTCGCTTATACCGTATGGATGCACCGGATACATGCGACAGGCAAGAGGACGCCATTCATAGATGCTGCAGCGATTATTCCTTAGGAACGGGCAGATCTTGTCGGCAATTTGATATAGCGTCACTTTATAACCGTTCCATGTTAAGGGTAGAAAATGAATGTTTATGCCTCTGCGTTTTGCAAGTATTTCAAGCCGCTTCTTCTCTTCAGGAGTTACAGCCATGCCAAATTTCTGGCCGACAAGATGCCTGCAGCATTCACCACATTGTATGCAGCGCCATAGAGCTGGGAGATTCATTTGTTCACCTTCCCAAAACTCACGATTCCCCTATTCTTCTTTCTAAATTTCTTAGCAATTTTCCAGAAGATTCTAAGAGAGTTTGCCAAAATCGATCATCCCTGCTACAGGCTTGTGACGTGCTGCATAGACTGCAAGTGCAATTGCCCAGAATCTGTCGTCATTTGTTCCTTCTGGATGGCTAAAGCGAATCTTGCCGGCTTTTGTGATCTCAAATCGCTCAATGTTCAGCTCGTTGATTACGTCTCTGTCATAGGGCAGCTTGAAATGTCCCTCAACCATATTCTGCTTTAGAATTGCTGCGATCTCTTCCTTCTTCGGCTCTGTAAAGTTGATGCCCTCCACGTTTGGAATGCCGCTTCTCATCATATCCTCAACGATTGGATCTCCAAGCCCGGTCTTGTCAACGGCGATCCTGTAGACCGTCTTCCACTTATCCACAAGCGCCTTAACATAACCGATAACCGTTGCATAGCTCGTTTCGAGAGGAAATCTGTAACAATGAACTAAGCAAAGCAGATCGCCTTTTCGCTTAACAACCGCGACAACCGAGTAATCATGATGCTTGCCGAGATCAACCCCGACATAAAAGGTTCCTTTCGCTGAGTATTCGCGAGGTATAAAATCAAGGTCTCCATCAACACATTGCGCTATGAGACTCTGACTCAACCAATGATCCACATCCTCGCTCCATTCCGCCTCCATCTCGCGAGTCCAACGCCACGGGTCACCCTCATACTGCTTGTGGATCTGCTCAAGCATCTTCCTGCTCAAAGGCCCGTTAGGCTCCAACGCGTCTCTCCATGTGATGTGGCTCTTCGCGTAGTGATCGAAGGCCGGTTCGTTCCAGATTCGCCAGAAGATGCTGTCAGTGTTCCAGGGCGTCGATGAACAGATGAATTTACCATGCTTCTTTGTGACGAGGGTCCACATGATCGCGTCGAACATTTCTTCATCATTTGGAATGAAGTTCATCTCGTCGCAGTACACGACATCTAATGTTGGGCCTCTGATTGTCTCAGGATTATTTGGGAAGCATTCGATTCGTGATCCATTTCTGAGTTCAACGATTGTTCGGCGGGGCTTCAAGTACCATCTTCGCGGCAGTTTTGATAGGAAGCCGTTGATTCTTCTGATGATGAGTTTTGTCTGTCTCCAGGATGGACCTACGATGCCTATGTAGCTGCCTGGATGAGTTAATGCGTACCATAGGAGTAATGCGGAGATTATATGTGACTTGCCGCTTTGTCTGCACCATCTGGCCGTTATGAATTGATGTTCAACGAATTTCTGCGCTAAGTCTTCTTGATATTTTGTCGGTTTGAATCCTAAGATGTATGTGCAGAATTTAACTGGGTCTTTGAAGACTTCTAGTATTCGCTCATTCATGGAGACAAACCTTAACGGTTTCAACAATTGTTTTTAGGGGGTAACCGTGAAGAACACTCAATTTTTTGATCTGCTTTTTGCCGCGTTTCTTCCCCTTACGAAGAACCTCGATCTTCTCGATGATGCCGATGGGGATCACGGTTCCTTCGTATGATTCTCCACGCCCCGTCTCTTCGCTGATGATTATTAGATGATCGTTGACGATCTTGTAAAAGCTTCCACGTGAGGTCTTAGGAGTGTAATAGATTTCTTCAGGGGCAGGGACGTCTCGGAAGCCGCATGCGTCCCTCCAGTGAACGACAATCTCGTCGCCTCTACTCAGCGACTCGAGAACTCTCAAGGTCTCATCGTCTGGATACCTTTTCATTTTATAACCTTCTCCGATAATTTGATGATTGGGTAAACTTTTCTAGCAAATTTTTTAGGCATCTTCTCCTGGATGATCTGGAGCCATTCATCAATGTCGCCTTCTTCAGGGATCGCTTGGAGCAGATCAGCTAATGCAAGGCTTGAATTTCTCAATTCTCTACGTAGAGAAGGCCGCTTCTTAGGAGATGCTCTGCTCAATTCAATACGTATGCGTCTAATCTCTTCGAAGAGAGCCTTTATCAAATAGTTCAGAATCTCTTCTTTTGAGGAGAGTTCGGCAGGCATGAAAAATCACTTTGCGCAGCGGAAAAAAATTTCTTTAAATAGTTTATATACTTGGGATCAGTCAGAATCTTTCTTTTCGTTCTTTTTCGCGTCGAAATAGTCTCGGCAGACCATTCCGGCGAGGGAGCTGAGTGTGCCTATTCCATCGATTCTGCCTAGGATGATGCTGATGATGAGGCCGATTAATACGATGATTGCGAGAAGGCCTCGCCAATCCTGTTTTGTCCAGCGTATGCCGCTGCCCTTCAAAACGACTTTTGCTTCTTTCCCGCCCATGCGCTTTTGCCTCTCTTGAATCTTCTAGCTGAATAGGTTGGCGGGCGGAGAAATTTTTGAAGGTCTCTGCCTTCCTCAAAATTATAATTATGAAGGACATCGCCGTGCAGGTTTTGAGGGAGGCGTGGCCTTGATCCGCCCGCCGCAAAGAAGAGAGTCTTCCTCCCCGATAATTATGTACGAAAATCATGCGTAGCCTATGGAGCTGGATTCTGAGTATATTCTTCTCCATTCCTGCTGGTAAGGATTAAATGTGTACATGGCGTCGCATCTGTTGCAGCGGGCATAAACCTCGATCGAATGCTTGTATTTTCGATATCTGTAGTCGTATGCTCCGCAGATGCATCTTGGAGGCTTCGGAATGAGTAGATGATGCTTCTTCACAAAATCGTCTTCGTTCAACCATTTACGGGGTCGTCCACGAGGCAAAAGAAAACACCGATCTTTCGCAGATGACGTCAATTAGATTGCTTAGGGAGGAGAATGCTTGTCTGGATCTTTCTTTTAATTGATTGAGATCTTGGTTTGTCCTTCATGGCGGGGTGTGGATCTGCATGTTTTGATGGTTCTTCTTTAAGATTTCTTTTCTGCGCATTCACAATAACCACCATGGCACCATATATGGTATACAAATATTTAAATTTATCCATACATGGTACCATTGAGGGTTCTAAAACGAAAAACTTAAATTCAATTTCCATATATGGTACCATAGGGAAAAGAAATGCCCAAGACAATAGCTAAGACGGAGGCAGAATACGCTCCGGTTAAGATTCCCAAAAGCCTACTTGAAGAGGTAGATAAGGCTGTCGGGAAGTTCGGATACCGTTCACGCACAGAATTCGTGAAGGACGCAATTAGAAACCTACTCCGAGAATACGGCATGTACAGGTCCGAGAGAGAATGAAGAGGAGTCTCCAATTATGGAGGCCCATCTCCTTTTTGAGGAAAGTCTCAAGAAGCAACTCCTAGATTTCATTGAAGATATGGAAGAGCCATTCGACATAGAGTTTCTAATGAACAGCTGTCTTCAACCAGTATCGGAGATCAGAATCCACAATGTACTCTGCAAGCTGATAGAGGAAGGCAAAATCATCAGGATCAGCGACAATCAATACCTATCAACTCGAGTCTTAATGAAGCGATGGCTAAAACAGAAGATTAGGAATCCCAATGATGAAATAGTCTTCGACGAGTTGGAGTTGCCCAGAAGCTTGATTAGGCAGATCAGCCGGCTCCTCAGAGAGAAGCCTGAGCTAGGCTACGTCGACGTATCCGAGTTTGTCAGAGACGCTATTAGAAGGATGCTTTCTAATCCCCACAGATGAGCCAGCCATCTTTAAATCCAACCTAATTGGCGATTCGCACGGTAAAGTATGAAGTTTAAGATTCCGTTCTCGTATGAGACTCCCCTAACCTCCGGGATGACGGGGACAGGTAAAGCTACACGTCCATAATATTTGATCTCCCCACGCTGCGCAGAGATCACCGCTTCCCACTCATTCACTTTTATGGTTATGTCGCTCCTCTCAACTCCAGGCATGAAGGCGTAAACCCTAACAATCTCGTCTTCAACCAGAACATCTATGAGGGGAGTCCTCGTCCAAGGGGCAACTAGAGGTTTCCTCCGCGGAGCAACCGGTCTCTTTCTGGGGGAAACGCCGAATCCCTTAATTATAAGCATTCCGAAGACGAATCCGCCTATGTGAGCCCAGAAAGCAACTGTTGAAGGCAGACCGGCTAGGGAGAAGATTCCCATCATAAGCTGATAGAGGAACCAGAATCCTAGATAGTAGAAGGCGGGCACATTGATTATGGTGAAGAAATAAAAGTAGAAGACGAGAGTCCTTATTCTGGCGCCTGGAAATAGTAGTAGGTATGCTCCGAGAACCGCGGAGATCGCTCCTGAAGCTCCAACCGAGGGGACGTTGAGGTCTAAAAGCACATATGGTATTGGCGTGAAGAAAGCTGAGAAGAGCGTGGAGAAGATATGTGTAAAGGCTGAAAAGACTCCTCCGAGGAGATAAAAGACGAGATATCTTCCATGCCCCATTGCGTCTTCAACGTTATCGCCGAAGATCCAGAGATAGAGCATGTTTCCTGCAAGATGCATTATATTTGCATGCATGAACATGCTTGTGAAGAGCGTCCACAGCCTATTTCCGCTTAGTATTGCGGCGGGAATAGCTCCATAGAGCTTTATTCCCCTCAGCAATGTTCCCGTGAGAAAGAAGAAAAAGAAGACTATTACATTAATCAGTATCAACACATAATTAACAATAGGCTTCTTCTGAGGTCTATTTACATCATAAAGAGGAATCATCCACAGACATCACCATTCATTTTATATGAATCCTTCACGTATGGACGACGGAAACCCTTCAATCCTGGATTAATAACGTCTGACGCATCGATAATTTTAGAGAATGAATCTTATATGCCTTTATAAGTAATATGCATCCGAGGGACAAAAATGATAGGATATTCAAGTCTAGCTTCTCTTCCACGTTTAAGAGAGTATACAAGCCATAGAGTCTCAAGCTACGACGTTACCGGCGGAAATAGAGATGCATGGCGCATCCAGCCTGGAGAGAAGAGGAGACTTGCGGAGATCTCTGGGCCCGGATGCATAAAACATATTTGGATGACGCTTGGCATACCGAAGGAGGATTATACTCGACGGATCGTTCTCAGATTCTTTTGGGATGGATGCAGCGAGCCCAGCGTTGAATGTCCCATAGGAGACTTTTTTGGAGTTGGACATGGCATCCGAAAGAATTTTGTCTCCCTCCCCCTTCAGATGAGCCCTCAGGATGGAAAAGGCTTCAATTCTTGGTGGCCGATGCCCTTCAAGAAAAAAGCTGTGATAGAGGTTGAGAATCAAGGGGAAGAGGCATATTGGCATTACTTCTACATAGATTATGAAAAGTACAACTCAGCCGATGCCGTGGAGGGACTAGCATACTTCCATGTTCAGTGGAGGAGAGAAATGGATACCGAGGGATGGGCATATAAGGATCGGCTTACGTTAGAAGAGGCGGAAAAGGATCCCCGCAACTTAAACACTGATGGAAAACACAACTACATAATTTTAGAGGCTGAGGGAAACGGCATCTACTGCGGAGCACACCTCGATATTGACTGCTTCCATCGGAACCCTAACGACTGGTATGGAGAAGGAGACGATATGATCTTCATCGACGGGGAAGAATGGCCGCCCTCCATTCATGGCACAGGAACAGAGGACTGGTTCAACTGCGCCTACGGTCCAAGACAGGAGTATAACGCTCCTTATCATGGAGTAATCCTATACTCTGGAACTAAGGATTGGCCTTGGAAAGGAAAACAGACGGTTTATAGATATTACATTGAGGATCCCATACGCTTCTACAAAAGCATAAGAGTCACAATAGAGCATGGCCATGCAAACAGGCTTAGCAACGATTACTCCAGCACGGCATACTATTATCTTTCAGAGCCAAAGAGGGGAGGGCCGCCTCTACCGCCTGTACAAGAGAGGCTTCCCAGACCGAACGAGGAGATCTATAAGCCCAAAAAATCATAAAATCCTCCACCTTTTTTGAAGGGGACGCAAAAAAGTTACGGCTGAAAGATACTTTTGTCTGAGAAAAAGAGATGAGGCGGAATCCGCCTCATTGATTACCGATCTTATGCATTCACTGAAGTCTCTACGTTGCACTCAACATAGTACTGAGCGTTCTCCGTGAAGACCGTTATTCCGATGGTTGTGCCGATATCATTCAGGTTTATGCTGTCTGGATCCTTGATGTAGATGACCATTGTATCTCCTGAGGCTAGGGGAAGATCGCTGCTTGCAGTGGAGAAGCTGCCGGCGGATTCTCCAGTTGCATATGTGAAGGATGACCAGTTATGTGCGTCAGTGCTGGGAGCGTTAAGCGAAGCGCTAAAGGATGATGGTCTTCTGAGATAGTGGACGCTTGACCAGGATGCTTCGACGCCTCTGACCTGTATCTTATCTATTACTACGTCTCTTCCGCCAACATTGTCTATTGAGAATGCTGCATACGCCGTTCCGTTAGAAAACACCCAGACTTTCTGCTTGGTGATCCGCAGATCCTCCTGTTGGGTTCTCGTCGATGTTATGTTTATTGCATATAGTGTGACGACTCCTGCTAGAAGCACCGAAACCACTAAGATTATCAGTG
>CAZEGS010000068.1:0-7764 GCA_964512445.1 uncultured Candidatus Bathyarchaeia archaeon
AGAAGAACGCAACGGGAGATAGCCGAAATCGCAAAGGTCACTGAAGTAACCATAAGAAATAGATACAAAGAACTTGTTGACTGCCTACTCTTCGTAATGCGTCTGTAAACCTTTTCTATTATACCCTTTTTGTTGGAAATTCGGTTTTTCGCTTCGGGATTTAAAATGATATTTCATTGAACTTTTATTTTCTCCCAGGGTAGTGATTCTTCAGAATCTTTTTCGCTAATATATCTTTCAAGATTGATTCCATACTCTTTTAAGGCGCGTCTCCATGTTCCTAAGCCATTGCCGTGGCGAGCAACAAATTCGATTATCTTGCCTATTTCACGATCTCCTAGACTAAGTAAAGCTTGAATCTGAGCGTGGCGTGGATCAAGCATGCTTATGGTAAATCTACCATCGTTTCTCAATTCTCTTCTAATGATTTTGAAACATTCCCTAAGATAAGGGACTGAAGCGATTTCTATCCTCTGAAATGCTGTATGAGGCTTTGGAATCAGAGGATTTATGCTTAGATGAATCGATTTAGGACCGTAACCTAAATCTGCGATTTTCTTTGATAGCTTTGCAATGGCAGCGACGTCTTCAGGGGTTTCTTCAGGCAACCCTATCATAAAGTACATCTTCAGCTGCCTAACTTCATGGTCCAAAAGAATCTTCGCAGCGTTCATCAAATCTTCTTCTTTCATCATCTTTCCTATTATACTCCGCATCTTAACGGTAGCAGCGTCGGGAGCGATAGTGACTGTTCTCTGATTCCCCATTCTCAGCGAATCAGCTAATCTCTCCGTGATGCTTTCTGGACTTAAAGAAGAAACTGAAAGTTCAAATCCGCGAGAGACTATACTTTCGCAGAGCTCCCCAAGATGCTGATAATCAAAAAGACTCGCGCCTATAAGAGAAATCTTTTTTACAGGCGTATACCTTGTCCCCTCATCTATTATCGAAAGAATCTTCTCGAGGCTTCTCTCACGTTTAGGACGGCAGATATGACCAATCAGGCAGAAACGACAAGATCGATTGCAGCCCCGAACAACCTCAACAGTGAATGCTTTCCCGAAAATAGGCATGTAAGGGCTTCCATCTTCAACTAGAGGTATCTGCTGCGCCAATGGATGCGGCGCCTTGTTGAGATCTTGAACCCAAACCCTCTCGGCACCCTCAGAAATATCTGGCACATATACCCCCTTAATACAAGCGAGATCTTCAAGGCTTCTCCTCGGCCTTCCAGAAGATATAATCTCGTCAAGAATCAGATCTATAACTGGCTCCGCGTCGCCTATAACGAATAGATCGATATAATCAGCGAGGGGTTCAGGATTTCCAGCCGCACATGGGCCACCAGCAATTATTAGAGGATCCTTATCACGGCGACTTTCTCTTCTTGGCGGAATATTTGACTCAAGAAGCATCCTCAAAACGTTTGGATAATCCTCCTCGTATTGGAGAGTGAACGCTATGATATTAAACCTGCTTAAAGGCTGACCGGATTCTAAGCTCCTCCATCCTTCCCTCAAAGTTGGAATGAAGAATCTTTCGCATAAAACATCTTCACGTGCATTGAGAAGAGCATACAGCAGCTTAACTGTTAATCCAGTCATTCCTGCTCTATAGATGTTTGGATAGCAGAACGCAATCCTAAGATCTACTCTTCTCCAGTCTTTCTTTATCGTGTTTAGTTCCGGGATCACTCTCATCTTTACTTCACATAAGGACCGAGTGTATTAGCTGGTTATCTAGAACATTAAAGTTTAGCTGGGAAGATCTTCGACCAGATCAAGATCTGATTTAATCCGGAATAAACCGTTTATAGGGATCCTTCTCGAGAAGATTCTTCAGCTGGTCTATGTTTAACCCTTTAATTATGTCGCCGTAGATCTCGCATCTTTCAACCCTCGTTTCTTCATCAGGGCTTCTTATGACAATTTCTGCTTTATCGCCTGACGGAAGAGAGACGGATACATGAAAAGAAGACTGTTTATTTCCTCTTTTTGTTATCACAACTTCTTCGACGCTAGATATATTAAATCCCTCATCTTGAAGCCTCCTCGTGACCTCTTCAGGGCTTTGAGAGAACACAACAATATCAATATCGCTATTTTTGTGGATTACCCCCCTCCATACGCTTCCTATAAGCCTCGGATTATAAAGATCCAAGCACTGCATAATCTCTAGAGCTTCCCTACGCATTCTAAGGAGCCGTTCAAGTCTAGACTGTCCCTCTAGCTCCGCCGCGATGGCATCCAGTTCTTCAGCTACTTCTCTATTTGAAGGAAGAGTTCTTGCGCCCAGAATCTCGGCGGCTCTAAGCTTTGCCTGTTTATATTCCATCTCTTGAGAAGTATAGATAAGAAATGCAGCTTCTCGCGCAACTCTTCTCCTCAAAGATTGGGAATCTCGGGAAGATTCTAAGGAGCCCATCTCATCTCAATACAATCTATAACTTAACAAGTCTGGCTTGTCTCCTCAACCATTACAGCCATTTCCTTCTCAACTTCAACGGCGGGCTTTGAAAGCAGCTTGGACTTTCTGATTCCTACATGTCTCAGAGGCACAATCTTCTTCGCCTCGTTATATATGTCCGATGCAATCTTTCCAAGCACAGCTTCTTGAACAAACTGGTTAAAGGACAGTGATGCCGCCTTCTCCTCAATTATTCTCCTCATTATGGCGCGGATTTCCTTCTCCTGAGATGTTTTTATCCTTGTAAGAGTGAAAGCGACTGCTGAAACCCGGAGTTTATATCCATCCTTCGTCGTAATATTCGTTATACAGTCTATCCTCGTTGTTCTTCGTCTAACCAAGCTCCTTAAGTAGTCTCTCGAGTATTCATGTCCCTTAAACATTGTTAGGGCTCTTCTTCCCTCGACGCTAGTTATTTGAAAATATATCTTCAAGTATTGATGAGCAAAGTCTTCTGTTATGTCGTAGAGTGTAGATTCTATGGTGCGGCCAATGAGTTTCTGCGGGTCATCAGAGATAATTGAACCTATCTCAACTCCTCCGAAATATTCTGGAGCTACTACTGTATACCATCTTTTGCTACGCCATTTGTCTCTAACTCGTCCTCTTCTCGACACTTCGCTTTCCTCACCACTAAACTCAAATAATTGACAAAGCACAGCTATTAAAAGGTTTAGTGAATAAAAGAGAAAATCACGTAAAACCCAAGGTTGTAAACTTATATTGGACTTATTGATTTTATCTTGATGCTCCGGGGCTTCTGAGAATGATCGATGTAAACCTGATCAGAAATAATCCAGATTTAGTCAGAGAGAATCTGAGGAGGAGAGGAAACCCTGAGTACCTAGCCCTCTTAGACGAATTCATAGAGACGGATAGGATTTGGAGATCTCTTCAGACGAAGATGAACGAGTATAGAAGAAGAAGAAACGAGCTAGGCTTTAAGATAGCCATGAGGAAGAAGCAAGGCTTGGATGTAGATGATCTTCTCAGGGAAGCAGATGAAATACAAAAGCGGGTGCATCAGCTAAGTGCTGAAGTTGAGGAATACAGGCAACGTTCCAGAAAAATATTAATGCGTATCCCAAATCTCCTTCACGAGTCGGTTCCCGAAGGTAGAGACGAAAACGATAATGTAGAGATAAGAAGATGGGGCAACCCGCCGAAATTTGATTTTAAGCCTAAAAATCATCTGGAAATAGCGTTGGAATTGGGGCTTGTTGATGAAGAGAGGGCTAACAAAGTCGCCGGGACAGGTTTCTACTATCTTAAGGACGAGCTAGTCTTGCTTGATCTTGCAATTCAAAGATTCGCCATAGACTTCTTGATGAAGAAGGGCTATACGCTTATTGAGCCTCCATATATGATGCGGAGAAAGCCGTATGAGGGTGTAACGGATCTTTCAGATTTTGAGAATGTGATGTACAAAATTGAAGGAGAAGATCACTATTTAATTGCTACAAGCGAACATCCTATAGCTGCAATGTTCATGAATGAAACTTTGCTGAAGGATGATCTTCCGGTGAGGTTTGTCGGTATTAGCACAAACTTCAGAAAGGAGATTGGGACACACGGCAAATATACGAAGGGCTTCTTCCGTATGCATCAGTTCAACAAGGTTGAACAGTTCATCTTCTGTCTGCCTGAGCAATCTTGGGAGCTGCATGAAGAGCTTCAGCAAAACTGTGAAGAACTATACCAGAAGCTTGGCCTACACTATCGCGTCGTTAATGTATGCACGGGAGATATTGGAACCGTTGCAGCAAAGAAATACGATACTGAAGTCTGGATGGCGGACGGTAAATTCCGAGAGATCGGCTCAAACTCTAACTGTACTGATTATCAAGCTCGTAGATTAGGCATAAAGTACCGTGAAGGAGTTGGGAAGCCTCCGAAGGGTTATGTGCATACTTTAAATAGCACGGCTCTGGCGACCAGCCGAACAATGATTGCTATACTTGAACAGTACCAGCAGAAGGATGGCTCGGTAATAATCCCGGAGGCATTAAGACCATATATGAATGGGATCAGTAGATTATGTAAGAAGTAATTCTTTTTGGAGGGTAGATAGGATTATGCCTCTAGACGTGGTTGGTATTGGTGAGGTTCTTATAGACTTTGTTGGTACAGAACCAGGATCATACGTGGATGTCCCTGCTTTTCAAAAATGCTTTGGAGGCGCTCCAATGAATACTCTTGTCGGGGTTGTAAGACTAGGTCTGAAGTCTGGGGCTATAACGGCGGTGGGGGATGATCCATTCGGAAAGTTTTTGATCAGCGAATTGCAGAGAAATGGCGTTGATACTTCTCATGTGAAGATTAAGAAGGGAATGAGAACCACGATAAGTTTCGTTGCTAATGAGCCTAAAACCGGAGAGCGATCCTTCATATTCTATAGGAAACCCTGGGTATCCGGAACAGCTGACAGCTCATTAACAGTTGAGGATCTTGATCTAGACTATATCTCGAACGCAAAGATACTTCATGTCTCAGGCTTCTCATTATCCCAGAATCCTTCTAGAAAGACTATTTTAGCTGCTGTTGAGTATGCTAGATCCTCGGGTGTTCAAATATCATTTGATCCTACTCTTAGACTAGACGTCTGGAACTCGATAAGAACGATCAGAAGAATCTATGCTAAGATGCTTAGAATGTCAGACATAGCTACATTCTCGCAGGAAGAAGCAAGCTTCATCTTTGGAACGGACGACCCGGAGAAGGCTGCTAGAAAGGCACTTAGATACGGCATTGAAGTTGTTGGGATAAAGATGGGATCTGAAGGAGCCCTTCTACAAAGAAGAACTGGTGAAAAATCGATTTATCCAGCCTATAAGGTACACGCAATTGATACTACAGGTGCAGGTGATGGGTGGAACGCAGGTCTCTTAGTCGGTCTCATCAAAGGCTGGGATCTAGATAAGTGTCTTTTGGTGGCCAACGCGGTGGGAGCGCTTGTTGTAACGAAACATGGAGCCATCACCGCGTTACCCTACAAGGATGATTTGAAGGAATTCTTGAAAGCGCATAAGATAGATGTTGACATATAAAAACTCTGCATCCCTCAAATAAGTGGAGAAGTTAAGTAACGAAGATTACTCGAAGAAAACCTTTGCTTCTTCGTATAATTCCTTACTCACATTCTTTGTTCTACCGATTACCTTAGAAAGAGGCACTGTAACTATCTTGCTGGCCTTCAAAGCCACCATATACCCAAATTTTCCGTCTTTAACAAGATCTACCGCAGCTAAGCCTAGTCTCGTCGATATTATGCGGTCAATAGCTGTTGGCGGCCCACCCCTAATGATGTGTGCAGGTGCGCAGGCTCTTGTCTCTACTCCTATAGCCTTATTTATCTCCTTAGCGAGAAACTCTCCTATTCCTCCTAGACGCACATGCCCAAACTGGTCAACACTTGTATCCTTCGTTATGGGGCCCTCATAGTCTTTTAGGAGGGCTCCCTCGGCAACAACAATCACGGTGGTCCGTTCCTTTCTCTTCTCAATTCTTTTCCTTACAAATTCTATTACATCTTTCAAGCTGAAGGGTTCCTCAGGTATCAGTATGAGATCCGCGCCAGCTGCTAGTCCCGAGTAAAGCGCAATCCACCCAGCATGTCTTCCCATGATCTCTACTATGAAAACTCGATCATGAGACTCCGCCGTGTCTTTTAGATTTTCGATTAGACGCATAGCCATGTTCACTGCTGTGTCGAATCCTATCGTAAACTCTGTTTCTGGGACGTCATAGTCGATTGTTTTAGGTATTCCCACCATGTTTAATCCTGCCTCGCTTAGTTCCGCCGCAACGCTTAATGTATCGTCGCCGCCTATAGCTATGAGGGCGTCTAGGCCGAGCTCCTTAAAGTTCTGGCGAGCCTTCTCTATTCCGCCGGCAATCTTCTTCGGATTTGTACGGGAGGTTCTCAGAATAGTTCCGCCTCGATGTATTATGTCCTTTATATTCTCGTAGCTTAGGTTTATGGTGTCTAAGTTTAGGAGGCCTGCCCATCCATAGCGGATTCCTACTACTTCATAACCATATTTCTCTGATTTTCTCACGATAGCTCTTATCGCAGAATTTAGGCCGGGGGCGTCGCCTCCACCTGTTAGAACACCGATTTTCAAAGACATACACCGCCCATCGGGTCTTCGTTAGTTTAACGAGATAATTTAAGAAAAAGGTTTCGCTTTCCCCTAAAAATATAAGTATGCGATATGGTTTTGAAGTATCTACTTTATAAATCCTTTTGGCTTTTCTTTATGCAGGCTTGAATGAATCCGTTGAAAAGGGGATTAGGTTTTAGAACTCTTGATGTGAATTCTGGATGGAACTGGCTTCCTATGAAGAATATATGCTCAGGAATCTCGCCTATCTGCATTATTCTATTATCTGGAGTCATGCCTGAGAACACAAAGCCATGTGATTCTAAGAGATCCACGTATTTCGGATTAATCTCGTATCTATGCCTGAATCTTTCAATAACGCGGTCTCGTTTATATAGGCGGTAGGCTAAGGTTCCAGGTTTAATCTTAACAACCTGCCCTCCAAGCCTCATGGTAGCTCCATACCTTGATTCCTTGAGCAATTTTTTCTGTTTAGGTAGAAGATCAATAACTGGATGCGGCGTATTCGGATCGATCTCAGTTGAGTTAGCGCCTTCTAGACTACAGACGTTTCTTGCAAACTCAACAACTGCTAGCTGTAGACCAAGGCATAAGCCTAGAAATGGTATGTTGTTTTTCCTCGCATATTCTATAGCCATGATCTTTCCTTCGATGCCTGTTTTTCCAAAGCCGCCTGGAACTATAATACCATCAACTTTATCTAGTATGGAGAGATTCTTCTTGTCCTCTTCGAAGGTTTTCGAGTCTATCCATTCGATTATTGGTTTTCCGTTGTTATGCCAGGATGCATGTTTAATTGCCTCTATAACCGAGACATAAGAGTCTGGAAGTCGGAACTTTCCTATATCGAAGTACTTTCCAACTATTCCAATCTTCACTGTCTCCTTTATATTTTCGACTTTTTCGATGAATCTCTTCCACTCCTCGTTCCGCGGCTTAATGGGCGGTATGCCAAACTTTGAAAGGATCTTGTCGCCGAATTTTTCTTCTTCGAAGATCAAAGGCAGCTTATAAATATTCTCAATCTCAGGGTCGGATATGACATCCTCCTCGTTTACGTTGCAGAAAAGAGCAATCTTCTTTTTTCTAACGTCATCCAAATAAGTGTCGGCTCTTCCAATTATAAAGTCAGGTTGAATTCCGAAATTTCCAAGTTCGCGAACAGAATGTTGAA
>CAZEGS010000069.1:0-7177 GCA_964512445.1 uncultured Candidatus Bathyarchaeia archaeon
TAGCAGTCATCTCTAAAATCTCATTTCGGGTCTTCTTTAATTTACGCTGTATATGGAGATCAGATGATGGGATGACGAGGAAGACAGAGTCTGCACCGCTCTTTACAACGGCATCTATATCTTTCTTCACTCCTCTCGCAAAGCTACAGATCTCCGCTCGAAGGTTCTCCTTTGATATCAAACTTATGGCTTCCATCTCTCCTTGAGATGCAGCTGCGAAACCCGCTTCAATAATATCTACACCTAGCTTATCAAGCTGCATCGCTATCTGAAGTTTCTTCTCGGGAGTTAGAGAAACTCCAGGTGTCTGTTCGCCGTCTCTTAAAGTAGTATCAAAAATTAGAATTTTCTCAGCGAATCCGTTTGATCTATTCGATAAAGCAATACCCCATTTCAGTGACCTCGAATCATGAGAACATTATTCCGATGTATAAAAGCTTTTTGGTGTTTCGGTCTATTAAAGGTGCTGTATAGAATGAAGAAAAGAATGGATAGAGTAGGTATGCATGAAGCTCTGAAACGCAATTATGGGGTTTCTTTCATAAAACTTATTAAGAAGATTGTTTAATGAGATTTTGGAGGAAAAAACCTAAGGTGCAACATAGCATTAGGCGTCTTGTGCTGGATGTTCTCAAGTTGCGTGATCCTCCGCTTCCAGAGTTCGCTTCGACGTTATGTGAGTTGCCTAATATAGAAGGTGTAAAGGTCTCGCTTGTTGAGATAGATCAAAACACTGAGAGCGTAAAGGTGACGATGGAAGGTGAAAACATCAATCTGGATAGTGTTCAGAAAATGATGAAGGATCATGGAGCGGTCATTCACAGCATAGACGAGGTTGTCGTCCAAAAGAAAAACTCTTCGATTAGGTTGTGAGTTGACGAAAGAGTGGCCTCCTTTTAAGTAGGTCGCAGAATATGGAATCCCTAAGGAGACTCATTGATCGGATAAGATTATACATCAAAGTTACTCACATCACAGATATCGCGAGGAGATACTTTGTCAAGAACGGCATGGACGGATCGATGACTGCTCTTGGAATAATACTTGGATCGTGGGCTGCAAAGGTTGAGGATCCCTACGTCATCATTATGGCTGGACTTGGAGCCTGCCTCGCAATGGGAGTCTCAGGCCTCTTCGGCGCATACATCACAGAAAAGGCTGAGAGACGAAAGATCATAAAGGATCTTGAGGAAGCTATACTAAGCGATCTTGAAGGATCTGTACAACACAATGCCTCAGAATTTGTTCCCACGCTTGCCGGTCTCGTAGACGGATTATCCCCCGCGTTAACGGCCACCATCTCTCTGATTCCATTTGCCCTGGCAATAGCTCATATATTATCCATACAGGATTCATATATTGTCTCAGTAATTCTTACCTTTGGCACGCTTTTCGCTTTAGGATTGTATCTTGGACGCATAGCAAGGGAGAGAGTATGGCTTTATGGACTTCAGATGGTAGCGGCTGGCGCCGTCATAGCATTTGTTGTCTTTGCACTTGGAGGAATATAGATTTAAAAAGGATTTTTATCGTGGCGAGTATCAGATCATCTTCCCCAGAAGAGCTTCTTTCGACTCATTATTTCGCATAACTCGTTAAGACATTCAATCTCATCTGAGCTTAACCTTTCGCTGAATTCGGAGAGAAGCTTTCGTGCATGCGATTCGGGGACACTCACATATAGGATGTCTCCCTCATTTATATGGCGTCCCACTACAGGTCTATCAATCGATATGGCGACTTGAGCTCCCTTTTCAGCTGTGGATATAGCCTTTCCTCGATCTTGAATTTGAAGGATCTCTCCGATATCTTTTCCATTCTCATCCACAAGTCTAAGCCTCGGCTTGATTGTTCCTGTCAAGATCTCGATGCCTACAATTGCTGGCTTCGCTCTACGGAAAATATAGCCGGGTAAAATTCTTATTTTGGCTGGTCTTATAAGCCTCTCAAATTCTCCTCTCTCCCGCGCTTCCCTTTCTCTTTCCATCCATCTCAGGTAGTCATCGACAAGATGATATATTATGTTATGACGGAAGATCGGTACTTTACGAGCTTTAGCCTCCTCCTCAGCGTCAGGTAGAACCTTAACATTAAATGCGAGAACCACGCCATATAGCGGCTCGTTTTCCCTGACCACAGATGCTTCTACCACATCTCTCTTTGATACTTCCCCCACATCAGCAAGCCTTATCGGAATGTTATTCTTTCTTAGGCTCTCAGCTATTGCTTCTAGTGATCCCAACGCGTCAGTCTTCAGGACCACCCCATCTGCATCCGTTGAGATCCGGAGCCTCTGAACCTCCTCAGAGACCTCCTTTAAATAATAGTCAAGTTTCTCCTTTGAGGAGGCTACATACAGCGGTGATCCTGCTAAAGCATCTTCAAGGTTAGGTGCGGCGATCTTCACTCCAGCAGCAGCTGAGACCTCCTCAACAGATGAGAATTTATCTCTAGGATCCCTGATCTCATCAAGCGGTTTTGGAAGAAGAAGCGCTCGAACCGTAGTCACTATGGGGCCATTTTTTCCTCCCAAAACTATCGTATCGTCTTTACGGAGAACCCCATCGTATATTATTGCATTCACGGTTACTCCTAATCCCACTTCCTCTTTAACTTCTAAGACTGTTCCTTTAGCTGGTCCACGTGTGACTTGAAGCTGCTTCTTCAGAAACTGTTGAGTTAATCCCGTGAGAACCGCAACTAGCTCCGTTATGCCCTCACCGGTCTTCGCGCTTGTTGGAACTATAGCTACTGTCCGTGTGAAGTCTGTTACCCTGTCAAAACGATCAGCGCGGAAAGAGAGCTCAGAAAACTTGCCGATTATCGCATATAAATATTCATCTAAGGCCTGCTTTACATATTGATCTTGCTTTTTATAGGAATCTAGAAACGAGAATGTTGGTTGCGGCTTCCATCCCGGAATCCTGTCTATTTTATTAGCCGCAACAAGAAATGGTGTTTTTCTAGATTTTAGAATATCTAGCGATTCGTAAGTTTGCGCCTCAAAGCCCCTTAGCACGTCGATGACGAGTATTGCGATATCGGCAACTCCTCCCCCTCTACGTCTAAGATTTGCGAACGCTTCGTGTCCAGGTGTGTCAACGACAAGTAATCCTGGAATCTTAATCTCTCCGCCTATTCTCCTTAGTAGGGGTCCCGAAATCTCCTTTAATGTCTCAACAGGGAAGAAACTTGCCCCTATATGCTGTGTTATTCCCCCTGCTTCTCGAGCCTGCACGCTGCTCTTTCGAATCTGGTCGAGAAGAAGAGTCTTTCCAGTATCTACATGTCCTAAAACGCATACTATTGGTTGTCTAATGGGCACTATATTCTCCCTGCCAAGATCTTCTAATAAATTATGACTTGTCGTCAAGCAGAATCTTCTTCCATTCAACGTTTTCTTTTATAAGTCTCTTTGCCCTATCGATTCTTTTCAGATCGGTTGGCTTTATCTTTCCCACAATGCCCTGCACCATTCTGAGAGTTGTGTATGTGTCGTATGGGACAAGAATCAGCGGAACCTCAAGATCATCTGCGCGTGGAAACACTTTAACACTTGGATACAAATTGCCTGTCAATATCACCGCTGTTGCCCCTGCCTCTAAAGCGGCGAAGACTATATCGGTTCGGTCTCCCCCGGTGATTACAAGCTCATTTTTTGCTTTTTGGAAGTATCTCATCGCGCTCTCCGGAGTCATTGCTCCTACAAGAACGTTCTCAACAAGATTATCAAGTCCCTCTTTGCCTGCAAGAATTGTGCCCCCGACAGCCTCGAATATCTCTCTTACTTTAAGAGAACTCAAAATCGGGTCTTCCGAGATTATGCCCGCTACCTCAATTCCGTTATCCTCAAGTATAGGCTTCACTATCTCCTCCACTCTTCTAACTCTGCCTCTGGGCACACGGTTAATTATCACTTTCGAGATGTTTATGTTCCATCTCGAAATATAGTCGCGAGCTTGAATTATCTCGTCCACGACATGATCGTTCCTAAATCTTGAGACTAAAATTATTTGTGCATCAAGCTTCGAGGCTAAATTGGGAACGGAACAACCTATGAACGCTCCTGAAGAAAGGGCTGGAGCTCCCTCAATTAGCATGATATCTTTCTCTTTGCTTGCCTCTTTATAGGCGGAGAGAATCTCATCTACATATTTTGGATAATCCTGCACGGTGAAATCTTCGAGAAAAATGTCTTTTCTCAAGATTATTGGGCAATAGATTCGGGCATCACCTTTTAGCTTTAAAAGACTCCTCATAGTTTCGGTGTCTTCATCTAGGATCTTTTCTTGCAAACCTCCGAAGGAATCTACGCCAATCGGCTTGAAATAACCCACTTTTTTGCCTAGATCTTCTGCGATGAGGGCTAGCGCCATCGTAACTATGCTCTTTCCAGCATGCTCTTCAGTTGAGGCTACATATATCGCTTTTTTCATCATCTTCTTCTGCCTTCTCTTCACATTCTATTTTGAAAGCGTTATTCTTATATCTACTGCAGAGCACCCCTTTCCCTTTTCATAAACGATGAGGGGATTAATCTCCATTTCCACTATTTCTTTAAAATGACTCATGATCTGCGAAATCTTTAGAAGAACATTTATTACCGAGTCTATATCTGAAGGCGATTCTCCTCTTACTCCTCTAAGCAAGGTGTAGGCCTTTGTCTCTTGAATCATCTCTTCAGCCTGTCTTCGCGTGAGCGGGCAGAGACGGTATGAAACGTCCCGCAGAAAATTGACGTATATGCCTCCTAAACCAAACATTATTAATGGACCGAACTGGGCATCTCTCACGGCTCCAACTATGACTTCTTTTCCCTCAGGTATCATCTTCTGAACCAGAACCCCATGGATCCTTGCTTGCGGCATAAACAGATTGATCTTCCTCAGGATCTCATCGTAGGTTCGTTCCGCTTCTTCACGCGAATTTATGTTCAGAACAACCCCTCCAACATCAGTCTTATGAAGAATCTCCGGAGAGACTATCTTCATGACGACGGGATAACCAAGCTTATCCGCGATTTTTCCAGCCTCCTTTCTTGAAAAGGCAATTTCTGCTTGAGGCATAGGAATCCCGGCTGCTTCACCAATCTTGAAAGCTTCATCAACGGCGAGATTTAATCGATCCTCAAGTCGTACATCTTTGAGAATCTTTCTGATCACGTCATAATCGATATCGAGAAGTTCATATGACTCATCCCTTGGAAGAGAAGATATCCGTGTGTACTCATGCATGCGGCTTAGCACATAGGCCGCGGCTTCCGGGAATCTATAATTCGGTATACCTCCCCTCTGAAGAATCCTGATTGCTAGAGAGGTCTCTTCTAGACCCATGAAGACAGCTATGATCGGCTTTTCAGATTTCGCTCTTGATTCTACAAGCGCTTGGGCGACCCTTTCTACAGGGGTCATTGCCTGCGGAGTTAATATGACAATTACTCCATCTATTACTGAGCTTCTTAGCCCTGCATCAAGCGCCGCTTGATAGCGATTCTCGTCAGCATCTCCCAATACATCTACTGGATTGTTAACGCTGGCGTGTGGAGGAAGAATCTTTCGAAGTTCCTCTCTGATCGGACGCTCCAGTGATGGAAGATCTAACCCTCTTTTTTCGCAAGCATCAGCAGCAAGTATGCCTGGTCCACCGCCATTTGTAACTATGAGCACTCTTTTCCCTTTTAGAGGAGGCTGCTTATCAAATGCTAAGACAAGGTCAAAAAGCTCCTCTAGAGTGTTAACTCGGAGAACACCTGCCTTTCTGAATGCTGCTGAGAATGCTACGTCGGAGCCAGCTAAGGATCCTGTATGAGACGAGACTGCTCTCATTCCGACATCTGTTGTTCCAGCTTTTAGAGCGACAACCGGCTTTTTCCTCGTTAATTCCTCAGCTACCTTTATGAAGCGGTCTCCATCTTTCACTCCTTCAATGTAAAGCCCGATGACTCTTGTTTGATCATCCTCGCCTAAAGCCTCTAGAAAATCAGCCGCGTTTAGATCAGCTTCGTTTCCAAGACTTATAAATGAAGAGAAGCCCACTTTGTAGCGGATCGCCCAATTTAGAATGGCGCTTCCAAGCGCCCCGCTCTGCGAGACAAATGATATGCCGCCCTTAGGAGGATTTGTGGAGGCAAAAGATGCGTTCATTCGACTCGCAGTGTTTATGATGCCGAGGCAGTTCGGCCCCTGCATGCGCATACCATACTTCCGACATATGCTTAAAAGACTCTTTTCAAGTCTCGCTCCTTCCCTACCAGTTTCGCTGAATCCTGCTGATATGACCGTTATGCCCTTCACGCCCTTCTCTCCACATTGCTTAGCGATTAAAGGCACAATCTTAGCTGGAACAGCGATTATGGAGAGATCGATCTCCGATGGCACGTCAAGAACGCTTTTATAGCATTTGAATCCGAGTATCCGCTCTGCATTCGGATTAATTGGATACAGTTCTCCCTGAAATCTTGAATCCACAAGATTCTTGAAGATTCTGTGGCCTACCTTCTCTTCATCTCGACTGGCTCCGATAACAGCAATTGACCTAGGCCTAAAGAAGGCTTCAAGCTTCATATGTCCGCCTCTAGAGGTCTCTTCAGGAGTATGCCCTATTCTCGTTAAGAGGAGAAAACCTCAATATTTATGTGTATCTCTTCAATATAAAATTCCACAAATCACTTGTGATCAGCATAAAAAGTCTCAGTGAGGTTTTTAGATGCGTAAAAGCAACGAGTTACGCAAAAGGAGATATGATGACAAAAAATACAGCTTGAAAGAGGCGCTTGAGCTTATTAAGACAGGGGATCATATCTTCATCGGTTCTGCTTGCGGTGAGCCTCAATATCTTGTGAGAGGTCTTGTGGAGAAGGCTAATCATCTCGCCGATAACGAGATACTGCATGTACATACGTTAGGCGTCGCCCCATATGCTAAGCCGAGATATTCAGATAGATTCCGTCTAAACGCGTTCTTTGTCGGCATTAATACACGTCAGGCAGTTGCGGAGGGAAGAGCCGATTACACTCCAGTCTTCCTTTCCGAGCTTCCACGGTTAATATCGAGTGGAATGATCCCAATAGACGTTGCCCTTATACAAGTGACTCCTCCAGATGAGCATGGATTCTGCAGTTTAGGCGTCTCAGTTGAGATTACAAAGACTGCTGCGGAAAACGCTAAGCTGGTTATTG
>CAZEGS010000070.1:0-7071 GCA_964512445.1 uncultured Candidatus Bathyarchaeia archaeon
CATGAACTGGCCCCGGCTTCCCCCAAGTCGCTACTCTATAAGCCTCCTTAATAGTCTCCACCGTTCTCTCAGCCTTCACTAGCTGTGTTGACCACTTCGTAACAGGCTTAAAGATCGAGACGAGATCTAACTCTTGGAAGGCCCCCTTACCTATCTGGTTCAGCGGCTGCTGACCGGTGAATGCTAAGAGTGGAACGCTATCCGTCCATGATGTGGCTATTCCAGTAAGCAGGTTTGTAGCTCCAGGCCCCCCGGTTCCATCGCAGATCCCAGGCTTGCCTGTAAATTTGGCGTAGGCGTCGGCCATGTAGGAGGCCATCTGCTCATGTCTCACAAGTACATGTCTTATCGATGAGGAGTAAAGAGCGTCATAGAATGGACAGGTTTGAGATCCGGGAATTCCAAATATGATCTGAACCCCTAATTTTTCCAGAGCTTTAACGATTCCTTCCGCAACTTTGAGGCTCATAAACACATCTTCCCTTTTGACTTAGCTAATTTACACTACTGACTGAAAAGTTTATTCTTTAACTAATTATCTAGTTCCAAACATATCCGTATTTTGGAATTTCACGCTGCCTAATCTTTGCAGGTAGGATCCAGACTCTAACCATATTTTTATACCTGTATCGTATTCGATAAGATTCAGCATTAAAGCCTGAGGAGTTATGGTTTGAACAAGAAGATCAGAGCTAGACGAATACTTGAAGCTTTAGAGTCAAGATTTGAGATTCCGCAGCTCTCTGATATCACCGATGATCCCTTCAAGGTTTTGGTGAGAACAATAATTAGCCAATCTACAGCTGAGGTGAATACTAGAAGGGCTTACAGGAACTTATCTAGAAAGATTCCTTTGGCACCCCTCAGCTTGGCGAAGGCTGATATAAAAGAGATTGAGGAGGCATTATTCGTTGCAGGGCTATATCGAAACAAATCAAGGATTATCAAGAAGGTCTCCCAGATGATCATCAAAGAGTTTGGCGGGTCGCTTGACTTCATCTATTCGATGCCGCTTAATGAGGCTAGAGAAAAGCTTATGAGTCTACCCGGCGTTGGACCTAAAACAGCCGATATAATTCTTTTATTCTGTGCTAAAAGACCAGTTTTGCCCGTTGACACGCATGTTAATAGGGTCTCAAAAAGATTAGGTCTTGTTCCTCGTGAAGCTGGATATGAAAGGATTAGGGAGGAGCTTCAAGCATTGTATCTCCCTGAGGAATACTTCAAGGTGCATATGCTATTCATCTCTCTTGGAAGAAGGATCTGCAAAGCTGGAAGGCCTAAGCATTCTGAATGTCCGGTCAGCCATCTATGTCCTTCAAGGAATATCTAGCCTTTAAAAGAGTATCCCTTCCTCATTTCCCTCAGAGTCAAGCTTGATTCTTCCGACCTTAATCTTTGATACTGCCTCATTAACCGGAGTACATATTTTGATAGCCATATTATTGTAGTCGATGCAGTGAATAGTTCCAATCCCAAGCATTTTTCCAGAGCTGCTCTCCAAAGATGTAAGTAGTCCCCTCTCGTCTCCCTCTCTGAGAAGAATGATTCTCTTACCCGTCTCAGCCTCAGCCCTCTTCACAGCTTTCTCGTCTAGACCCGCATCTTTTCTAAGAACAACTACTATGCTTTTATGGGTCTCTCCGCAACCTAAAATCTCCGTCTTTAAGATCTCTCGCATTCTCTCTCTAAGCTGATCTCCCCCCTTACTGTTAAGCTTGAGATATCCTTCAATGTGTACCCAGCTAAAAGGAAAGACGCGAATCTTTGATCCCCTTAAATGCTTTTTATAAGAAAATTCCCGAAGAAGTCTTCTCGTATCTCGATCCCTCCTCTTAATATTGCCAGGCTGATCTATTGTAATGATCCTCTTCTCATTCAACTTTGAAAGTAGCGGATTTAACACGTCGCTGCTCTGAATCGCAACTATGCATTCCGGATTAACAGTCTCGACAAGTCTCACCTTATAACTTATGGCGTCATCGCCATCAATCCAACCGTCAGTATTTATTACCAAGAGATCAACATCTCTTGTTAAGGCCTCTCCCTTAAGCTTTGCAGCAGCGTTCAAAACGTCATTTATTACTCCGCTGGGGCTAGTGACGCCAATAAATACGGAATCGTCTGGAAAGATCTTAAAGAGGTCGGTGACAGGATTCTTGATGAAGCATAGACTTATTGTCCCAGGAGGGCCAAGATCCGTCTGTCCCAAGTCGCAGTCTATAAAGGCTACCCTTAAATTGGCCTTTAACGCCGAATTTATAAGATAGATGCTGAAGCTGCTCTTTCCCGAATCCACGCCGCCTAAAATAAGGACTGTCGCCCTCTTCTTTTCCGAAATTATGCCAGTTACTGTTCTTCGCCAAGATTGTGGTATTGCAGATTCATTTATCTCCTTGCATGAGGCTTGTTCACCCATAAAAACTTCTGCTTCAAACTCGGGATTAGCCTCGAAGGGTAGCCGTTTACCCTGACGGATTATTATTCTCCCTTCAGGCTTAATCTCTGCTCCTAGAACCTCGGCGGATCCTGAGATGAGATGAACACATGCAGGTCCATCTATAAGAAGAGTCTTCCCATTGCTGACTCTGTATCTCAACTCTCGCTTCCACCTTTGGATGCTAGATGCTTTCTTTTCTAGCTATATTAACAGCGGCGTCGGCATCGCTTATCTTCTTCCGTAATCCCTTAACTTTCACGTTACTTGTGCTCTTTTCGCTTACAATCTCTAATATTGCGTTTTTTGGGATTGATAATTCAAGTCGACTTGCTATTTCCTCGGCTAATTCTGGAACTCCATCTCCAATCTTTATCCTATATGTCCTAGCCGGATGTCTATTAATCGTTGTTAAGATCAGGTCAATTGCCATTTCTAAAGATAACTGCTCCTTTTTCTCCAAGATCTCTCCGTCGCCAAGAACGGCAACTCCAAAGGTTTTGCCAGGGTCAACCCCGACCACCACTTCTTCGTAGACTTTCTTATTCTTTATTATTCGTAGAGCCTCATCGATTATGATGGAAGGCTTCTCTTCAGGGTCATATATTAACACGTAAGGATGATCGATACGTTCCTTTTCATCCTTTGTCGTTATAACAACCTTAATTGAAGGAGGTATATTCTCACCTGGGATTAAGCTCAAGAAGGGGATTCTTCTCTTATTTAGCTCGTTTACAAGCCAATAGTAAGCCCTCCCCGAAACCGTGGCTACAGCTATCTTTGATCTCATTTGGCACACTCAGCCCTTATACCAGAAGTAAAAAAGAAGGGGACTGGCATTTAAATCTTAAAACCTCATATATACAGTCTCTTTATTTATATCCTTTTAGGGCGAAGAGGACTGGTTCTAAACTGTGAGTTATGGCTAATCTGATGCATTCGGCATAAGACAGATGTAGAAGCTTGATAATGTGTTAATAGAAGCCGGATTCCCTCTGAAGATCATATTGTATCGCCAATAGGGATGCGAGAACTTGGAGCGACGAATAACTACGGGAAGCTCAAAGTTGGATAGAGCCTTAGATGGAGGTTTGCATCTCGGAGAGATAACTCTCATATATGGCGAGGCTGAGACGGGTAAGACGTCCTTGGCTATGCAATGTGCAGTGAACTCGGCGAGGATGGGGCTTAAGACGCTTTATGTCGACTGTGAAGGCACCTTCACACCGGAACGATTATCCCAGATCGCCTTTTTAGACTATGAAGAAATCTCGGAGATGATAATAATTGTTAGGCCGTCATCTTTCAAGGAGCAGTCTGAAATCATCGATGATTTGGAGAAGTTTATTAATAGAAGGTTTGGGCTTATAGTCTTTGATACGATAACTCATCTTTACCGTTTAGAGCTAGCAGGTAAAAACGAATCCTTTAATCTAAATAGAGAGTTGAATCGCCAAGTTGCAACGCTTGTGCAGATTGCAAAAACTGTTCCACTCTCAGTTCTTCTTCTCAGTCAGGTTAGAAGTCTGATGAAGGAGGCGGATTTCGTCCCGGTAGCTACGAGGATTCTAAGGTTTTGGTCTAATGGCATTGTAAAGCTATCTAAAACTAGTAGACGAAACATTGTTAACGTGCTGGTTGAGAGGTCAGGTGGAAAAGAGAAGCAATTATCCTTTTTACTCTCTATTGAAGAGGATGGTATACGTGACTATGAAGTTATAAATTTATAAGCATGCTCTTCTTCTTCATGAAAGAGCGGATAAGTCTAGCCCCCGGCTTCTCGAGGGACAAACCGCCGATTAGAGCTCCCAGCATATTCACCTGATCAAAACTGGGGGTTACTGAATGTTTGAATTAGTAATATTCGATTGGGATGGGACATTAGCCGATACGAAAGAAGTGATCATACTTGCCTTCCAAAAGGTATTAGGCAGAGTAGGCTGTAGAGTAAGTGACGAGTTTCTTGAGAGGCTGATAGGAATAGGCGCTAAGAACATGTTTAAGGAAGCCCTTAAAACAGCGGGGATTCGGTATGACGAAAGGATGCTTGATGATCTTTTGAAGGAGAAGATCAGAATACATTTAACTCTCACTCCCAAGATCAAGCTTTTTGACGGTGTATTAGATCTCTTGAAAGCCTTAAAACCGGTTGTCAAGATAGCTTTGGCAACGATGAGTAATAGACGAGTTATGGAGAAGACGCTTAGAGAAAAGAGGATTCTGGGATTCTTCGATTTTATTGTTACCGCGGATGAAGTGGAGAATCCTAAGCCGGATCCGGAGATTTTCCTTAAATGTGCAGAGGCCATGAGATGTAGACCTGAAAGATGCGTTGTCGTTGAGGATTCAGTATTCGGCTTGATCGCGGCTAAAAGGGCTGGAATGAGATGCATCGCTGTTCCCTCTGGATTCTACTCTAGGAGCGAGTTAGAGAAGGAAAAGCCTGATCTGATCGTTGATTCTCTTAGAGAGAAGGACAAGATTCTAGCATATATTTTAAGCGAAGATAAACCATGATTTGAGGAGAACTCGCCGTAGATATGACTACCTGGAATCCCATAACCGGATGTCTACATAACTGCATTTATTGTTGGGCGAGAAGATATTCTAAAAGACTTGCAGCTATGGGTGTTGAACCATACAAGACCCATGACTTCAAACCTGCATTTGCAGAGTGGAGGCTGAGACAGAAATTCGCTAAGGGAGACTTCATCTTCGTCTCTGATATGGGAGATATGTGGGGTGACTGGGTTCCTAAAGACTGGATAGAACGTGTTCTCCGCGTGCTGAGAACAAAAGTGTACTCGTACTTCTTCTTTCTCACAAAGAACCCCAGGAGATATCATGAGTTTCAAGGCATGTTCACTGAAAATATGATGTTAGGTGCGACTATTGAGACGAACAGGCCGTACAAGGTTACGAATGCCCCGTCGCCTAGAGAAAGATTTGAGGCTATGCGGGACTTAGACTGGAATCACAAGGCTGTTGTAATCGAGCCTATTTTAGACTTTGATTCAGAATTCATCGATTGGATAAGGGAGATCCGCCCCGAAATGGTTCATATAGGATATGACAATTATGGGAATAGGCTTCCTGAACCCAGGCTGGCTAAGACCCTAGCATTAAAGAAAGAATTAGAGAGGATAACTGAAGTTGAAACAAGCACTATAAGAAAGGCCTGGTATGAGTAGCACTATTACTCAGGGAACAGTTTGGAAGCTTGTCCTCCACGCAGCCCCCAATTCGTCTTTGGTATATCATGAATTATTATGTTAAGAGCCTCCGCTGGAACACCTATCTCCTCAAAAGCCTTTGTGATTCCCTTTATCAGTCTCTCCTTCTGCTCGTCTGTTCTTCCCTCCCACATCTCAACTATAACGACTGGCAGATCTTCCACCTCCACTACCATTATACATGTGCCTCAGCAATTATTTTTTTGATGTTGCCTACTGCTTAATTTTAAAAATCTTCGGGCGAATAGATGTACGCAAGAGAAGTTAAGGAAGACTAACAATGCTATCGTTAAACAGCATACTTGTCGAAGTCTTCAATGCGCTCTATTACATCTTTCCAGCATACTGTGCAAATGGGGCTCCCGTAATATTTGGAGGAGGAAAACCAATCGACTTAGGAAGAACCTTTCTAGACGGGAAACCCCTCTTCGGCTCGCATAAAACTATACGAGGCTTTATAGCGGGCTTAGCCATAGGAACCCTCGTCGGATGGCTTCAAGAATTCTATGCGCCTAAAATAGGGCTTCCGGAAGGAAACACCCTGTTAGGCTTCATTCTCTCCTTAGGAGCACTAATGGGTGATCTTCTCGGTTCCTTCTTGAAGAGACGGCTCAATCTAAAGCCAGGTGCAGCCTTACCCATATCAGACCAGATAGATTTTGTTTTAGTCGCGTTATTATTTAGTCTCTTGATCAGGCCTCCAACCTTCACAGATGCCTTGATCATCATCATATTAACTGGCCCTATTCATCTTTTGATCAATATCGCTGCATACCTGCTGGGATTAAAGGAGACTCCATGGTGAAGATAGAAAATGAAAGTTTAGAGAATCGATTTTCGATCTTCTAATTATGGGATTTTGCTTCTATAAAAAGTGAAGATAGCTTTGTATGATTGCTAGATACTTTTGGTTTTTCTGATAACTATCTCGGCGCCTTTGATTAATCCGTAAGGCACAAGTTGATAAGCATCAGTCCAGTTCTTTTCATCCATGAATGAGAATGGGCCGACCCAGTATAGGTCGCCTGATTTATGGTGGAGAGGACCGAAGGTATTCCTTAAGGAACTTACAACATCTATCGAGAGTTCATTTTTGCCCTTTCTAACATTCTTTGTGACGTCGACTTCGAAGGGCCGCCAGCAGATAGGCATAGGATCTGAACCATTAACTCTGACGAGGAAGAGCGTCCCCTCAGCTTCAGGCAAACGTATTATGACCTGTTCGTCTGCTCGAGGTTCCTGATCAAGGTTAAAGTCAGCTTCATATCGCATCGTTCCAGCATAGAATGGATATCCCTGCTCAACCCAGCTACCATTCTTTAGTGATGTAGGCTCTTCAGTGAGCACATATTCGGTCTCCGAGATCTTTTTAACTCCAAAGTCTCCAACTAAGTAGAGGTC
>CAZEGS010000071.1:0-7010 GCA_964512445.1 uncultured Candidatus Bathyarchaeia archaeon
TATCGTCCGGGAGCATATGCCCAGCTCAAACAGCTAGCAAGTCAGATAAACGTTCCAGTCTATGGCAGTGAAGAGGGCGGAGACGCCGTCAAAATCGCCTTGGAAGGGCTAAGAAGATTTAAAAACTACGATGTAATTCTGATCGATACTGCTGGAAGACACAAGGATGAAAAGAGCTTAATTGAGGAGATGAAGAACCTTGAGAGAGCGGTTCATCCAGATGAAATAATAATGGTGATCGATGGGACAATAGGCCAGCAAGCAGCAGTGCAGGCTGAAGCTTTTCATAAAGCAACACCCATCGGCTCAATAATTGTTGCAAAGCTTGACGGCTCAGCAAGGGGTGGAGGAGCATTATCGGCTGTTGCAGCGACTGGGGCTCCTATAAAATTTATAGGGACAGGTGAGAAAATCGAGGATCTTGAACCCTTCGATCCTCCTCGTTTCACCAGCCGACTTTTAGGTATGGGTGATCTGCAAGGCCTAATTGAGAAGGTCCGCGAAGCCGAAGTTAAGATGCCTGAGAAGAAGGCTAAGGCCTTTCTAAGTGGAAAGTTCACTCTTGCTGATATGTATGAGCAGTTCGAGGCTATGCGGAGTATGGGGCCGCTTAGCCGAATCTTAAAGATGTTTCCGGGATTCGGCTATGAAATCCCGGAGGAGATGATGGAGCTAGCTGAGGAGCAGATGAAGAAGTGGAAGGCTATTATTCAGTCGATGACTCCGGAGGAAAGGCAGAATCCTCGAATAATAAAGTCTTCTCGGGTGAGGCGAATAGCAAGGGGCTCAGGAACCTCAGAGAAAGATGTGAAAACTTTACTTCAACAATATGATAGAATGAGAAAATTGATTAGATCATTTAGAAGAAAGAGACTTCCGTTTTTTGGCAAAAAGTTTCAAATATAACTCTCTTAGGCGAATTTATAATTAGGCTGCTCGAATCCGAATCTTACGAACAGTCAATAATGCGAAGAGCCACAGTCATTCTAACAGAAAAGCTTTAAAACGAAATTCTACAACATTAGAAAGTGAGCTGTATGGAACGGTTTCTCCCAGTATTGTCAGTGATTCAAACACGATTAAGAGCAATCCTTGATAGAAATGAAAATTATATGTCTTCTTGGAACGTAGCGAAACTTGGAGATATAGGCGAAGACCTACTTAAACTTGCTCAGGAAGTATATCCGCAGCTAATTGAGGTTGAGCATAGAATACTCTTTCAATCCCTAAGAGAGGCGGGCTTAGGAATAAAGGCGCGTGTGGCCGAAATACAAAAGAGAGAACTGAGGAATGAAGATAAGGTATACTTTAGAAGTGTTCATGAAGCTCTTGGAAACATCTGCGGAAAGATCGAGACAGGAGAATATTACAAGGCATTACTCGACGTGGCCGCTAAGAGAGAAGAAAGATTCTCTTAAAAAAGGAACAAGCAAAAAGATTTTCTGCCATTTTTCATTATGTGAGACAGTACACTCTAATGGAGAAGGGATCTTGCAGATCGAGCTGAGAGGCCGACCGATAACGTCTGGATTAACTGTAGGAAAAGCCCTTGTATCTAAAATTCCACTTAGCTTTTTGGGAGGAGTTGATCCCAAGACTGGAAGAGTCATCGAGAAGAATCATGACCTCAACGGCAGGGTCTTAGCGAATAGGATCCTTTGCTTTCCTCACGGTCATGGGTCAACTGTTGGAAGCTACGTTCTCTACTCGCTTGTAAAGAGAGGAGTAGGTCCAAAGGCTATCGTTAATGAGACGGCTGATCCCGTAGTTGTTGTCGGAGCTGTAATTGCAGGCATTCCAATGGTGGACAAAATCGATATCTCTCAGATCAGAACTGGCGACCTTATCGAGGTTGACGGCGAAAAAGGAGTAGTAAGGATTTTGAAGAGGGCGAAGCCTTGTACTTGAATAAAGAAGAAGAGAGAATCTATGAAGGCGAAGAAGGCTGGGCCTATCAGATAGCCATGAAGATCCTTGTGAAGCTAGGAGACCTTTTTGAAGCGGAAAGGCTGATCCCCATAGAATCCGCGCATATCTCCGGAGTCTCCTACAAGACTATAGGTGATGCAGCCATCGAGTTCCTCGAGGCTTTAGCAAGGGCAGGAGCCAGATCAAAAGCCAGATCCACAATGAATCCCGCTGGGATCGATTACTTCCATCTAGAAGAGATGGTTAGGCTTCCGGAACTACATGAAAGGCAAACGAGAATAATTGAGCTATACCAAAGCATGGGAATAGCCCCGATATTAACGTGTACTCCATACTACATAAGAAGACCGAGGGAAAATGCTCATCTTGCCTGGGCAGAATCCTCAACAGTCATCTACGCTAATTCAATTCTACATTCTTGGACTAATAGGGAGGGTGGACCAAGCGCGCTTGCAGCAGCATTAATCGGAAAAACCCCAAACTATGGAATTCACAAGTCAGAAAATCGCCAAGCAAATATTCTAGTCAAGGTTGAAGCGGATCTGAGAGACGAGGCTGATTTCGGGGCGCTGGGAATCCATGTGGGAAGAATCTTGAGAGATGAGACTCCCTGCTTTGAAGGCCTACCAGATTCTGAGGAGACGTATCTGAAGCATCTCGGCGCAGCCTTAGCTTCTACCGGAATGACGTCGCTTTTTTATCCCTGCACTTCCTGTCCGAAGAGTTCGGATGATCTAGAGAGGATAAGCGTTGAACCTAACGATTTAAGAGATGCATTTGAGAGTCTCTCAACAACCAATGAGTCTCCAGACATGGTATACTTCGGCTGTCCACACTGCTCCTTTAAAGAACTGAGGCAGATAGCTTTGAGAATTAAAGGCAGAAGAGTTAAAGACGATGTTAAGTTATGGGTTTGCACTTCACGGCACATTAGAAGAAGAGCTGAAAATTACGTTAGAATGATCGAGGCTGCAGGAGGGAAAGTGATTTCAGACACTTGTGCCGTTGTTACTTGGCTTAAAGAGTTAGGCATCGATGTCTTAATGACGAACTCTGCAAAGACGGCTTATTATGCACCTACAATGAATAAAGTTGAGACTATCTTCGGATCTCTAGATCAATGCATAGAAGCTGCCTGCAGAAAATAGATTCTTCGGGTTCCTTTAATTGATTCTACCAAGCCTATCAATTACCTCCTTAACTTTCCGCGTTATCGGCATCTTAGCTCTTTCAAATTTTTCTTTAGGAACCCTAAATGGACGTGTAGCATCAATACCCATCTTTGAGGTTAAACCTTCTATCTGATCAGCTGAGGGATCCAGAGTTGATCCTCTTGCATTCGGTATAATTATCAAGTCTTCATTCGCTTGAAATCGCAGAGCCAAGGCCCATTCTACCTCTTCAGGGTTAAAGACGTCAATATCTGAATCTACAACTATCGCGTGCTTAAGGCTTGGATGAGCTGCAAAGGCGGCTAAAAGAGCGGTCTTCCCGTCGCCTTCGGTCTGTTTCTCAATAGAGATGATTGCATGGAGCCATCCGCATCCGCCGACTGAGAGATTAACCGCCTTAACTTTTGGAACAACCTTTGAGACGGCTTCGTAGATAGCTGCTTCTCTAGGCAGCCCCATAAGCAGACGATGCTCAGGTCCTCCTGGAAGAAGCGCTTGATAAATGTAGTCTCTCCGATGCGTAATGTTAATTACCTCCACGACTGGCTGCATTCTCTCTATATCATAGGTGCCGGTTATATCAACGAATGGCCCTTCCTTTACTTCTTTCTCGAATGAGATTCTTCCCTCAATCGCCAGCTCAGCCTCCGCCGGAACATACGTCTTCACCTTCATGCATTTAGTCAGCCTAAGTGATCCTTCAAGCAGACTGTTTGCTACTGCATATTCGCTGACTCCAAAGGGAGGTGATGATGCGGCTGCTAAAAGAATAGCTGGGTGAAGACCTATAGATATTGCGATCTCTAAATCCTGCTTCTCTTTTTTCGCCATGCTCCAAAGTTTGAAGAGATGTCTAGGGACGAGTCTTATAGCCAGATGCTTCTCATCCAGCACTAAAAGCCTATGAACAGAGACATTCTCAATCTTTCCATCGTTGCTTTGAGCCGAGATTGCAGCCGCTGTTATGTAGGGTCCAGCATCTCTTTCAAAGTGCGTCAAAATGGGAATCCCAGATAAATCCGGCTCCGTTCGAATCTCCTTTACTGGAGCATTCTTGATGATTTCGGGGTTAATAGGAGATTTCTGTGCGTCAATTAATCTTGCATATAAATTTTCTTGAGGAACCATCAGAGCTGAACATATTCGATTACGGGTTCCGCAAACATTCGCTATGACTTTCGTCTCGTAGCCTTCCACATTTTCGAATAGGAGCGCGGGGCCATTGGAGAATGCTTGGATCACGCATGCGATTTCGAATCTCGGCGAAACGCTGTCGGACACGTGGAGAACATCCTTTCTTTCTTCCATTTTTTTCAGAAATTCTCTAAGGCTCATTTTCAGCCTCCACTCTTTTCAGAACCTTATCTAGAAGATTCAAAAATGTGTTGTATACCTTTTCTTCCTTTATTGTTCTCGTAAAGATCGAGACGAGAACGAGCCGCCTCAATTTTTGGGCAAGCCGCTCAGCCAGCATTCGGCTGAGAGCCGCGTTTCTTTCTCCAAGCAGTATGGAGGATAATGGAGGTCCAATAATGCCCGGCTTTGGAGGCAAAGAAACAGCGAGGGTTCCTAACCTCTCCCCTCCCTCGCTTAAAAGAAACAAATATGCATTTTCCATTTCTAGAAGAATAGCAGAATATGTGGATCCTGCCTCTTCAATCTCTTCCCTGAAAATCTTCGCTTTTGACAATCAAAAACCTTCCCGTCTGAGCCGAATCATCCAATAATTCTCTTTTAGGCTCCTTAAAAATGGGTTGGTACCCAAGATAAAAAAAGGTCGGTCGAAATGACTTCCACCGAACATGCCTTTTAGATCTTTGAAAGGAGCTTCTTCAATTCCTCTCCGTTCTGCTTCCACCATCTATAAAGGATGCTGACGTCTGTTCCTATACTGAAGTTTCGCACTCCAAGTTCAATATATCTCTTTGCATCTTCAGGTCGGCTAATCTCCGCTCTCGGCGCAACATCCATCTTCAACGCGGTCTTTATCGTCTTAAGCTCTGCTTCTCTAACCTTCGGATGATTACGTTGTCCGGGAAGTCCAATGCTCAGAGAATAGTCGGATGGGCCGAACTGAACCATATCTACACCATCAACAGATAAGATCTCCTCCAGATTCTCAACAGCAGTCTTCTTCTCTATCATCAATGCAACGACAGCGTCATCACACATCTTAACCACATCTTCTGGAGAGGCGATGCAGGAAACGTAGCCGACCCTCCTATCCATCCTAAAACCATTAAGGCCCTTCGGTTCGGTTCTAACAGCACGCACAGCCAGCTCAGCGTCTTCTACTGTTCGTATATCTGCGAAAAGCACATTTTGGATGCCGGCCATCAACGCCCTTTCAGCTAAGTAGACTCTAGGCTCCTGATCTATCTTTATCATCGAGGAAAGTCCAACAAGCTCAGCAGCCCGCGCTAAGTTATCGAAGTCATATAAATCATATGGGCCATATTCGCTTAGGAACTCGACATAATGATAGGCTCCTGTATAGCCGATCATCTCAACTAGTCCCGGCCACGCCATCAAAATTCGCGTTCCAATAGTTGGTTCTCCCTTCCTAAGCAATTCTCGAAGTTTATTCACCTTCATATTCTACCCCCGAAGAATAATTAGTTGGGACTTCGCTTATAAAATAGACGAGGATTAGGGAGGTAAAGGCTCCTCCCCATCAATATGAATGTTTATTACTACGGTCTCGCCTCCCTTGCAGTCTCGGATCGCCTCTCTTACGGCGGATCTAAGCTGAGAAAGCGTCTTAACCTCTAGACCGGCGCAGCCGAATGCTTCAGCTACTGATGCAAAGTCCGGATTCTCAAAATCGACAGAGATGAAGCGTCCACCATAGAAGGATCGTTGATGATGCTTTATCGTCCCCAGCGCCATATCATTCAATATGCAAACAATGACCGGAGCATTCTCTTGAATAGATGTTGAGAGTTCATGTAGGCTCATATAGAAGCCTCCATCGCCGCATAGAGCTACAACAAGCCTTGAAGGATCAGCCAGCTTGCAAGCTATGGCTGCCGGCAAAGCGTAGCCCATAGGCCCAAAACATCCCGATTGAATCCATGTGCAGGGCTCATAGATCTCTAGGAAGGTTGATGCCCAGAGCTTGTTGTTTCCCGCATCAAGAGTGAAGACTGTATCTCTTTTTAGCAATTTTCGGATCTCCATGTAGACCATTTGAGGTTTTAAAGCTGCATCTTCAGATTTGCTCTCTACAAACCATCTGGATCTCCTCCATTTCTCTTTTGCACTATTCAAGTAGCTGATCCACTCTTTTCGTCTTTCATTCTCCACATTAATTCTGCTGGCCTCCTCCAACATCGAATTGAGAACTCTTTCCGCGTCGCCTACGATGCCCACTTCAGTCGGATAGTTTCTGCCTATATTCCGGGGGTCTATGTCAACATGAATTAAGACAGCGTTTGGATTGATATTGCTCCATCTTCTAGTGCTCATAGAGGCAAATCGACATCCAACCGCAAGAATAACATCAGCTCGACTTAAGACGTCATCATTATATGAGGCTGCATGCAGACCCATCCTTCCAGCCGAGAGAGGATGATCTTCAGGGAACGATCCTCGTCCATTAAAGGTTGTAGCAACAGGAATTTCTAGAGATTCTGCAAGGGCTCGAAGAGTCTTCCAGGCCCTTCCAGAATAATGTACTCCTCCACCTGAGATTATGAGAGGTCGGCTTGAAGAAGCAAGTAGCCTCACAGCTTTTCTAATAGCATCAGGGTTGCCTGAAGGTCGAGGTGGAGAGAGATCATACGGCCATTTATCAAGCAGAGCTTCATCTTCAGCGGTTAGGTTCTGAACCTGTACATCCACCGGAAGGTTTACATGAACTGGCCCCGGCTTCCCCCAAGTCGCTACTCTATAAGCCTCCTTAATAGT
>CAZEGS010000072.1:0-6902 GCA_964512445.1 uncultured Candidatus Bathyarchaeia archaeon
GAAGAGATTGTTCCTAAGGCTGTTTCTTCATCCTCTAAACAGTATGGCTGTCCATTCTCTGAAATCTTCAGAGAAGCCGGAATGGATTTCTATAAAATTGATCCGGGACTCTTTGCACCCGCTCAGATCATAGTCAACAATTTGATGAGTGGAAGAACCTTTGTTTCAGGTGAAGTGAATTATAAAGTGATTAAAAAGTCGATTGGTCTTTAAGAATAAAGGTCTATCCCGGCTCATTTAGGTTTCCACATCTCAATTTTTATTCTGAAGCTGACAGCTCTAGCTAGAGCGTATCCAACGGGAATAGTGTATAATGCAAGTGTAGCATTGAAGAACGCGACTAATGGAAGGATTCCAATTATAACCTCTTCCGGCATGCTGAATCCTATCGGCGGAGGATACCTGATGAAAGCCCAATTAACCAGAGTCATAACTACGACTCTGAAAGTCACTCCTAATCCTGTGGCTAAAAGATTAAGCGTTGCGAATTCCTGATTCAGGGATTCTCGTTTTATCAGGTGTGCGGAATATATGCCCAACAACATTCCGAGTACTGCTGCAAGATTATATAATGGGCCGGTTGGAAGAGCTCCTGGGAACAGAACCAGCAGTGTAAGTGTGTTGAGTATCGAGACTGCGATGGCTGTTAAGGGGCCGTAAAGAACGAAGGCTGCTACGATTGGTATCTCCCATATCTGATAGTACAGGAAGGGTGCGTAGGGTGCGGGAAACTTAAAGGGGCTTAAGTTAAGAGCTATCGTAAGCGCTGTGAATATGGATATTATTGCGATGTTTTTGGTGTTCATTAGAGCCTCCTCTTGCAATGCGGTAGATTTGTTCTTCAGAGTTTATTTACCTATTTAAGAGTTTTTACTCAAAAATGAGTAACAAATTAAGCATCATACATAACTTTTGGCGATGCTCATTCCTTTTGACGTTTTCTTCTAGAAAGCTTAACCAGCAGGCTAAGAGCCTTAGAGGAATGCTCAACGGACCTCGCTTCGAGAAAGCCTTCTGACTCCGCCTCGTCAAAAATTTTTTCACCCAATTCTGTTCTCAGAATTGTGAGTGACCATCCGTCTAGACCGAGCCCGCCGACAGAGATGTCGGCGAGTTCCGCTGAGAAATCTGGGCATGCTAAGACGCAGTTAGAGGCGTATCTTTTAGCCTCCTTCAAAGAGACTTCTTTAACGATGCCTTTAGACGTTGTTATTATCAGTCTTCCCTTAATATTCATTTTTACAACATCTTTCGGATCGATACCCAGTTTTCTTCTTAACAGATCATTAACTAAACCGTCATATGAGAAGCATTCACTACAGAATAGCCCAATCGTGAAACTCAATCTTTTTGCATATCTATTGAGCGGAAGCATCTGAATTCTTCTGATAACTTGTATTTGGCAAGGCGTTCCTACAAAGGCGAGGCTTTCCTTTCCCTGCGTAGCAGCATCCCTCAATGCCAGTATATTAGGCGAATAAGTATACCTGGTTCCAGCAGACCCGATTATCTCCTCCCTCGACTCGGCTAATTTTGGAACGGCCTTTAAGGGTCTCTCACCATCGATTCCTGAAAGAACCGCTCCGTCAATAACTCCTTTCTCCAGAGCATATAATAGTACTGAGGTTACCACCCCTCCATCTTGGCAGACTCTTCTTATCCTGTCTATTCTTGTCCGCGCAAAAACGATACGTCGATATACGCCGAATTCTTCATCAGATCTCCTTTCTCTTCCGAAAACATAACGCTCCAGCTCTGGGATGGATAATCCGTATCTTGGGCATATCCGTGAGCATATGCCACATGAGATGCAATCTTTGGTTAAAACGGGTCTTTCATTAATGTATTCTAAACATTTAATTGGGCAGACAGCGACACATGATGCGCAGCCTATGCAGAGAGATGGGAGAACATGTCTCCCCAGCGATTCCTCAAAACCCACCTTCTCCAGCTTCGCCAAGTTACGCACCACATCTCTTCTTATGAAGATTGTAGAGATACGTCAAACTTATATATGCTTAACCTCATTCTGAAACGAGAGGCTTAATGAAAAAGCTTTCCGATCTGATTAAAGAGGCCAGAGAGGAATCAGCAGAAGATTTTATCAGTATAATAAAAAAGGCAGACGAGCTAATATCAGATGAATTAAGAGGTCTAAGCCGTATACGAATCATGGGAAGGCTTGTCTATCTACCTCCAAGAGGCAACGCTATAGTCGTGGGAGACCTGCATGGAGACCTTAAAAGTCTGGAACACATCTTAAATGAGTCTCAGTTTATGGAGAAAGCATTGAATGAAGAGGAAACATACATAGTGTTTCTCGGAGATTATGGTGATAGAGGAATCCGCTCACCAGATGTTTATCACGTCATCTTAAGCCTGAAGATTCTCTTCCCTGAAAAAGTGATTCTTCTTCAAGGGAACCATGAAGGTCCATCCGATCTCCTCGCTTATCCTCATGACTTGCCATATCATCTAAGAATGAGATTTGGAAAAAAATGGAGTGATGTCTATACGGAGCTAAGCAATTTGTTCAGAAAGTTCTACACAGCTGTGATCGTTAATCATGAATGCATAATGCTGCATGGTGGAGTTCCAAGCAAAGCAAGGAATATTGAAGACGTAGCCTATGCCTATGAGAAGCATCCCTCTGAGAGCCATCTGGAAGAGATACTTTGGAGCGATCCGGCTGAGGACATTAAGGGAACACTCTTCTCCCCTAGAGGGGCGGGTAAACTCTTCGGTGAAGATGTAACTTCGGCATTTCTGAATATGCTAGGCGCCAGATTCTTGATTAGGGGTCATGAGCCTGTAATGGATGGATACGCAATTGTCCACGGTGGAAAGATCTTAACTCTGTTCTCCAGGAAGGGGTCGCCATATCACAATCTTCACGGAGCCTATTTGATGTATGACCTAAGTCGAAAGTTTAATTCTGCATGGCAGCTCTTGCCGTACATTCGAAAATTTTAATGTAGTGCTCGAAAATTCAATCTTTATTTAGGACCGTGCAGAAAATCTTGAAGCATCAAAACGCATAGAGAAGTGAAGAGATTTGATCAGATGGTTAGGGTTCCTCCTTTCTATAGCCGCCCTTCTAATAATCTCTCAAAAGAATCTTGGAGTCGCAATGTTTGTAGGCGCCTTCATTCTAGGCGTCTTTATGATCCCTGAAAGTCTATTGTCTACGATGATTTCATCATTGACTGATCCCTCAAATGTTCTGCTAGCCATGATAGTGGGGCTCATCCCCATTATAGGTGGAACCCTGAATGAGACTGGACAGATTGATAGATTAATCGGTAACATGAGGATTGGAAAGAAGCCTTTTCTAATGCTCTCCCCGGCTCTTATAGGATTGCTGCCCATGCCTGGAGGCGCCCTTCTTTCAGCTCCAATCGTGGAGAAGGCGGGAAAAGGATTATCAAACGAGAAGAAAGCTGTGATCAACGTCTGGTTTCGCCACGTCCTTTATCTGATCTATCCTATCTCAGCTAATTTTATGGTTTCAACAGCAGCTGCGGGAATAGGGCTGTATCAGCCTATCCCACATTTAATGGTCACATTTATCTTCTCGCTTCTCCTGGGCTACTTCTTTTTTCTGAGAGGAGATTTAGGAAAGATGATTTATGAGAAGCAGTTTTCATTGAAAGATCTACTTTTACCCTTAACCGCTCTGCTGATCGCGCCCTTACTAGACATTTTAATAAGGACATTCCTATTCTTGACTGTCAAGGAGCTTGGAACTTTAATTGCGGTTACGGCGAGTCTTCTCTTCTCCCTCATCGCTGGAAAGGTGGATCTGAAAAGACTCCGTAAGATAATGGTTGTTGCTAAGCCTTGGAACTTCGCCTTCATGATGTTGGGTATAATGGTTTTTCTAGAGGTCTTCAAGAATTCAGGGGTTCTTAAACTCTTTGAGAGCGTTCCCATGACTCGTGAGAGCCTCTACCTTATCGGAGTTGCGTTAGGCTTTGTGACGGGAAGGATGATTACACCCGCCGGGATAGTCTTTCCGATCTACTTGACGAAGTTTGGAGCGGTTTCCCCTTCAACATTTGCGCTGATATATTTCGGAATCTTCCTTGGATATGTTCTCACACCTGTACATCCGTGTGTCTCGCTTACCAACGAGTCAATGGAGGTTGAGATGAAGGATTACCTTAAAGCAATTATTCCGCCGGTAACGATAGCTCTCGCTACAAGTTTACTTGCTCTGCACTTCGTGAATTTCTAAATGATTTTCTCATATTGTAGATTAAGGATCTCTGGATTAAATCAGATCAATTCTCGCCAAGATCTCTTTAAGCTCTTCTTTTTCCTTAGGGCTTAAGGAAACATTTGGCCCTCTCGTATGTGAGCATCTAATGATCCCTCTAAGTCTTAATGTTTCCTTCTCAATCTCAGCTGAGGATGTTGAATGAGAGCTGAGAAAATCTAGCCATAGCTTATATTTTGCATATATTTCTTGGGCTGCATCTCTTTTTCCTAATCGAATATTCTCGTAAACTTTGACTAGAAGATCTGTAAGACACGCGTCTGGTATGTTGCCGCTGGCGCCTAATGCAAGTTCCTGGAATATTAGTCTCGCCGCCATGCCTCCAAAGATTATTAGCCTATCGTCTAGGAGACGTTTTATATCTGAAATTTTCTGCAATGTATCTCTTCCCTCAACTTTAACCGCAACGATGTTGCTGAATTCATCTAGAAGATTCATGTAGAGGGTTGGGCACATGTGTATGCCAATGGCGTCTTCAGCATCCTGTATCATGATTGGCAGATCGATTTTTCTCGCTATTTCCCTGAAGTGTTGAATGATCTCGACGCTGCTGATTCCCTTTCTAAAATAAGGCGGCATAACGATAAGGCCATCAGCACCAATATCTTTTGCATATTTGCCCATCATGACCGCTGGTTCTGTTCCACTATGACTTATCCCCGCCAAGACTGGAACCTTACCGTTTGCCTCATCAACAGTTATCTCAAATATCCGCATTCTTTCATTCTCAGTGAACTTATAGAATTCCCCGGCAATTATGGAGACGGCTAAGCCGTGAGCACCCCATTTAATGTTCCATTCGACCTCTGATCTCAGACTCTCTTCATCCAGCTCGCCTTTTCTATTTGTAGGAGTACTTAATGCTGGAAAGATTCCTCTCCAGGAAACCATTTTAATCCGTCCTCCAGAGTTTTGATCAGATAAGAGCTACTGATCCGTCCTCGTTATATCTAAACTTTCTATGCCAAGATCTTGGCGGAAACCTTTCAAATACATCCTCATTTAGCTCAACGCCAAATCCGCTTTTAACCGGAGGCTCATAGTATCCGTCCTTAGGCATTAATGGCTCCTTTAGAACATCCTTCCATAGGGAAAGATCAGGAAGTCTCTGTTCCAGAATCAGAAAGTTCGGGATGGAAACGCATAGGTGAACGTTTATCGCGGTGGCAAGTGGACTCATGGGGTTGTGAGGAGCTACCGATGTGTAATGGGCTTCAGCCATCGCCGCTATCTTTTTACACTCTAATATTCCCCCAGCACAGCATACATCCGGCTGAACAATATCAACGGCACGTCTCTCAATAAGCGGCGCAAACTCAAATTTTGTGTAGAGCTCCTCTCCTGAAGCTATCGGAACCTGAACCTTACTTGTCACGCTTGCTAAAGCATCTATATCTTCAGGTCTTACCGGCTCCTCAAGAAATAACGGTGCAAACTTCTCCACCGCCTTTGCAATCTTTACCGCATTTGAAGGCTCAAAAATCTTAGCGTGAACATCCAATGCTATATCAACCTCATAGCCTAGAGCTTCCCTTAACGCCCTTGTCCGTTCCACAGCCTCCTTCACTACAAGATTAAAAGGTCTCCTAGTGCTGTTAGGTATCGGATCAAATTTTAAGGCCGTATAGCCATACTCTCTTACAAGATGCTTTGCATTCTCCGCAAGTTCTTCGGGTGTAGATCCACCTACACTCTGATAACATCTAACTTTTTCGCGGCACTTTCCACCCAAAAGCATGTAGACTGGCACTCCATAATTTTTACCTGCGATATCCCAGAGTGCATGTTCTATTCCGCTTATTGCGGAATTAATCACTGATCCGCCTGGGAATCGTGTAAAATAGTACATCTTCTGCCAGATCTTCTCAATATTAAGTGGATCTTCCCCTATGAGCCATCTCTTGAAGTCATGTATCACAGCGACTGTTCCTTCATCCGGGCCTACGGAATAGGCTTCTCCTATGCCCTCAATTCCCTCATCCGTTAAGACTTTAACGTAGATCCAGTTCCTCGCCGGCGCTCCCACAATATATGTTTTCACATCTGTAATCTTCAAAACAATCTTTCTCCCACTCTTCTAATGTCTCAAGAAAATAAAGGAAAATGGGAAATGCATGTTTGATTATTGACTATGGTATGGGCTGCAGAATACGCTATAGTAGCCTTTTTAGGTTCTCTAGACATCTTTTAACGCATTCGAGAGGCGGATAAGCATAAGACTCCTGCTCGATGATGTACCATTCCGTTCCGCCGACGGATTCGCATACTTTGAAAAATTCCTCCCATTTCATGTCTCCTTCTCCTAAGAGCGCATTTTCGTTGGTGGCTGAGAACTCTTTAAGATGAACAGTCACTGCACGTCTCGGATATCTCTTGATTATATCGATCACTTCATCTGCAGTTAGATTTCCCCTCATCGCATTTCCAGTGTCAAGCTGCATGATAATATCTGGTTCAGCCTCTCTGAAGAAGATATGCCACGGAATCTCCCCGTCAATAGGTGTAAATTCGACGGCATGATTATGATAGCCCACACGCATTCCGTGAGGTTTAACTTTCTCTGAAATCTTATTCATTAATCGAGCTGTCTCAATCCACGCGTTTTTTGTCTCTCTCATCTTCT
>CAZEGS010000073.1:0-6124 GCA_964512445.1 uncultured Candidatus Bathyarchaeia archaeon
TGAAACCTAAATTCGCCATCTTTCTGATTTTATATCGATAGGCAGTTAGGTAGGTGCAGCAGACCCCTACAATCTCCCACCCTATAAACATAAAGAGTAGGTTGTCCGCAAGCACAGTTATGAGATAGCCTGAGATGAAGAGCTGCATAATAAACCAGAATCTCGTTAGACCTGGATCTTCACCTATATAGCCGTGAGAAAATAACGCGACAAAGAAGCCGATCACGCTGACAAGTATAGCCATCAATATGCTTAGAGGATCAACCAGAACGCCTATCTCAATTGGAGGGGAAGTCTGAAGACGATAATCGATGATTTCGCCGCGAAACGCCTCATCCATCATCGACAGCGTGAAAAGAACGCTTAAACCAATAGTGGATATGCCGAGGTATCCTTTGTATCTCCTACTTTTCTCCCCAATGTCGAGTAGAGGAACGATCCCCGCTCCCAAAGCAGGTATGACCCAACAGAGCCACTGGGCATAAGGAAGCAAGAAGCATCTCTCCCTTTTCAGTCGCTACCAGATCGCTTCTTTCTTTTGAAGTGTATAATCATCTCTCTTTGACTATTAAAGACAAGTTCAAACTCTTTAGTTGTATAGATAGCTTTAGTAGGACAAACATCCACGCATTCGCCGCAGAATAGGCATCTTCCAATATTATATTTTATTTCCGCCTTCCTTCCCCTACCAAGTATTTCAATGGCATTTCCGGGGCACACCCGGACGCAGAGGAGACAGCCAACACATTTATCAATATTCCAGGAGACTTTAGCCCTAACCCCTTCAACGGGCTCTTCACGTTCATATGGAAACTGAAGAGTCACAGGTTTTTGCTTAAGATTTCTAAATAGTTCATTCTCCATAGCCATGGCATTAAACCCCCAAAATCTTTACTAAACATATCTGAAGCAGAGCGAGAGGAGTCAAATATTTCCAGGCTCCAACAAGCAGATGATCTATTCTGTATCTTGCAAACGCCGCCCTTAGATTTGAAAGAATAAACACGCAAAGAAAGAATTTAGCTAGATAGACAATCGGGCTTATATACCACGGACCATATGGTCCGCCTAAATAGAGAGAGACGATGAGAGACGACGCCAGAACAAACTCGAAGTCTTTAGCAAGTCTTATGAGAGCCAGCTTTTTCCCGCTGAATTCAACGATCCACCCGCCAACTATCTCTGACTCTGCCTCAGGTATATCGAAAGGAACAATTTGAAGATGCGCCATTAAACAGATTATCAGAATCACGAAGCCTATTGGCTGAGTGAATAGATTCCAGAATCTGCAGAGTTGCCACTCTACAATCTTGCTTAGGGAGAGACTTCTTGCTGAGACTGCAGGTCCGATAATAGCTAAGTTCATAGGTATCTCATAAGCAAACATCTGTAATCCGGCCCTTATACTGCCAACAGTGCCGAATCGATTTGTTGAGGCCCATCCCCCTATAAAGACCAGTAGCGAAATTAGGGACATTAGGAACATAATTATGAATAGATCTCCCTCGAAAGAGACTAATGCGTCAGATCCAATTATAGGGATATAGAATAATGGAGTTATAGTGAAGGCTAGAAGCAGTACGGGTACCAGTGCGAATGGAACTTTATCAGCCATACTCGGCGTTATATCTTCCTTTGATAAGAGCTTGATGAAATCTGCGATTGGCTGAAGAATTCCTTTCGGCCCGACGTGAAGAGGCCCGTAACGATTCTGGAACTTCGCAACTATTTTTCTGTCAAGCCATTCAGTGAAGAAAGCTAAGAAAAGGAGAAAGAATAATCCGGGAAAGAAAAGAAATTGAATTAACGTCCATATCTCTTCTGATACCACTCGTTGGCGTACCTCCACAAATCTTCTCCATTCCAAACCTTCAGCTTTCTCATATTCACATCAACAATGGCTATTCTCTCGGCACACGCAATGCAAGGATCAATTCCAGCTATTACAACCGGTACATCAGCCAGATTAACTCCAATAAGCATCTTACATAAAGAGAGTAGATTGGCGAGGGTTGGCGCCCTAATCTTCCAACGTTCCGGCTTATCGGTTCCGTTTGATTTCAAGAAGTGGAGATTCTCTCCGCGTGGAGCCTCAACTCGACTGATTACTTCTCCTTCAGGCACTCTTGTTGGAACCTTAATTCTTATCGGCCCCTCCGGTAGATTCTTCAATGCATACCTTATGATTTTTATGCTCTCCTTTATCTCATCTATCCTCACATACGTTCGGCTTGCTACATCACAACCTCTATACGTAACGACCCTGAATGGAACCTCACCATATGCTGCATAAGGCTCATCAGCTCTGACATCGCGGGCTATACCACTCGCCCTAGCCGTCGGTCCAACAGCGCAAAGAGCTCTGGCCTCTCTTGGCCTTAGTATACCTACACCTACGGTTCTCCTAAGAATAAGGGGATCTTTCGTGCATACCTTAGTATAGTATTCTGCTCTCACCTCTAAGTGATCTAGGCTCTTCTCTATTCTTTTGATCATAGGTTCGGTTATGTCTCTTCGAACACCCCCTATTGTGCTCATTCCATAATGCACACGTTTACCAGAGATCATATCAAGCATCCTGATTATTGTTTCCCGATCTCTCCAAGCATACATGAATAAAGTTTCGAAGCCCATCTCCTTAGCTGTCAAGCCGAGCCAAAGATAGTGGTTTTGAATTCTCTCCATTTCAGCTACGATTGTACGTATAAACCGGGCTCTTTCAGGAACCTCAAGACCTAATAACTGCTCTACAGCCTGCGAATAACATAACGCATGAGCAAATGAGCAAATGCCGCATATTCTTTCAGAAAGATAAACAAGCTGCTGATAATTTCGACTTTCAGCTATCTTTTCTATTCCTCTATGGACGTATCCTAGACGAGGCTTGACGCTGACAACTCTTTCCTCCTCTATCTCAAACATAAAGTTTATGGACTCTTCCAAAGCTGGATGCTGCGGGCCGAATGGTATCTCGAAGCTCATCTTCTTCCACCAAGTTTAGAGAATATTTTGTCAACAGACCAGAATTTTCTAAGAGGATAGATGTCTTCAGGCCAATCATCGGGAAGTAGTAGAGGTGAAAGATCAGGATTTCCTTCAAAAACAATTCCGAAAAGATCGTGAACCTCCCTTTCATAAAGAGCTGCTCCGGGAATAATCTCGACTATCGAAGGTAGGATTGGATCTTCCTTAGACACTTGAACTTTAACGGAGACTAGAGCATCCGTAAATGCAACATGATATATCACTTCCATATTATAGCCAGTGTCAAGAGCCGTAATCGTTGATAAATGAGTATAATTCTTCATCCGCATCAATCTTCTGATCACTCTTTTTAGATCCTTCTTTTCAATATTAACAAAGAACCTTCGATCGTTTTGAACGATGATGTTTCTGGCGCGAATCCGCAGCTGTCTTCTTATTTCAGACCTTCTCATCTTCGTCGACCTCTAATTTTTTCAATAATCCTAAGAATACCATCGATGATTGCTTCAGGCCTAGGCGGACATCCACTCACATAAACGTCCACTGGAAGAACATTCCGCACTCCTCCATAATGACTGTAAGAGCCGTAAAAGGGAGCTCCGCTTATAGCACATGAGCCGATGGCTATAACGTACTTGGGCTCGGGCATTTGATTGTATATGCGGAGAAGCCGCCTTCTAGCATGTCTTGAGACAGGGCCTGTCACGGCGAGTATATCTGCATGTCTCGGGCTGCCTTTGAATAATACACCAAATCTTTCAAGATCATATTTAGGTGCACGTGAAGCAACTATTTCGATGTCGCATCCATTGCAGGATCCCGAGTTGAAATGAAGTATCCATAGCGAGCTTGATCTAGCCCAGTCGATTAGCCCTATTTCTTCCTCCCCCCGATTTCAGGAATGATGATCAGTAAGCTTGACGCGATTATTGCTATGAAGATGAGTGGATATATGAAACTCGCATTAAATGACAGCGAAAGAAGAAACGCTGTAATATCAAAGATCATGAAGAGCGTAACGTAGAGAAAAAAGCGTTTAATGTTAACCTGTAATTTCTCCGCGGGTAAGGCTTCTCCACAAGCGTAGGGTTCAAGTTTAGCTGATCTTCTTGTTTTCTTAGTCTTCTGAGAGACCAATGCGCCTAAGCCATATAAAATGACGCTTACTAACAGAGCCAAAGTAAATACGAACAGTAGCGACAATAAATGATTTAGCGCCATTCCCCGCCTTTTCACCGCTAAGATGAGCTTTAAAAAAGGAATACAGCCAAACTTAAATAGATTTCCAATAGGGAGCGATATCTATCAGTCAAAGAGCTGAAAAGACAGAATTTTTTTAGGATAAACTGAGGACAGCAAACTAATGAAGTAAATGCTTAATTATCGGAGAACTCGAAGAAAAAGAGGGCATATGACGCTGAACATTAATAGGAGCCGCAGACGGGACAATTCGGATTTCTCTTTATCTCTGCTTCTTCGCATATCATTCCTTCCCCATCTATAAACAGCAGTCTACCTATGAGCGGTTTCCCTATCCCAGTCAGTATCTTGATAACTTCCATGACCTGCATTGAAGCTAGGAGACCTGGAGTTGCACCGAGGATAGGGATCTTTTTCATTTGACGCGGCTTTTCAGGGAAGATGCAGCGTAGACACGGTCCCTCTCGGGGCATAACCGTTGTTATTTGGCCATAGAATTCTGAGACGCCGGCATGAACAAATGGTATTTCTTTCTCTACACAGCGACTATTGACTATGAAGCGTGTGCTCCAATTATCAAGGCCGTCCACGACAACATCGGCATCTTTTATAAGATTATTGACATTTTCTTTTGTGACCTTCCTCATTATCGCCTCAACTTTAACCTCTGAATTTAGAGACTGAATCTTCGTCTTAGCCACATCTACTTTTGAAAGTCCAAGAACATCTTCTGAGTATAGAATTTGACGGTTAAGATCGCTTAAAGAGACTTTGTCGCTATCGATGAGGATAAGCTCTCCAACACCCGCTGCTGCTAAATAAAGAGAAGAAACCGTTCCTAACCCTCCGACGCCAACCACTATCACCCTTGAAGATTTTATTTTCTTCTGCCCCTCAACTCCCCACCCTCTTATTGAAATCTGCCTGTCGTATCGTTCAAGCTCAGATCTCGAGAGGCTTGCCAAAGAGAATCCTCCATAAACTTTTACTTAGACAACTTTATCTCAAAAGTTGAATTTCTAATTTTATCTTATATGTTCTGGGGGGATTTTGACTCTTATGTTTCCCTCCCTACTTTTCACAGATCCTCCTCGACTCTTCATATCTCGAGGAATCTAGATTATGACATGCCTAAAAATCTTACATTATCTAAAATATAATATGGTATCTGAAAATGTAAATCGAAGTGTGTGATATGAAATGTCTTCAACAGATGAAGTTTCTGAGAGATATGAAGTTCTGAGAAAAGATTTGGAGAAGAAAGGCATAGACGTGGAAGAAGTAAGGAGGAAAATTGAAAAATTTGAGGTTGAAGTGCCATCATGGGTTTTCGGAGCATTCGGAAGTGGGAGATTCAGCGGATACACGCCTCCAGGAGCCGCCAGAAATATTTTTGAAAAGTTTGATGATGCAGCTTTGGTTAATAGATTGACGGGAGCGACACCTAGAGTCAGCATCCATGTTGGATGGGATGATCCTGACGAGGCGCCGTTCGACGAGATACAAGTAGACTCATTTAGAAAACTGAGGGATTATGCGCGTAAACTTGGACTTGGAATAGGAGCCGTTAATCCAACATATTTCTTGGAGGGAACCCAGTTCGGTAGCTTATCGGCGAATGATCCTAAGACTAGGCAACGACTCATTGAGCATACCCTGATCAGCGCGGAGATAGCGTCGAGGTACGCTACCGGTTTGATCACACTTTGGTTTCCCGACGGCTCTTTGTATCCTGGACAGGTCGATATGCGGACTGCTGAGAGAAACATGAAGGAGTCTTTGAGAGAGATCTATCAAAGAATGCCGAGTTCCGTTCGGATGCTTATTGAATACAAGCTTTTTGAGCCTGGAACCTATCACACAGTAATTTCTGACTATGGCGTCGCCTCTGACATTGCAAGGTATCTGGGTGAGAGAGCCGGCGTGCTGGTAGATCTGG
>CAZEGS010000074.1:0-6120 GCA_964512445.1 uncultured Candidatus Bathyarchaeia archaeon
CCGATCTTCACAACTTCTTTGAGAGCTTCCATATCGCAGTAGCGTTTAGAGGTGAAAAATACAAATGCTATCGCGACAGTCTTGTCGGTTATCGCGTTCTCTATATCTTCAAGTGAATACCCCTCTTTGGTTCCAACCCTGATGATCCTTGCGCATGGAATAGCCAGATTTCGACAGTAGGGATTATATTGAATCTCCGGAACAATGATCTCGTTCTTGAATCCTTCAATATATGGTATGCGAGCCATCTTTTCAGGGTCATCGCCAGTCATGCATGCCGCCGTCGCTAAGACAAGAGCTGCTGCAGCTCCAGATGTAACGTAAGCCGCCTCCGCACCTGTAATCTTAGCTATTATTTTTCCTGCTTTTTCATGGAGTTCCTCCATGTTGACGAAAGCTTTTGCTGCTTCATTCATTGCTTCTATGACTTCAGGCAGCATTATAGAGCCGCCGAGAGACGTCAAAGTTCCCCAGGCATTGATAACCCGCTTAACTCCGAGCTTATCATAAATGCTCATATATAATCATCCATGCGGAAGTTTTCGACTATTCGCTTTTAGACTTACATGCGATAGCTTCTATTTCTATCAAGACATTTTCATCAGGTCTGGGAAGCTTTGAGACTTGAACACATGTTCTAGCGGGGGGAACTTTAAAGTATGAGCTATAAACCTCGTTCATCTCGTAATAGTGGTTCATATCCGTGAGAAAGACTGTGCATTTCAAGACGTTTTCTAAGCTACTTCCAGCCTCTTCAAGTGCAGCCTTCATACTTTCCATTACTCTCTTTGTTTGCTCTTTTATTCCTCCTTCGACTGGTTTTCCGGTCTCCGGGTCATGAGGTCCTATTCCGGAAAGAAAGATTAGGTCTCCAAAGATTATTGCTTTCGAAAATACCTTGCTTTTTCCAATTGCTTCTTTTTTCGCGGACGCCAATCTTAATCACCGTTCGTTTTTATACATTTGGACCCCTAATAAGCTTTGCTAGATCTAAGCAAAAAGGTATGATGACCAGCGAGTTTCATTGTTTCCGTGGATTTAAAAAGTGCTAAAACTCTTTATGTCTTCTTAAAGGGGTCTTCATAGATGGAAGCTCCATCTAGCTTTATTCTCGTTGATGTCCCTAAGAATCTCTAAAGCTTTTTCCGGCCTGATTGAGAATAAAACCTTAACTACATGTTTGCATAGCCGCTTCTCCTGTATTCCCTTACGCCAATCATCACAGTTATGTCTCAAAATCCTTTCTTTAGGGTAAAGCTCTATTATGTAATCCCTTACTCTGGCTTTGATTATGCCTTCCGGAGACTCTTGGATTGTTAAATCGTCGTCGCTTATGCTTTTTCCCCTACGAATTCTCCCTAAATCTGTGAGTTCCAAGAGAAGATGCCAAATTTCCCTTCCAGACGTACCTAACTTCTCATATGCCTTTGGCTCCCCAAAGAGATTAAATTCTATAATTCTCCTTCTGATTCTTTCATGCTCTGGCTTGGCTGCATTTAGCATCTGCATGAACTCAATACAATTTTCCACAGCGTATCCATGAAAATGATTATTGAAATATCCATAGATCTTCTCAACTTTCTTCCCAGCATCTTTTACCTTTGGTACCCACTCTTTCAGCTCTTCCTCACTGTAACGGTAATTGTACCATGGCCTGAGATTTCTACCATGCCATCGGAAATAGGCAAAATCTGCAGTAATACGCACTTCGGAGGGAAAACCCGGTTCATCTACTACGCAGTAAGCTACGTTGTGTTCTTCAAGAATCCTCCAAGTCTCGTTTCTCAACCATGAGGTATTTCTGAACTCAACGGCAAACTCGTAGCCTTTAGGAATCATCTCTAGAAACTTTCTGAGCTTTTCAACATCACGGTCAAATGTGAATTTTGGAGGCAGCTGAACCAGTATACAACCCAGCTTACCAGTCGTACGTAGAGGCTCTAAGAGCTCTAAGAATCGCATCAGATCCTCTTTAATATTTGCCTCTGGATCTAGCTTCTTCTCATGCGTTATTAATCGTGGCAGCTTAGCAGAGAAAATAAAGTCTCGCGGAGATGCTCTGTTTAATCCATATATTGTAGATCTTGACGGGTATCGATAGAAAGTAGAGTTGATTTCAACAGTATTAAAGAATCGAGCATAATAGCTAAACATTCTCTTCTCATCTTCATAGAATGGCCCGACCCACTCTTTATATGACCAACCGCTTGTTCCCAAAAAAAGCTCTGGCACCTTCTGTTCCCCACGGGAGGATCTCTACCACCAAAAAGATAAGTGAACAGTATTAATAGGGGTTATGCTTTGGATCTTATAGCATAGAAAGCATTTATCATATGCCTAATGAGCGGAAGCAATTTTGAATAGCTGAAATTTTTGAAGATTATTGTAAAATTTGGATGCTCTCAAGATTCCTGTTGATCTTCACGTCTCACAACAGTTATGGTGCATTTTGTCGCTATGGCTGCTATTACCCCTAAAGCTGCAAGCCAAGGAGCTAAAACCGCCCCTATGAAGCCAGCCCATGCAGGTATCTCCAAAAGCGTTGTGCCCTTTTCATCCTTAACTATGATTCTTCTTACATTTCCTTCATGTAGTAGATTCTTAATTTTTCCCACAAGCTCATCAGATGAAACCGTGTATTCTTCTCCTTGAGTCCCGCTGACCGCGGCACCGCACTTATGACAGAAGTTCGCGCCCTCAATGAGTTCAGCATCGCAGTTTTTACATCTAGCCAAAAACTCTCCTCCTCCCTTTCCTTAATTTCCCACGTCTATAAGTGTGTAGTCTTCAATTTAAATGATAGCCTTTAAACCAGTCCTGTTTAGGATGTCTGCTTCAGATCTAAATATGTAACATAAGAAAAGATTCGCTATTGTCGCGCCTTAAAAATGTAGTAGAAAGCTAGTCCGGTGAATGGTAAGCCGATCAGCCATAGGCTTAAAAAGGCCGTAAACGTCAAACCGCACATAAGAACTATCACAATGGGGATCACGGGGAAAATCCAGAATATCGATGTGAAAAAGAGGACGCTTAGAATCATAGAAGTTGTTAATTCGGCTAATTCTGAATTTTTATTCGATTTTCCCCTCAATTTGCCTCCTCCCATAAATAAAAATGGCTTTTCTACTTTAGATAAGGAAAGAAATATAAAAGTCTTGTGTAAATGCATTTTTTAATCAAATTTTTCATGCATGATGAGAAAGGGTTTCGAACAAGGATTTTTTTGCGAAAATATTATTGAAATGCAAAAGTTAAGTATTTTTGAAGAATTTTTCAAGCACGTTAGCCCGCTATTCTCTGAGATAATTTTTTCCGCATAACATAAATGCCGTATTTTCCAGAAGTACTATTCATAAAGACGTTTTAGAAGTTCATAACTCTTTTATGAAGAAGCATTTTAAAAAATAGGGGGTACAAGAAAGGAGTAAATGAAGAGAGCGCTCTCTATCTATTCTTTTTTATGGTGAAAGGCGCGAAAAATTGTTAGATGAATCGTTAAAAATATTATTGATCTCATTTTGCCTTTGCTATCCGAACCATTCTCGTATCTTCTCAACGAATCTTGGAAATGCTATTTCCGGCTCAGGTAATTCAGGGTGCCATCTTTTCTCCCATTCAAACGTCACATATCCTTCGTATCCACCGTTTATTAGCATCTCAAGCATCTCCTTTATAGGCACATCTCCATCCCCCAACATGACGAGTTTCATTTGACCGTTCTCGTCAAGAATCGAGTCTTTAACATGTACACCTACAATATAGGGAGAGAGGTTAGTGTAGGTTTCCTTCGGATCTTCATGATTGAAGCGGAATGGATGATGCATATCCCATAGTACGCCTACATATGGATGATCGACCTCTTTCATAATGCGGGATACGATCCTCGAATCGGTCCAATCATCATGGGTCTCCAAGGCTATCTTAACGCCGCATTCTTCAGCTTCATCAGCCATCTCTCGAAGATTTTCAACTAGAACAGGCACCATTTTCTCTCTGGTATACCCTTCTGGTAGATATCCACCGAAGACTCTTACAATAGGAGCATCGAGTTGAGCGGCGAGTTTTAAATTTCGTCTCGTTTCATCAAAATGTTTCTTCTTCTCTTCGGGGTTTATAACGGCGAATTTTGCGGAGACTCCGATTCCTGCGACAGCGATTTTATGATCTGAAAGCAGTTTCTTGGTCTTCTCTATGTCTCTTGTAAACTCTGGAAGTTTACTTATATCCATCTCATCTTTGATACCGCGAAACTCTACCCCATCAAAACCCATTTCGGATGCATTTCTAATGATTTCTTCAAGAGTCCAGTTCGGGCATCCTAATGTTGTGAAAGATATTTTCATTATTTTGCTTCCTCCTCCAAACCTTTGAGATATCAATGCCTTACTTTATTATTTTTCATTAAGGAAGGATAAAAAGAGATTGTCTAAATATGATTGGCACCCGCCTCATTAGACAGATTAGTTTAATTTTATAGGCGGGTTAATAATGATTGTTATATCGAGGAGAGATTGAACTAAATGGATACGGCTTCATCTAAAAGCCTCCCTAAAAATATCATTAAATATTTTATATACACCGGAAGTAAAGCGAGGGAAATCTCTTTTCCTTTAGGAGGAATCGGAACAGGCTGCATAGGACTTGCGGGAAACGGAAGGCTCATAGATTGGGAGATATTCAATAGGCCGAATAAAGGAAGCATAAACGGTCTTTCACATTTTGCCGTTAAAGCTGAAGTTGATGGAAAAGTCTTAGATGCAAGAATCTTAACCGGCGACTTGCCGCCTCCCTATTCAGGGGAAGATCCGGGGCGAGCTTCAGCGTCTTTTGGTTTTGGACCGCCAAGAGGATATATGGCTGGTCTGCCGCATTTCAGAGAGGTTGAATTCGAGGGAACTTATCCGATCGCCAACTTAAAGTTCAAAGATGAAAAGTTTCCTGGAAAAGTTCAGTTGACTGCATTTAACCCGTATATTCCACTCAATGATTTAGACTCAAGCATACCCGCAGCATTCTTTGAAATTGAGATTCAGAACCCCGCTGATGAGACAATAACATACACGATATGCCTTTCGATTCAGAATCCCCTGCCAAGCGGCACAACAGTAAATACCTACGGAGAAGAGAAAGGAATCCATTTTATAAAGATGACGTCAAAGGGGCTCAGAGAGGAAGATGTGAGATTCGGAGACGTAACAATAGCTACGGATTCTCATGAGATAAGTTATCAGGAATACTGGTTTCGGGGACGCTGGTTCGATCCCCTTCAAATATACTGGAAGGACTTAACATCGCCAGGAAAGTTCAAGAACCGCCATTATTCGAAACCGCATGAAGGAATAAAAGATCATTGCTTGCTGGCGGCTCACTTGAAAGTTAAGCCTAAAGAAAAAGGAAAGGTAAGATTCATAATCAGCTGGAACTTTCCAAATTGCTACAATTATTGGAACCCAGAAAAGAGTGATGAGGTGAAGACTTGGAAGAATTATTACGCAACTGTTTTCAGGGATTCTGTAGAGACCGCAATCTACTGCTTAGAAAATTGGGATAGACTCTACGGAGAGACCGTGAAATTTAGAGACAGTCTGTTTTCTTCAACTCTACCTCCATACGTGATAGATGCAGTTTCATCAAATCTCTCAATCTTAAAGACACCTACGGTTCTTCGTCTTGAGGATGGATCCCTATACGGCTTTGAAGGGTGCCGCTTTAATTCTGGGTGTTGTGAAGGAAGCTGTATGCACGTTTGGAACTACGCCTATGCACAAACATTTCTATTTCCAAGACTCGATCGTTCAATGTGGGATCTTCACTATAAGTATGATCAGAGAGAGGATGGGAGAATAAGCTTTCGTCTACAGCTCCCATTAGGGAGGGAACAATGGAGTTTTCCACATGCTGCGGTGGATGGACAGTTCGGCAGTGTAATAAGGGCTTATCTTTACTGGAAACTTACAGGAGACGACGTGTGGCTTAAGACCTACTGGGAATCCATAAGGAAGTCCATTGAGTATGCTTGGGCTGAGACGAACGAGGACAAATGGGACTTGGATAAGGACGGCGTTTTAGAGGGGAGGCAGCATCACACATTGGATATGGAGCTCTTCGGCCCGAACTCTT
>CAZEGS010000075.1:0-6040 GCA_964512445.1 uncultured Candidatus Bathyarchaeia archaeon
CGAGGACCTAGTTAATGAGATAATCACTAGAGTTCAAAGGATTAAGGAAGGTTCCGGTGAATGAGCGGTAAAGAAGAAGAGGAGACATTAACTCCTGCACAGGTCATTCAAATAGTAGGTAGAACAGGAGCAACCGGCGAGATACAGCAGGTTAGGGTTAGAATACTTGAGGGGCCTGACAAGGGCAGAATCATAACTCGAAACGTGAAGGGGCCGGTTAGACTTAATGATATATTGATGTTAAGAGAGACGGAGAGGGAAGCTAGAAAAATAAAGTAGAATCTCTAGGAGATTTGCTGATTAAGCGCTGGGAGAGGTGAAGATCATGCCGAGATCTCATCAATGCTCGTTTTGCGGAGAAGAAGTTCCTCCAGGAACCGGAATAATGTACGTAAAAAGCGATGGATCGACATTGTGGTTCTGTTCAAGCAAATGTAGAAAGAATGCGCTTAAACTTAGACGTGACGCTCGCAAGCTCAAATGGACGAAGTACTATCAAAAAGAAGAGAGAGCCAAAATCTAATTTGAAGAATATCCGCCAAACCTGGCTTTCTCCTCCCCTTAAAGAAACTATGCTTAGCCATTTGGAGATTCTTGTTTTTCAGCGTCATCACATTAAATATGCGGTTTTGAACAAAGAAAGGATTCTTCAAAACGAGTAAATGAGATAAGATGATGCTCTGAGGATTCAATGTTAATGAGCTGCGGCTAGAGTTAGTTATACCTGAAATTTAAGAAGCTACAACACGGTGGAAGATTAGTACTCCTTCATCCCAATGACGAATTATAGATAAAATGGGAGCTGGGGAGATATCGACCAGATTAATCCTCCTATAAGAGGGCAGGTATGTTTGTAGCTCCTCTTATCAGGTAATATAGTCCTATCGTCTTGCCTCTATACTTTTCTTTAGCCAGGTCTACTATCAAGGCTTTCCTCGCAGGCTCTCCTATCTCCCTAAGTCCAGAGACTATAAATGCTAAAGGCAGGAGAGAAGCATCAGGCATGAGAACGAGCGTGATTGGAAACAACGCAAATAAAAGAAAAGTTGCTGTTACAAATGGTTTTCTTCCATAGATGTCTGAGAGTTTAGCCGCTGGCAAATAGCTGAGAATTGACGCTGTCATCTGTATCGATATCATGAAGCCGTATTGAAGCGGCGACGCCTTGGTATGTTCAGAACGTATAAGACAACATAGACATTTATAATATTGCTTGACACCCTTGCGAAGATATCAGCTGCTAACAGCCGCTTAAGATTAGAACTCATCATCTTCCAGAGATGACTGATAGAAGTTCTGCTTGATGATTCTCTTCTTCTCTAAATAGAGCTTCTTCTGCACCGCCGCTGCAAATATCGCCATAACGATTGAGACTACAAACCCAATTTTCATTCCCTGATCAATCCCAAAAATTTGCATCATATAGCCTCCTATCGGCGGAGCCAAGATTATAGGCAACCTTTTAAATATGGATTGCATGCTGAATCCTATCGCCCGCTTTTATTGAGGAAGACTTTCTCCTATAAGCGCAAATATCGCCGGCTGCGACATGTTATCCCGTACTAAAACGAAAAAGGTCCCTACGATGAAGAGCTCCCAGATCCTTGAGAGAAGATAGAGGACATAACCATTTATGTGAGGAGATCTCCGATCCTCATCTGCAATGCGAAATAAAATTGACGGCAAAATTATATCAAGAAAAATTTAAGCCGAAAGTTTATCGTGGGCGCTGTGTTCCGCGCCACTAACACTCAGCTTCACAGTAGAGCGGGCTCGCTCTTCTCTGCTGAGCTCTCTCAGACGCGGAGGATTCCGCCCACGCCCGCCATGTCCCGCTTCTGGGTAAACCCTCCTTCATCGAGAGATGAGCAGCCATCCATCTCCGTCGGGTCCGTCTAAGCGGGCCCCATTCGGAGGGGTTCGGCGGGATTCAAGCTTCTATTATCGCCTTGAAATGATAATGCGTATTTTTCTAACTTAAACGTTTCTCAGAATCAGTTGATGCTTACTCTCCATATTTGAGCCGTCTCAGCTCGTCTACAGAGATCTCAAAGGCTGATGCGGGATTCTCTAATCCCCAGTTTTGGAGCACTTGCGGATGAATTTCACCTATGATCCCCGCATCCCTATCTCCCAGAACTATTTTGCCCACTCTACCCTCAATGAAGCTTTCATGTTTGACTTCTTCTAGATGATAATTTATTCCTAGATTTGAAAGTAAGGCATCTAATTGTGCTTTAGCCTCGGTGAAGTTCGCGTTTGAGTGTATGTTTACACATGCAAGTTTCTCAATGTCTCTCGTCTTATTTTCCTGTTTTTCATCGTGGAGGACACAGTAGCCTATTTCAAAGATTCTTTGAGGATAATCTACATGTAGATTATGGCTTAGAAGTTCCATAAGGCTTGGAAGCAGCCAATTTCTGAGGCAAGTCATCGATATTATTTTAGGATTCTCCAGCTCAACAACTCTCGATGGTTTGAGATTCATCCTAGCGAATAATGTTTCCGGATTAGACATGATATATGTGAGGACCTCTTGAAATCCCAATCCAACCATTATCTCCCGAATCGAATCTCGAAACGCAGTTTCATCTGATAGTCCGCCAACGGTCGCCAGCTGCGGCCATTCATCAGGAATCTCATTATAATCGTATGCAATCGCCACATCCTCGACTATATCGATTGGATGAAGCACATCGACTCGATAGCAGGGAACCTGAATGACTATTTTCTTTTCAGAATATTCATCGACGCCATAGCGAGCCTTCCTTAACAGATCAACAATCTCGGACACGTTTAGCTTAATCCCGATAACTTTTTGAATATAAGAGACATCTAGACTCATGGTTTCAACATCGAGATTAGGCGTCAGATCCTCAGTTGCACCGGCATATGGGTAATGTATCTTTGCTGAATAGATTTTTCCTCCTCGATCCGCCAGAGCCACAGTCACATTTATCAAGGTATCCATAACCGTTTCATACGATGTCCCAGTAACCTCAATCAGCACGTTTCTAGTCTCTTCGGTTATTCTTCCAAGATCATTAGAGTTTATAATGGGCGGGAAGGAGAGAACGTGATTCTCCGAATCTACGAAGATAGGCCATACTGGAAATTGACGGACAATATGTCCATACTCCCTACCCTTAGGATGCTTCTCAAGAATCTCATCTAACGTTAACTCCTCAGTAAACTCTAAAGGCACGAAGCTTACATCCCTCGGTTTTGCCACTGTAAAATGAAGCGGCGGTTTAACCAGGTCAAATTCATAGAGTCCTATTGAGGTTCGTCGCCTATTCCTCCCATAAGTCTGATCCATCTTATCTTGAAAACGCATGATCTGGCGGATTGCCGCGTCGGTTAGTTTTACGCCCTTCACCACGGCGCAACCAATGTAGGGACGTATATCCTTAAGCTTCGGGTTTACATAAACCTCAACTCCAGAGCTGCCAGCTATCTCGTATCTCTTTAGCCCTGTCTCAAGCCCCATGAATCCTCTCAGGGCCCTCGTTAAACCCTCCACACTCCATATATCCGCCCGATTACTGTCCTTCAGCTCGATGCGTATCTCCTCGGAATCGATTCCTTTAACTTCTCCTTTGACATATGCTAGGATCTCATTAAGCTCCTCGAGATCCTCCGGTAAATGGACGCCAAGCAGAGATTCGAAATCCTCACGGTTTAATTCGATGGTAGGCATCTAAATCACTTCTGCACGTCTAATCCAATTTAGATCGTGAGAGAATAGATAGCGAATGTCATCGATTCCGGTCTTCATCATGAAGAGCCGATCTACTCCGAGTCCCCACGCTAAAACTGGAACATTGATTCCAAGAGGCAACGTAACCTCGGGGCGGAATATGCCGGAGCCTCCAAACTCCATCCACCCGTATCCCTTCTTATAAGCTACAAGTTCGACGCTTGGCTCCGTGAATGGAAAATAATCCGGTCGATACTTCACCTTATCCGCCCCAGCCACCTCAATCGCGAATCTTTTTAGAACTCCAAGTAAATCTTTAAGACTCAAGTCTTCCCCCACAATTATGCCTTCAACCTGATTGAACTCTGTAAGATGCGTTTTATCTATCACATCGGGACGGAAACATCGAGCAATAGCGAAGTACTTACCTGGAATCTCCAATTCATCGCTTATCAGCATTCTCACACTCGCAGCTGTCGTCTGACTTCTCAGCATCAATCTTTTAGCTTCTAGAGAAGAGAAGGAATATCTCCACCCCTTAGAACCCGTATTCCATCCATTCTCATGTGTTTCACGTACATTCTCTAAGAAGCTCTTGTAGCGATCTAAACTGCCATATTTAGGATCCTTAATGAAATACATGTCATGGACTTCTCGAGCCGGGTGATCCTGAGGCATATATAATCCATCACAGTTAAAGAAGCTAAGCTCAACGATCGGTCCAGACATCTCTTTAAAGCCGAGGGCGATAAGTTTCTGTTTAAGATCGTCCAGGAATTTCAAGTATGGATGTTTCTTTCCCGGCCATACAGGCGCAACTGGAGCTTCAATGTTGTATCTCCGAAGCTTAACCTCACGCCATTTACCAGTGATTATGAGCTCAGGCGTAATTTGACTGATCTCTCTTGATATTTTTATGCCTCTTTTAACAGTCTCCCATCCTTTTTCGGTTAGTTCCAGCTTCCTCTGGGTCTCCTCATGAATCTCAACGATCTTTCTTCCTCTCAGCAGTTCAACAGCTTTCTGAAGATCTTTATCAAGACTCTCTAAATCTACTGTTCCATCCCTTTTTAGAAGTTTAAGAAGCTGCTCATCAATGCCCTCAACAGGTTTCTTCAAGAGTCTTACTCTTCGGTTTCTCTTTTCTATACGGCCCCAACCTTTTCGATTCAGCCATCCTATAGCTATAGCCCAAAGATTCTTTTCCAACGACGCCGCCTTTAAAGCCTCGTCAAGCGATGCCTCCCCGCCCATTTCAGCTAATGCGTTAGCTATTCTTCTCTCAGGCAATCCAATCTCAGCGTAGATTCTTCCCTCATCATTCAGCGTCACCCTTCGAATCTTCCTTTCAGTAATCCTGATCAGACTTTTTGACTCAAGCGAGAGAGCAGCTCGCATAACAGCCGCGTGGGCAAGCCCGGTTTTTTCCGCGATCTCAGAAACAGTTAGGGTTCCCGCCGCCTTTCGCAATTCAAGCAGGGTCTTCGCCTCATTCTCGCGGAGCTCAGCCATGCCTTTGCCCCTCATTAATTCTATCTGTCTTGATCGATGTCTTACAGATCCTAACTAATAATCAAACGTGATATTATAAGTCTTGTCGGAAGGATTTAAAGGGAAAGATTAACGGAACCACGAATCTAAAGTAGTCCTAGTCTTAGCTTTCTCCATGCCTTTAGCTGCCCTTTGTAGCGCTTTCCTAACACGGTCTTCTGAAAAGTCCTTTTCTCCGCAGAGAAAGTCTACTATCCCATCCACATCCGGATTCTTCCAAACTAAGACATAGTCATCTGTAACTTTTGGATGAAGGAAGAACTCTTTAATCTCTCTAGGATCCACAGGAAACTCAGCATTCTCTATCTTCTCTAGGACCTTCTCCAAGCTCCCATACTTCTTTATCAGTTTAAGAGCAGTCTTCGGCCCTATCCCTTTGATTCCTTCAGGATTAAAATCGGTTCCCAACAAGATTCCCATATCGATTAGCTGATCCCGAGTGATGCCGAGCTCCCTGGTGATCCTGCTCATCTCAACGATTTCGGGGGTCACCTCAATATATACATTCTTGCGGGGAAGTTTCCTTCTACCAGAAATCGTTAGATTCCTGAGTAAAGAAGGCGCCCCAAACAACAAGCTATCAAAGTCTTGGCTAGCACAATAATCCGCATCTCCTTTAATAGCTAAATGAGCTGCTTGAGCCTCACCTTCTGAAGGAGCTTGAACCCAAGGCACACCCATCAGGCTTAACAAAGTTTTTGAGTCCTCCGCCATGTAATCCTTTAGACGAGAAGTCATCTGAGCATACATTCGAGCCTCTTCGATCCTACCCTCTTTTAAAGCCTTCTC
>CAZEGS010000076.1:0-5935 GCA_964512445.1 uncultured Candidatus Bathyarchaeia archaeon
TTTTTTATGTTGCGTCCTTTCTATTTCGTATTCAGCATTAAATAATAACTGAAAGAGGAAGTGCGGGATGATAGTCTCTGTTATCGGTGCAGGAGCTATTGGAAGCGCTGTTGCAAGGATTTTAGCTAAAAGCAGCATGGTTAATTACGTAATCGCATCTAGAAGGCATGTTGAGAGGATCAAGTATCTTGAAGAGATCGGGGTAAAAGTTACGAGTGATAATAGAGAAGCCGCAAGAAAGGCAGATATAGTCATGATATGTGTTAAACCTAAAGACGTTGAAAAAGTTCTTCGAGAGATACGAGATGAGATAAGGAATAAACTTGTGATCTCAATGGCGGCTGCTGTGAACCTAAGCTTCTTAAAGAGCATAGTTCCTGAGGCAAAGTTTGTTAGAGTTATGCCTAATTTAGCGATACTTGTCCAAGAATCATTCTCAGCCTACTGCGTTGACGACAGCGTCACACAAAAAGAAAAAGCTGAAGTAGAAAAGATTTTGAAGGTTTTCGGAAGATACGCTGAGATTGCTGAGGAAATGATGGATATAGTTACTGCGTTAAGCGGATGTGCCCCGGGATATCTCTCTTTCATAATCGGCGCCCTCGTTGAGCTCTGTAAAAATGAGGGATTACCTGAGGAGATAGCGCTGGCCGCTTCAGCTCAGTCGATGATTGGAACTGGAAAGATGATTCTGAAAGGAAAATTATCTATTCCCGAAATTATTAGGAAGGTTGCGACTCCCGGAGGGGTTACTGAGGAGGAGCTAAAAGAGATGGAGAAGACTCGAATAGCGGAGAATATTAAATCTGCAATAAAGGCTGGAATAACAAAGTCTAAGATAATCTCTGAGAAGATAAATCGTGTAGAAACTTGTCATGACTAATCTGTTTGACTACCCTCCTGAATCTTGTCGGTTTTCGCGAGGTCTCTCAGTCTTTCAACTCCATTAATCTTCTTTATATAGCCAGCAACGGCTTTTGGTAGAAGAGCTTCCCAGCTTTTTCCTCTAAGCATCCTGTCTCTGATCTCCGTTGCTGAACATTGGGCACGCTTATAAAATGGGATTTTTTTCACGGTGAATCCGGCCTCTATGAAGAGTCTCCTCGTCAACGGCTCATTAGAGTAGACCACATTGAATTTTGGTACTAAAGAGCAGACATGCGAAACCCATATGCCATGAATCTCTAAGTCAGGAACTGGTACAATATAGTACTTAGCAGGGTCTATCCCCGCCTCGTCAAGCGCTAGTCTAACCATAGTTATTCTCTCTCCAGATGTGAATGGATTCTTCAGTGTGTGACTCTGAAGTGCGCTGCCGATCATTATTATAACTTCAGATGCGTTATTCAATATGTGCTTGACCGCTTCAAGATGGCCTAGATGGAAAGGCTGAAAGCGGCCTGGATAGAGAGCTCTAAAACATTTTTTTCCTTGAGGTAAAGAGTTCTTTGACTTCAGCGTCTTTCTCAACTCCTTTTTTGGTTGACAAGAAATAAACTTTTAAATTTTATTGTTTTTGATTTGTTTTTTGCAATCCACAAGTCTAGCCTACTTAACATCGCGTTTCCAAGAAATTAGCCTTCATTCTTTTTCGGATATCCCGTAAGATGAGACTTATTAATAAGCGGATAGTTGAATAAAAGAAAAAGGCTATTCGTCAGAAAATTAGGGAGACATGAAAATTATGGTTAATATATCCATTATAGGAGCCGGGAGCGTTGCATTCTCAACTAACTTCATACGTGATCTCTGCGTAACTGAGAGTCTCTGGGACAGTACAATCACGCTTATGGACGTATCTAAAGAACGATTGAGCATGGTTCACAACTTGGCTGTCAGATACGCGAAGGAGACGGGGGCTGAGCTGAAGATAAAATCAACAGTGAATCGAAAAGAAGCGCTGGAGGACGCCGACTTCGTTATCTGCACCGTTAAGACGGGAGGCTACCAGCCTATGGAGGCTGAGCGTGAAATTGCAGAGCGATATGGCTATTACCGAGGCATCGGTGACAGGGTATGCGATTATTACGGTGGAATCGGAGCCTATTACCAGCTAAAATTCTTTTTAGATCTCGCAAGAGATATGGAGGATCTCTGTCCAGACGCTTGGCTAATAGAGACGGCGAATCCAGTATTCGAAGGCACCACTCTTATCGCAAGAGAGACAAAAATCAATATTGTGGGAGTCTGTCATGGACATTTGGGCTATCAAAAGATAGCTGAGACTTTAGGATTGAATCTTGAAGATGTTCATGTAGAGATAGCTGGCTTTAATCACTGCGTCTGGATGCTCTCCTTCCTATATAAAGGAGAGAATGCCTATCCGCTCTTGGATGAATGGATCGAGAAAGAATCTGAGAGGTACTGGAAAAGCAAAGAGTTCTTGGAGGGTCTGCCCTGGGAGACTGAACAGATGTCTCCCGCAGCTGTTGATATGTACCGGCAATACGGTCTCTTCCCAATCGGAGATACTGTTAGAAGCGTCTCTCCTTGGTGGTATCATGTAGACTTGGAGACAAAGAAAAGATGGTTTGGCCCTACTGGCGGATTTGACTCAGAGATCGGATGGTCAATTTACCTCAGACGTCGAGAAGAGAGATTGAAAAGGATGCAGAGATTATACGAGGATTCCTCCGCCTCCTTAACAGAAGAATTTCCTCCAACCGCAAGCGGTGAACAGCATATACCCCTAATCGACTCCATCGTAAATGATAAAGAAATGATTCTTCAATTGAACATTCCGAATCGAGGTGCCGTTTCAGGTATTCCGGAAGACGTTGTTGTAGAGATCCCAGTTGTTGTTAGTGGAAGGGGAGTTCGGGGAATACATGTCGGCGCGCTTCCTAAACGTCTCATGATGTATGTGATTATTCCTCGAATGCTGAGGATGGAGCGGATCTTACAGGCATTCAATGAAGGGGACAGAAAGAGTTTAGTTCTGATGCTCATGGATGATCATAGAACTAAATCTTATGAGAAAGCTAAGGCTCTAATCGATGAATTGCTTGCGCAACCATGGAATGCTGAAGCAGCACGTCACTATCAATGGAGGATTCCTTAATCGGTCTCGAAGGAGACGGGACGGTGACTCCTAAAAATTAGAGAAAACAAAAATGAAGATTTTATGCTGAACCTTTTATTTTTCTTATAAGCCACACCATCTTCTTCGCAAAGTTTCTCGCCGTCTCTAAGCCCTCATCATCCTTTGCTACTTCGCCCTTTTCCCTTCCGAAAGCTATGTTCCAGTATGTTGATCCTGGAACGATCATTCCCTGATGTAGGAAGAAGAATAATAGCTCAGCGAAAGTGAAGTTTTGGCCGGCTCTCCTAGCAACGGCCATTGCTCCGCCAACTTTATTTTCGAAGACTCTGCCCTTCGCTATTGATACGTATCCGGCTCTATCAATAAGAGCTTTGATCTTCGGCGTTGCTGAGCTAAAATAAACAGGTGAGGCCAGAATTATACCGTCGGCCTTAACCATTTTCTGAAAGATTTCTTGAAAATCGTCTCTTATTCGACATTCCTTTGTCTCTCTGCAAGATAAGCATGCGTCGCAGGGCTCCACCTTCTTATCAGCTAATCTCAGCAGCTCCGTCTCAGCTCCCTCCTTCTCTGCGGCTTTCAGCGCCTCCGCAACGAAGAGCTCCGTGTTTCCTCCAACTCTGGGACTTCCGACAATACCTAAAATATAAACCATCTAATCCACCTCAATCTGCCTTTTAAAAATCTGACTTGATGCATTTATAAATAATTATTTTCACCCGTTAAATAGGCTTGAATCAGTTTGCTAGGTGCTTTTCAAGTTCCTCTTTGTTGACTTCAACTCCTATGCCCGGCTTTTCTGGAACCACGATATATCCATTCTCAATTCGAATCGGCTCATCTAGTATGGAATCTCTCCATGGAACATCTGCATATTGATACTCCAAAACCGTGAAGTTCGGAATGGCAGCGCATACCTGTAACGTTGCCATGGTAGCGATAGGTCCATACATGTTATGTGGAGCTACGGGAATGTGATAAACCTCAGCAGTCGCTGCGGTTTTATAGAGTTCCATAACGCCGCCAATATATGTTATGTCAGGCATTATTATATCCGCAGCTTGAAGCTCGAATAATTCGCGGAATTGAGACCTTGTTAATGTTTCACCGGAGCAGATGGGTGTTTTTATCTGATGCGCTACTTTAGCCATCGTCTTTATGTTTCCGCCGTGAAGCGGAACAGGATCTTCTATCCACATCAGATCATACGGCTCAAGTTTTTCAGCTAATGTTAAGATTGTGGGGAGATTAAACTCTCCATGAGTATCAACCGCCAGATCCACATCGTCGCCTACGGCCTCTCTAACAGCAGCCACAATCTCAACTGTGAGCTTAAGATCCTTTCTATCCGGTTGTCTATTCACCCTATGCATTGAGGGCAAAGGCCCATCAATATCCATCTTAAGCGCTGTAAAGCCCTCTTTAACGACTTCTTTAGCCTTCTCAGCGTACTCCTCCGGCCGATATTGAGCTCCCCTGAAGAATCCATCCACATAAACCCTTATCCTTCTGCGGCAGCGTCCTCCTAGAAGCCTATACAGCGGCACACCAAGCCTTTTACCGAGTATATCCCAGAGAGCCGTCTCAATCCCACTTATGAAGGGATATGCCCCCCGCTTTGAGATCTTGAGAAAAAGACTTATGATATTCGAAGGGTCTTCTCCGACGATTTTCTTTTTAATCTCACTTATCGCCTTAAAGACTCCCTCCATAGGTGTAGACTCGCCGAAACCCGATATTCCCTCGTCGGTAAGGACTTCAATAATAACCCATGGATAATCTGGCCATCCTCTCCCTTTAACCTTATACGTTACAACATCCGTTATCTTCATAGGTTTACACCGCCTGAAAAATCTCACGTATAAACACACAATTATCTCCACTGCGATCTATAAAATTGACATATATAATCTTATAAGCCGATTCGAGAGGCTCTACCGAAAAACCCCGGCAAGAATCATCATTTTAGAGAAAAAGGGTCTATTTTGAAGTTTGATGAGAAATCGCTATGCCCGTCCCCACTTTGCATATGCATCTTTAAAGGACATTCCACGTGCAAGATCTTCACGCATACCTTGCTCTCTATGTTCAATCTCCTCAGCTTTAACAAGAACATCCATCGCTATCTCCTTGGGAACAACGATTACACCGTCAGGTCCCCCGACAACCCAGTCTCCAGGATTAACTCGAACTTGACTTGTAAGCGTGCCGGGCATGGCGATAGGTATGTTAACCGCGTTGATCCTCCAGCGTTTTGACGATTCGATAGGTGATGTGCCGCGGGCGCATACGGTATAGTCTGGAATGACTTCTAAGCCCAAATAATCGCGGATGTATCCATCTATGACTATCCCTTTAGCCCCTTTCTGCTTTAAAGCCCAGCTCGTCATCTCCCCGAACTTTCCAGTATGCGGCTCCCCGCCAGTCTCTACAACCACAACGGCTCCTGGAAATACGCAATCCAACAATTGCTGGAAGTAGTTGACTCCTCCACCCTCCTTTTTGAAATCTTCAGGCGTCCTCGGATCTCGACTTCCTCGAACAGTCACAGCTACGCCTGCGAGGTGTTGCTTGGGAAAGAGCGGCCTTATACCTAGATCGAGACATTGATTCGGATAACCCATGCTGTCGAGAGCGTCATATAGGTTTGCTATACGGATCTTATTCCATCTCGCTTGTAGCTCCAATATTGAGGCCTGTTTTTCCTCTTTCTGTGCTGCATTACTCTTTTCCATCATCGTTCACCTTTCCTACATTGCCATTTGATTGCTCATAAATGTTTTATAATGAAAGGTAATTCATGCATAAAATATTGTTTATTTTAATAAAAGGCTTCGTCCTCATCATTGAACCTGTCTCATTTCTAATATTGATTTGCATAGCCGTTATTAC
>CAZEGS010000077.1:0-5897 GCA_964512445.1 uncultured Candidatus Bathyarchaeia archaeon
ACGACCCCCGGGTTAAAAGCCCGGTGCTCTATCCTGGCTGAGCTACGGGCCCAGGTTTCCTTGTTAAATGGAATAATAAAAAATAAAGTTTTTCTTACTTATTTAGGGTTTGCTATTGAAAAGGGGGAGAAAAGAGATTTTGAAAGTTCGTTCTAAGCTGAAAAGCTTATGTTAAGCCCTTTTAGCTTAGGACATAACCATGCTTGGAGATGGAAAACGATGAAAATTAACATTTAACTCAACGGCGTTTAAACATGGATGAGCGACTAATCAGTCAGGATTGCCCCTTTATTCTAGAGATTTTCAATCTGAAGTCTTCAACATAAACTTCATGCCACGGTAGTTCATGATTAAAAGCGCTTATGCATATATGATGGGGAAGAGAATGAAGAGGGTTGAGAGTTCATGAAGGTATTAGTTGTCTTTTATTCTAGGACGGGCAACACAAAATTGGTTGCCGAGGCGATAGCTCAAGCCCTAAACGCCGACGTTGAGGAAATAAAAGACAAGAAAGATAGGAATGGCATTTTTGGTTTTCTAAGGTCTGGATATGAAGCCGTATTCAAAAAGATTACAGACATCCAGCCTATTTGTAAGAATTCGGAAGAGTACGACATTGTAGTAGTGGGCTCTCCAGTCTGGGCTGGCAGACTTTCATCGCCGGTGAGAACCTATATGGTCCTACATGGGCCTAAAGTCAAAAACGTAGCCTTCTTTACGACGTGCAGCGTGAAAAGCGGAAAAATTTTCAGGCAGATGGAGGAGCTCTCTGAATCGCCGATAGCCACGCTTGAAGTTAAAGAGGAGGAAGTTGAATCAGGTAAATATCTCAAAAAAGTCGAAAAATTTGTTGAAAGCATTAAAAATTTGATTAGAGCAAACCCGCAGTGAAACTAATAGTTGCATAGTTATAAAGGAGTTTAGCGGTACAAAATAGAAAATGGAAGTTGTCGGTTTAGCTTATCGCTTAGTTCTTCTACCTTCAAGGCGATAGCAATCTAGAAATACTTTGATATATTAAAATCCTTTAATGATACAGTTATGTCGATAAAGGATGTTCTTGAGAGTCTGCTATTCGAGAAGGCGGCTGGTCCAGGCCCATCCTTTTCAGTCTATGATGTTATCAAGGCCTTAGGAATAATAGCTGAGGCTGGTTCGATCGGTAGGGGGAAACTCTCTGAGAGGCTGGGGATCGGCGGAGGAGCTATAAGAACCCTTCTCAGAAGACTTGTTGAGGCAGGATTAATTTTAACGTCGAGAAGCGGATGCTCCCTTACGGATAAAGGAAAGAAGATATGGAGGAGGATTGAGGAGATAATTCCTCATCTTTCTGAGATAGGTCAGAATGAGTTGACGTTTGCTTCATATAACGTTGTTGTGCATGTTCGGGATAGAGGCGGGAAGGTTCGGAAAGGCTTGGAGCAACGGGATGCTGCGGTAAGAGCCGGCGCGAAAGGAGCTATAACGTTGATATATAGAAGTAAAAAGCTCATGCTGCCAAGCATAACTGATGACGCTGAGAAATCCTTCCCATTGGCTTACAGACAAATAACTCGTCTCATGGATTTGAAAGATAACGACGTAGCCATCATTGCTTGTGCGGATACTCTTAGAGAGGCGGAGATGGGGGCATTAGCAGCAGCGTGGACTCTAATCTAGAACATGCAAGAGTTAATATGTTATCTTTTCTCCTCCTTTAAAGGTTCTTTCAAGCATTGCGCTTAGCTCAACTAGCCCCTCATTAGTCTTAGAAGAAACCGGTATCAACGGGAAACTCAAATCCAACATCTGTATGCTTCTGTTTATATTATGGCTGAGTAGACGTTTAGTGCCTTCAAGCCTCTCGTCGATAGCTGACTCTAAAGCCTCAGGACTTTCAGACCATTCCAAAAGAGTTTTCAAGTCAGCCTCGGGAAGCAAGTCGCATTTTGAAAGAACATGTATTTGGGGAAGAAGAAAACGGATGTGAACTGCGGCTGAAAGAAACATGTTTGAGACGTAATTCAACGGATTGAATGAGAATACGGAATCAAATAGATAGATTATAGCTTTCGGGTCGTCACTTAGGGTATTAACAATATATGGGCCGCTGGCTCTGAATGCAAAGAGCTCCATCTGCCCAGGCGTATCAGCTATCAAAATATCCGGCTCGATCTCTTCAATCTCCTCCCTAATTCTCTCAACCTCATTCGCCATCATGTCAGCAGCCATTATAAGCGCTCCGTTCGGTCCAAGACCATACTCCTCCATGATAGTATCCACAGTTATATAATCGCGAATGTCGATTTCTGGAGAATATGGCAGATCGACAACTCCTGGATCCAGATTAAGCGTCGCAACGCTCTGCTTTTCCTGCCTTAGCTTGTCAGCTAGAGCCGATGTCAGAAGAGACTTTCCTGAACCGGCTGTTCCAATAATGAAAGATATGTAAACCATAGGGATAAACCTCTAAGTTTTAGCAAGGAACTCTCAAGTCTTCAAGTCTTTTTCGGCCTTATTATTCCGCCTTTACGCTTGATCATCTCTGAGATTTGGAGAATAGCCTGTCCTATTCTCTGCTTGGCAACTTGAGAATCATCTGAGGTCGTTGAGAAGTGAAGCTCTAAATGATGAGTCTTCTCAGACGCTTTTGGATGCGACTTTATGTAGACGTATGGATTGTCATGCATCACCTCATCTAATATTGGGGCTAGCTCGGACTCAGGTAAATTTCTGACCTCAAGGCTAGCTTCATAAAAGGTTAGGTCTCCCGCGATCTCCTGCAGCATCTTTGCGATGGACTCCTCAAAGATGGCCTTCATCTCCTCTGGAACTCCTGGAAGCATAACCATTTTTACGCCTTCATGCTCCAAGATAACTCCAGGCGCCGTTCCAACAGGATTCGGGAGAGGCTCCGCGCCTTCCGGCAATCTAGCCATCTTCACTCTATGCGGAGTCATCTCGTACTTTTCCATCCTTCCCTCCGCAACATATTTTTCATACTTCGCCTTTATCATCTCTAAAGCTTCCTTATTCTCCTGTAGGCTGCGATTCAGTCCTAGAGCAACTCCCTCCAACGTCTTATCATCGAATGTTGGACCCAACCCTCCAGTCACAATGACAAAGCATGGTTTACGTTTAATAGTCTCTCTCACCGCCGAAGCGATCTCTTCTAAGTCATCGCCGACAACTACTATCCTGCGCACCTTTAATCCTAAAGTTGTGATTCTCTTAGCCAGCCAATGAGCATTCGTATTCAGGGTCTTACCGATAAGAAGCTCGTTTCCAACACATATTATCTCAACATTATTTTCGGGCATAACATCACCATAGATGTGATTTTAGCAAATCATCTCTTCGTGAATCTGATGCTTTATAGTCTTTAAAGAACGCTTAAACTTAAAAGCTATGGATTCCTAACAGACTTAAATCAATAGATTCATCGAATGGATGTGAACAGATTGATTAGTGAGATTCATAAAATAAGTTTAGGAAAAGGAGAAATAGCAATTGCCTGGCTGGGACAGAACTTTTTCATACTGAAAACTCCAGGCGGGACATTAATATCGATTGATCCCTACATGGAAAGAAACGAAAAAACAAGATATGTCCATCCGGAACCGCCGATAAAGCCTGAAGATCTAAAAGTAGACTTTATATTCTGCACTCACGACCACAGAGATCATACTGACCCCACATCTCTCCCAATAGTTGCAAAGCATGTCATCAACACGATTTTTCTAGGACCAGAAGAATCAGCGGAGCATCTAATCAGACTGGGCATAGAAAAGACCAGAGTAAAAGCTCTGAAGCCGCGATGCACTTACAGCTTTAGAGACTTTAAGGTGACGCCATACTATTCTGTTCCTCCAGAAGAGGCGAGGACAACTCATCTAGGCTACCTATTCGAGATAGATGGGACAAAAATCTATAATATGGGTGATACTTCCAGAAGCGTTGTGGAGAACGCTGCAGATTTTCTACGTGAAGTATCAGAAGAATCACCTGACATAGCGATGTTTCCAATAATAGGGGATACGCCTGATAGAAGACCTGAAGATGCCTATATCTTCGCTAAGACAATCAAGCCAAAGATTGCAATACCATGCCACTACGACTGCTTCGCTGATAGAACGATAAATCCGGAAAAGTTTGTACAGCTCTTCAAAGATGAAGATGAAATAAAACCTGTAGTTATCCCTTACAAAGGAGTATACGTTTACAAGAGCAGTTATGCTCTTCCATGAAAAGAGAGGATGATGACGATTTATAATTCTGCTGGCAAGATCTTAAATCGCATGTAGAGACTGCAGTATTAAAGTTAAATACGCATATGGGCTCTTTCAAATATTTAAATTTGACATGAAGGGCTTCTGGATGATCTACAATAATGTCGAGTTATATAACGTGGCGGAACTTTTGACTCCAGGAGACGGTGACGGCAAATTAATCTCTAGGATTCCAAACAAGCTTAGATTGACCCTTAACGAGAATGCTAAGTTAAGGGCATTATATGCCGCTGGATGCGAAATTCGATTCAACTTGAAAGACGAATCAGCGAGGATCGTTCTCTCCTGCGAAGAACCCTCAATCGCGGAGGTTTATCAGGGAAACTTCCAAATCTCATGGCACATCATAGATGCCGAACCAACCGAGATAAAAGTAAGCCTCCCCGAGAACATCGACTTCCTAGAAAAGGTAACAAAGGAGAAAAATCTCCCATTTGATGCCTATCTAACAAGGATAATATTGCCGTATAATGCTAAAACCCGAATTTTTACGATTGAAGGCGAGACCAGTCCACCGAGTAGAGACCAGTCTCCTGAGAAAAGATACCTCGCTTATGGTTCCTCAATCACTCATGGCGCTAGATGCTATAGGCCAACAGGCTCCTACACAATGAGGACTGCGCAGCTCTTAGGCGTCGACCTTTTGAATCTCGGTTTCGGCGGAGGCGCCTATTGTGAACCTCAAATCGCAGATTACATAGCGGAACGGGAAGACTGGGACTTTGCAACTTTGGAGATGGGAATCAACATGTTAGGCGGATTCTCGACGGAGGAATTTCAGAGTAGAGTTGAATATCTCGTCAAGAGAATAGTGAAGGCTCATCCTGACAAACCGGTCTTCTGCATCGATCTATTTACCTTTGCGGATGATTTTGATCCTTCCGCAAAGAAACACATAGAATTTAGACGTGTTGTCAGAGAGACTGTTGAAAATCTTCATATGCCTAAATTATTCCATCTTGACGGAAGAACATTATTGAAGGATGTCTCAGGATTAACCTTCGACCTTGTCCATCCGGCGCCTTCCGGTATGGAAGAAATTGCAATTAACCTTTCAAAGATTGTACGAGAGAAAATTAAGCAATCATAAGATTTGAACTTAATACTATACAGTAAACCCAGACAGAGCTACACCGAGAGATATATTGACTCTCCAGCATCTACTTCTTCTTTGAAAGCCACCATTGAAGATATTCTTTTCGATACTGCTTCTTCTCCTCTTCTTCAGGGCCTGATCGATTCCTAAGCCGCTCACGCATCTCCATAAGCTCCTGATGCGTAAGCATCAGTCCACAGCTCTCACATACATAATGCCTAGCAACACTAATGTAGCGCATCACACCTCCACATTCAGGACAGTAAGGCATATCTAAATCAACCCTACACTGAAAGATAATGACTCAGCAGAGAAGAAATATCTTTTGGTACGAAACAAAAATCTCAACATAATCAGAACATCAAAAAATTTTTTACAGAGAGAACAATCCTTCAATCTTAGGTTGCCGGGGGAATAACCCGCTGCCTGGCTTCATAAGCCAAGTAAGGGGTGGCAGAGTGGAAATGCGCTGGACTCGAGATCCAGTGGCTCTTACGAGCCTCAAGGGTTCGAATCCCTTCCCCGGCGCCAAA
>CAZEGS010000078.1:0-5890 GCA_964512445.1 uncultured Candidatus Bathyarchaeia archaeon
TAGACCGCTGGTTAAAATCCGTCATTCAGGAAAGAATAAAATCCGTCACTGAGGCATTAGAGGCTTTGAAAACTAGAACCGCAGCTGAGATCGCTTTGTTCGAGATATGGAACGACATAAGATGGTATCTTAGACGTGCGGAGAAGCCGAACCCAAGAACCTTAAGGGAGATCGTGGAGGTATGGATACGCCTCCTAGCTCCATACACGCCATATCTATGCGAGGAGATCTGGCATCAGATAGGAAAGGAAGGATTCATATCAACAGCCGAGTGGCCATCATACGATGAAGCAAAGATCGACGTGAAGGCTGAAGAGTCTGAAAATATGATTAGAGAACTCATGGCTGACACCTCAAATATAATTGATGCAACGAAGGTGACGCCGAAAAAGATCTGCTACTATGTCGCATCTTCATGGAAATGGAAGGCCTACTTAGAGATTCTGAAAAGATCAATGGAGGGGAAGGTTGAGATGGGAGCAGTGATGAGGGATCTTATGAAGGAGCCATCCCTAAGGAGGGAAGCTAGAAAGGTCTCAGGATTTGTCGGAAAAGCCATACAAGAGATAAATGCGACGGCGATAAATCAGAGAAGGAGAAGACTTCAGGCTGGAGGGATAGATGAGTTCTCTCTTCTAAACGAGGCAAGGAGCTTTCTGGAGAGAGAATTCAAAGCGGAGATCCTGGTATATAGGGAGGAAGACCCTCAACGTTACGATCCGAAAGGGCGGGCTGGCCTAGCTAAGCCCTATCGCCCCGCAATATACATCGAATAAGAAAACTTTAAGAGAGCTATGCCATAAAGCTCTGAAGATCCTTTGAGGCTATCCATAATCATCTCCCTTCTATCAAATTATCTGGCATTAATTACAGAGATTCTGAGGCTGCTAAAATAAAAAATTGGGGAATATCTCTTGGCTAGGAGCGAACTTTCGCTGATAGGGACGCTAAGATTCTCTTTGCTTCTCTTACTCTCTCAACTTCTTTACGGCAGTCTATGCATATTGACGCGGCGTTCCGCAACTGATCGCTAAGTTCCTCGTATTCCGGAACTTTCTCTACTATGCGTTTAAGAGCCCATTCAATTTGGGATTGAGGTGTAAAATGCTTCCTGCATGAAGCACATTGCTGAAGATCAACCTCATTTGTGACGTTTGTCACGTTTCTATCCTTCGTTAGAAGATGATATTCACGTGTCAGCTTTATTGCTTCCGTGGGACACTCGTCTTGGCAGAAGGCGCAGAAGGAGCAATGTCCATAATCCACATTTATAATTCTTTTTCCATTCTCGTCTAGAACGCTTATCGCATCTGAGCTACAGACATGAGCGCATGCGCCGCATCCAATACACTTTTCACCGTCGATCTCATGTCTACCCCTAAAGTCCTGGGGGGCTTCCCAATACTCCTCTTTCCCCTCTAGCGATACACCTAAGATTTCAGCTATTGCCTTAACAATTGCCTGTGGACGAGGTGGACATCCTGGAATGTAATAATTCACCGGGATTATCTGGTCTGGAGGCCCCCTCATCGGATATCCCTTCTCGAAGATCTCCTTGGTCAATGCGCAGTTGCCGACAGCAATCACCATCTTAGGCGGCTGAATCTTTTCATATGTGCTTAGAAGCTCACCTCTGCCCTTAACGTTGATTCCTCCAGTCACAACCAGGATGTTTGCTTCTTCCGGCGTGAAGACCACTTCAACCCCGATCTTGTTAAGCATGTATCTTGGAGCTAAGCACTCGAGAACTTCAACGTCGCAGCCATTACAGCCAGCTGATAAGAAACGATATAATGCAATTTTCTCCATACAACTCCCTCCTATTTTAAGGATATCACCCGCTTTTTACCGGTCTTCGCATCTAAGACCGTCATACGATCCGTACATGCAAAGCATGGATCAATGCTTTCAATGATGACTCTAGCATTCTCAAGAGATTCTCCACGAAGCATCTCAAGGATCGAAAAGTTGTTTGCGAATGAAGGTGTTCTAACCTTAACTCTCTCAGGAATATTTGTGCCGTTTGATTTAATGTAGTAGATGAGTTCTCCTCGAGGTGCTTCCGCCCTCCCTATCGCTTCTTTTTCCAGTGGCTCTCCAGGCTTCTCAGCGATGTTTCCAGACGGCATATTATCAAGCGCTTGCTCTATTATCTTCATGCTCTCGTAAGTCTCTCTTGCTCTAACAAGGGTCTTAGCGTAGACGTCGCCATCTTTCTCCGTTATAACCTCAAAATCTAATTCTTCGTATGCTGCATATGGATCGTCCTTTCTTATGTCGCTTGATATTCCCGAGCCGCGTAACGTTGGACCTACAGCGCCTAGGTCTAAAGCTTTATCTTTGGAGAGTACACCTATGCCCTTCGTCTTCTTTGTTAGCGGCCCATTATCGCTTAGTAGTTCCATTAGATAGTCTGAAAGCGATCTTATGTTTTTAAGGGTCTCTCGTATCTTTTTAGCCTTCTTTGGAGTGATGTCTCTTCTAACTCCGCCTATCGTATTTATCAAGTAATTTATCCTGTTCCCAGTAAGATACTCTAGAAGATCCTGTATCTGTTCTCTCTCCTTCATGATCTTTATGAAGGCTTCATGTTCATGAAGGCTATGTGTCAGAACCCCAAACCAGAGATAATGGCTGTGAAGACGCTCTATCTCCATATATGCGCATCTCAGATATCTCGCTCTGTCTGGAACCTCAACATCAACGATCTCCTCAACCGTCTGTGCGTAGCAGAGAGTATGAACCCCGGAGCAGATCCCACAGATTCGCTCTGCAAGAGCCAAGTTCTGCATGTAAGTCTTCTCAGTGAACAGCTTCTCTATTCCACGATGCTGATAGCCAAGCTCTATCTTCGCATCAATTATCTTATTATTTTCAACGATCAACTCGAATCTTTCAGGCTCAACAAGCTGCGGCCGATATGGACCGATATAGACCGTCTCAGTCATCTCATCCTCTCTCCTTTTCCTGCACAAATCTCATAACGGGGCTTCTATGCATCTCCAAGTGAAGTTCCCTCGGAGAAAAACCGAAAGAAAGCGCCAGTACCTCCATGATGTTTATGCATGGATATCTATATTGATGTCCACGTTGCCTAAGGCTTACCTGCCCTATCTCAAACTGCAATGTGCAAGCTGGACATGAAAGAAGAACAGCCTCTGCTCCCGAGATATCTATACTGCTTAATTTTGGTAAAAGCCTCTGCGTAAGCGAGAATTCCTCGTCAGCCTGCATGCTTGGATAGCCACAGCATAGCCGTTCAAGACCATAATCAACAGTCTCCACACCCGCGGCGCGGGCTATCTCCTTCATCATGTTTGGCTTTCGCATTATATCATCTCCATGGGGTTCACGATACATATGACAGCCATAATGTAGAGCTACTCGCATATTCTGGGGGTTTACGATGTTATCCCTAATCTTCTGGATTCCTACTTCTTCATAGAGAACCTCGACGACATGCTTTACTTCAACTCCGCCATTGTATTCCTTCCCGAACTGCCTTAGAATTCTATTTACCCTCTCCCTCTCTTCAGGCTCTTTCCGTAGAATCTCATTTGTCTCAACAAGAGTCTCGTAGCAGCCATTACATAGAGTCATCAAATTCAGATTCTGCTCCTCCGCGATTGCAAGGTTTCTCGCAGAGATTGCAAGCCAAGCAGTCTTATCTAAAAGACGCGAGATCACAGGCTCAGGGCAGCAGGAATATCCCAGAAGATCTACTGTTTTTAATCCTAATTTGCTGAAGACCTTCCTTGAAGCAATCTCTATGCTGGGAAGCCTAAGCGGTATCTGGCATCCCAGAAAAGATGCATACTCAATACTCATTCCAACCTTACCTCCATTATTTATATCTCAACTGCTTCTTCTCCCAGTCGAAGCCAGCCTTCTCTGTAAAGCTTGTAGCCTTCATGATCCCATGAAATTCCTGTAAAGTCTTCTCATCAGTAAATGCCATTGGAGGATTCTTTGGCAGTCCAGCTGCCTCACGTCTCCTCTGAATGAATGCTGAGATCGGCGCAACGCAGCTCTTTGAGATCAATGCCTCAGCAACTGGTCTCGCTTGAGGCGGAAGTTCTCCTTCCATGGGCCTTCTAAGAGGACGCTGATCATCCGGCCAGTCCTCTGGAAGTATAAGGGGTTTAGGCTCCGGATGATTGATTATCTTCATCCCAAATAGATCGGCAACTTCCCTTTCTATAAGGCTCGCGGCTGGAATCACTTCTGCTATAGACTCAAGCGTATTTTCCTCCTTAGGTGTTAAGACTCTAAGGGTCAGGATCGTCCCATCTATATGGAAATGATAGAGCTTTTCGAAGTCTAATCCATGATCGACTACTGAGAGAGTGATGAAACGGAGCGATTTATACTGCTTCTTCAGAAGCTCAACCGTTCTTCTCAAAGCGGACGGTTTAATCCAAGCTGATATTCTTCTCTCCCGCGGCACCTCAGCATTCATCAAATTTTCCATTAGATTCTCCTTCAAAAATTCTATAATTTCGCTTTCAGTAACAATCACAATGATGCCTCCACATACTTTTCTGTATTAAATCTCCAGGCCTCCTCACGGCTGACAACACGTATCGCCTGTGGCGAGCAAAACTTGGCGCATTGCGGATCTCCATCGCAAAAGTCACATTTCATCGATACGTGAAATCTCTCGTTAAACCATGGAACCGACAATGGACAGACGATGACGCAGGTCTTGCATCCGATACATCTCACTGGATTTATCTTGACATGTCCAGTCTTCTCATCTTTAACTGCAGCCTCATTTGGGCAAGCCGCTACGCAAAGGGGTTCTTCACAGTGCTGACAATATATCGCCTCGAATTCTCCGCTTTTACTATCGAATATGATGTGTAGATGTGCCTTTTCAAAGCTGAATTCCTTGAAGTGATAGAAGGAGCATGCAATTTCACAGTAGCGGCATCCCGTGCATCGTGAAGGATCGTAGAGAAGCACTTTCTGCTTTTCTATCTCAGCTCCCCGCATTGTTCCCATCTCTTTTAAGAAGTTAAAATGAATCTATCTTATTCTATTTATAGTGTTTGCAGGGAAACTTTTCAGAAAATTAAGTTGGATGGAAATCTGCGAATAATCGTTCTCCAACATGCCTAAAATGCTTGAGCCTCCACGAGAGCCAGAAACTTTTCATAGTCCTAAACGAGTCGAAACCAATATATTTATGTCATCTCTTCTCCGAATAGTTTATGACAAGTCAGGTTAAGGATGATTGATCATCGTGAAGAAACGTGACTTCCTAACTTTACAGGATTTTACGGCAAACGAGATATATGAACTCCTCGAAGCCACTAAGAGATTTAAAGAGAATAACGTCAGCGTAGAAGAAAAGAATGCGCTTTCAGGCAGATCCGTCGTGCTGCTTTTTCAGAAACCCTCAACTCGAACCCGAGTCTCATTCAACGTCGCCATCAGCCAGCTAGGCGGCCACCCCATAAGTCTAGGATGGGCTGAATCCCAGCTCGGCCGAGGTGAAACGATCGCTGACACAGCCCGGGTTCTAGGCAGATATGTTGACGCCGTTGTGGCAAGAGTCTATAGGCATGCGGATCTAATTGAGATGGCGAAATATTCAGGCATACCCGTTATAAATGCACTTTCAGATCTATATCATCCATGCCAGATAGTTGCCGATCTATATACAATCTGGGAGAAACATGGCTTTCTTAAGGGATTAAAAGTCGCGTATGTTGGGGATGGAAACAACGTCTGCAACTCCCTTCTTATCGGATGTAGCAAGATGGGAATAGACATCTCCATAGCATGTCCACCTGGATATGAGCCGTCAAGCGAAGCCTTAGAGTTCGCTAGGAGAAACTCGATGGAAACCGGATCTATGGTAAGGATTCTCCGCGAACCCCTTGAA
>CAZEGS010000079.1:0-5826 GCA_964512445.1 uncultured Candidatus Bathyarchaeia archaeon
CAAATCTCTCCGGATTTTTCTCAAAGGTTCACGCTCATAACGGCTGATGGAGCTACCCAAGCTCTCGTTGAGAGGGAAAAGGTTCCACATATAGTAGTTACCGACTTAGATGGGGATATAGATGCCTTACTATACTCGGCAGAGAGAGGATCAATTATTGTGGTGCATGCACATGGAGACAATATAGAAAAAATAACGCAGTATATGGGTAAGGTAGCCTCGACAACTAGGCTCATTATCGGAACAACTCAAGTGAAGCCTGTTTCTCCTCTACAAAATTTTGGGGGATTTACGGATGGTGATAGAGCTGTTTTTATGGCTTCATATTATAAGGCTGCCCTCATAATCTTGGTGGGTATGGACTTCGGAAGGATTGTGGGTAAAAGATCTAAGCCTTGGTTGACGCATGAGACTATTGCTTGGGAGGATAAACTGAAGAAGCTTGAGATAGCCTATAAGCTGATATCTCAGCTTGCATTGGAGTTCGATCTGAAGATCTACACTACTTCGGAGATTACGCCTCCGGGAACAAAGAGAGTATGTTTAGAGGAGATAAACAAGATCGTCGGGGGTCGTCATTGAAAAGAATTCTCTGGTGCATCACAGGCGCTGGCGGCTACTTACGCAGACTATTCCAGAAGTTCCTAGATCTCAGAAGCGCGTATCCCGGCTTAGAGTTGGGAATAGCAATTTCAAGAGCAGGCGAGGAGGTCGCTAGGATTTACGGCGTGTTAGATAATCTTGAGAAGATTGTCTCAGGAGGCAGATACGGAGGGCTCTATAGAGATTCTTCATGGAGCGGAATTACAGAGGATGGTGTTCCACTTGGCGGGAGGATTAGCTTACGCCGTTACGACGTGGTGATCGTAGCTCCTGCAACATCAAATACTGTTGCAAAGATTGCGCATGGGATAGCTGACACCCTGCCAACAATAGCGGCTAGTCAAGCGCTTAAATCTGAAGTCCCACTGTTGATTCTTCCAGCGGACTGCGCTGAGAGTTCACTCACCACCCTTCCCTGTTTCATTGACGAGCAAAGATGTACTTGCTGCTTGCTCTGCGTAGATGCATGTCCATTCGAAGCAATACGCCTTTTTTCAAAAAATGCTGTTAGGATAGACTATAATGAATGTAGAGGCTGCGGGAGATGTGAGAATGCATGTCCAGCCGGAGCGATCAGATGTTGGGAGGAGACCCGAATTACTCCAAGCTCAATAGATTTAGAAAATATAGCTAAACTCAGAAGAGTCAGAGGATTACATGTCTTAGAAAGTCCTGAAGAATTAATTGAGAAGTTAAAGAGTCTCCTAAAGATTTAGAGCTTCGGATTCTTTACTGTTTCAATATAGGTTCTAAGCAAGTTCTCTTTTGCCGCCTTCAATCTAGGATGGAAAACCCAGCTTAACACCGTGCCACGCGCATCGATTATCCGCATATGCTTTATTAAATCGCTGAATTCTCCGCCATATATTCCCTCACCAATCATAGCGTAGCCTTGAGCAGCTTCCTTCGATATTCTCGCCCCAGGAAGCATTCCAAGAGATCTTACAGGAGCTATTCTCTCCAGCCTTTCCTCAACTAATCTTCTAAACTTTGGATGTCTTGAATGTCTGCCTGACAAGACTATCTCTCTCGGCTTACTAACTGACGAGGTTAGGCTTCTAACGGCTTTTTCAACGCCTTCAAGCATAGACTCTATGGCTAACGCATATGGCTCTTCACCCTGCTCATATCTGTTTAACGCATCCTCTAGACTTAATACGCCGCAGATATCGGCTACACCTCCATGAAAAACATCGCTTCTAATCCATTCACGTCCCATCACAGATATTTCCCCATCAATAAAGCCTATTGAGAGAAATCCCGTTTGAATAAGAGTGCCGCCAAGACCATCGACGATCGTTCCTCTATCAACTGCTATAGCCGCATTATATCCGAATCCCAACTCGACAAGTATAAAATTCGTTTCTTTGTATTCTAAGCCGTACCTCACTGATTGATCGAAAACTCCCAACGCGGTTACAGCCATCTTGTCGGCCGTTCCCATATCCAGCTTATTAACCTTCCTATGTGGAGGTATGGTGGGCAGCAATATGCATGACGGTATATAACATACTGGAAGGTTTCTACGTCTAAGCTCAACCACAACTTTTGTTATAGCTTCATATACACGTATCCCTAACTCGCCATGTTCAATTCCAATCTTCAAATCTTCCTCTCGCGTGAGAAGAAGAACCTCCAACGCGAATTTGTAGGGATCAGTTATGTCTCGATTAAAAGTGACTGGCACCCCATATCCTGAAGGCCCTACTATAATATCGACTCTACCAGCCTTCTCAATAGCCTCAATTAAAGCATCTGGTCTTTCAGCAACTGTAACCGTGTCTATGCTACCTTCCCATACGACACGCTTTCCATCAATGAGAGTAAGGTCGAAACTTCTTGTTCCCGGATCTATTCCTAAAGCTCTCATTCTAGCTTCGCCTTTCCCTTTTCGTTTTATGTCCTTTCTAACTCCCAGTCAATCTTCTTTTTGATACTGCATAGACATAAGACCTTCTCTCTATGATCTACACTACGCTTTTAAGAGGCTTCCACATAAAGACTCGAATGCGGAGAAATGAGGATGAAAGTGGGAGTTGAGGGCTTCACTTTTGATTCCGCTCATTATACCGGCGGCTCCTCAGAAAAGTGTATGAGTCTCCACGGCCATACATTCCGATTAGATGTGGAGATTGAAGGTGATGTTGACCCGGAAACGGGTATGGTCATCGATTTTGGAATAGTGAAGGATACTGTAAAGAAGATTCTTGCAGACTACGACCACAAGGTCATTCTCCCCAAAAAAGATCGCGATAATGTGATTATCTCTGGACCTTTCCATAAAAGCGTCAAGACCATCGAGTGCCCGGAAGCAACAACAGAGTATATAGCCCTCGATATAGCCAGAAGGCTTCACGAAGAATTCGATATGAACGTAAAGGTTAAGCTCTACGAGGGAAGCCGAAACTACGTTATTGTAGAATATCCAGACAAATAAGATTACGTCACTTAAGATTCAATGATTCTGCATGAGAACCCCCTATTTCGAGGCTGAGCTATGAAAATCTCAGCCTCAACTCCGATTCGCTCAGTATATTCAACGATATAATCCAGCAGTTTCTCAGCCCTTTTCTGACCCTCGATTAGACCATAGGCTGTAGGGCCCCAACTACTTTGACCAGCACCGTAGGCTCCTCCCTTAAGTAGAGCCTTCACAGTCTCCTCTGTCTCCCAACAGCAGAATTCTCCATCTTGATATTTAGAAAAGTATCTGCCAACTAAACGCTGAACTTTACTGAGGGCCTTCCCGAAATTTCTTGCGTCCCCGCGTGCTAAAGCAGGAAGCATTTGCATCAATACAGTCTCGTGAAGTTCACGTTCAATACGATGATTAGTTTCAGGTGTTTCAAGAGCATATCTCTCTTCATGTTCATCAAGACCATGTATTCCTTTAGGTATTGCAACGATGAAACGCCAGCTTCGAGGCAGAGGTCTTCTAAGCATTACAGCCGGAACATCGCGTGGACTTTGGAGTTCACGGATCCCATTTTTGTCTAGAAGTCTACCGCTGTCAAGTATGAATCCTCCATGCTTAAACGTTGCTATGCCTATGCCTGAGACTTTTCCTCTCTTTAAGGTGAAGGCTAGCCGCCGAATGCTGTATCTTAAACCATAAATTTTTAATAACGCATATGCTACGCTGAGCCCAATTTGGGTTGTGGAGCCCAATCCGACGTGTCTAGGTATAGCCTTCAGAACGTTAACTTCGGCTCCGGGAATTTTCAGCTGCTTTACAACTTCTCTAATATCCTCTTCAACCTCAACTTGGGTCAAGTTTCTTATCTCGAGTCTATCTGCCTTTCTTGCATGTACAATTACCTCCGGCCTGTTTATTGCAAGACCCATGCTTCCATAGGCCATGCTGCTCGACAAAATCGTGTAAAATCCCAAATGAAGTCTCGCTGAGGACCTGATCTCGAGACGCATTCTTCTTCACTTAGATATTTCTATCGGCCTTACTGGTTTGAAGAGGCCCTCTTCTTGAACATAACTTTTACCGGTTATAAGAGCCTCCTCAGCCTTGCCGAGCTCTATACCTAAGTATAATGCGTGGGAAAGCATCGAGAGGAGTTTCCTCTCTAGAATCTCCCTATATATAGAGCTGGCTGTTTTTCCTTTTATCAGAATCCTACCTTTCCTACCTCTGTAAAGAACCTCTATTTTTCCATCTTTATGATTCACATTTATAGTGAAGAAGCCGATTGGATCTTGAGGATACTCCTTAACTTCCTCAGTAGCCTCAATAATTGTTGTATCATTCAGATTTATCTTCGATTCGACTCTTCTTTTATCCTTTAAGATCAGAAGGTTGAGACCTAAATCTTTAGGTGGAGTTTCTCTTTCTCGGGCGAGAGTAGCCATTTGGGCGGCTATCTTAGCCTCAGTAGTAGATCCTAAAGTTTTTGCGCTTTCTTCAACTACTAGAATGGAGCTGACGCCTATTTCGGCTGCTAGCATCGTTAAAAGGACATTAACGCCTATTGAGTCAACGTCGATTAGCTCTGCAACGTTGCAGAGCCCCATCATCATAGGCATTTGCAAGCCTTTCTGTTTAAACATGTGGTAAGCCATTAGTGATTGAAATGTCCCTGTTGATCCTGAGAGATTTATTGGTTCAAGCACCGGATCAGCGATGAGCTTCTTCAGACCATATTTAAATGCACTTTCAATATTTCCTTGGAGAAGCCTAAGCTTATCCTTAACTGTTCTTGCAAAAAAGTTTCTTCTAGAGTCATATGGTATAACAACTGCTGGTACATCCCGGATTTTATCAGCAACCTTTCTTATATTGCCAGCTTCAAGACTCATGATCATGTCGGCTCCAGCCTCAACGCCAGCGACAATCTCACTCGGTATTATAGAGTCCAGCATTAATGGAAAATCAAATTCGTTCTTAACCAGCTTGACGGATTTCTTGACTTTTTTAGGGTTTGCAATACCGGCTTGAAAACCCAAACCTAGTATGTCTGCCCCTTCCTCGATACGTCTCTCCGCAGCTCTAATGAGCTCCTTCTCATCTAGAAGATGCGCCCCGGCGATCTCCGATATCACCCTCACTGGAGGCGGATCCACAGGTATAAGCATCTTATTACCAACTTTTATGTGGGGCTTTGAGGCTGTTGAAGCTTCAGTTTTCTTAAGAATCTCCTTTGCAAATTTCCGCATCTTCTTCGAGAGAAGGAGATCTGCTGATATCTCTGGCGACAGATCTCTAGGATCACATATCTTTAGAAGCATCGGTATATCAACAGCATGCTTCGGTCCCTTAACAACCTTCACTCCAACGGCGTCCTCAACAATCTTCACAGATCCTTGAATGGCTCCTGAGACCATGATCAAATCGTAATCTGTAAGGTTACTCTTCTTCAGATGCGAAATGATTAATTGAGGAGTTGCTAGAGAAGCTACGTCTATCGGCATCACAGATATGCTGATCTCATATTTGGATGGGCAGACGCGAGCAGCAGCCTGAACAAGAGGCTCAGCCATCTTTCCCGTTAACAAGAGAATCTTCAAGAGGCATCCTGCAATCAGCTATTACTTATCATATTTAAAAGTCTAATTGATGAATTCTTCCATTCAAAGAATAATTTTTATTCTTGAAGCATCAGGAAGTTAGATCTATTTTGATATTATATTGACGTCTCTTACCAGTATTGGCGGGGTATAAACATTCATCATCGTAGCTCTTCTTTCCTTGCCGATCTCAACAATATTCTTTAA
>CAZEGS010000080.1:0-1295 GCA_964512445.1 uncultured Candidatus Bathyarchaeia archaeon
AAAAAAGTCTAAGTGCAGGTATTAAATTTTTGAGATCAGATCTTGTTGAGGTTTCAGATAATCTTGACAAAGCACAGAATTTAGGCTTCGTTGTGTTTGATGAAAGACAACTGCTAGGAAGTACCTACAATAAGATTACGGAGTCTAAGATCTTGTTGTCGAATGCCAAAAAGCCTGAAGATTACCTCGATGTCTGGACAAGGCTTCGGGAAGCTTACGGTACGTTAAATTTCATCCTAACAACACTTGAGAGTAAAAGGCTCATAGCCATGACGAATGCTGTCTACCTCCCCGTCGTCATGGCTGCTTTCAGCGTAACGTTAGCTTTCTTTCTGTTTGAAAAGAGAAAGGGGAAGATTCTATGCAGCATAGCCATATTTATACTCTACTCTGTTATCTTATACTTCTCTCATCCCGGCGCGCATCTCATAGTAGATGAAAATATGATGGTCTTCTTGGGCTCCTCAGCTATATCATTTGGAGGAGTCTTGTTACTAGTCTTCGGAATTCCACGGGTTTGGAAGGAGAGATCCGTTGAAGGGAAAGTCCTCTGGAGAAGCGCTTTTACAATAATATTCTCTATGGGTAAACGACAGATAAAAAGAAGAAAGATACGAGGGTTCTTCACTATCCTATCGATAACCATCTTAGTCCTCGCATTCACTTCCCTCACATCCTTCGGGACGGTTTTCGGCATTGTATCCGAAGAGGTAGGCATGAATGCGCTTTCAGATGGGGTGATAGTGAAACGAATGATGAATAGAACATCACTTCTTTTCTCGCCGATAGGGACAAGTAGTCAGGAAGCCATCTCAAAACTGGTAGAGAGCCTCTCAAAAAGGATAGGAATAGAGAAAGTTGCTCCCAGATTAAAGAATCTACCAAGCTCCACTCCAATCGTCCGACTTATAAATCCTAAGGAGGGAAGAACATGGTTCATATATGGAATTCTAGGAATCGATCCCGTAAATGAATCGTATTATACCAATCTAAAAGACGTGGTGAAAGAGGGATATCTCACAGAATCGAGTCAAAGAGAGATTCTAATAAGCCGAAGCGTGGCGGATTCTCTTAAAGCCAAAATCGGAGATGAGCTGACGCTGGAGATCTTGGGCACTCATGTCTCAACAAGCTTCACGGTTAGAGGACTTATCGACGATGATGAATATATGAACCTTAAAGATCTGAATGGAGCCTCTTTCGGTCCTGCTAGAATACTAAAGGACGGATCTGTTAGGATATGCAATAGTACAGAAGTCGTCGTGATGCCTCTAAATGACGCTATAAATCTTCAA
>CAZEGS010000080.1:1305-5737 GCA_964512445.1 uncultured Candidatus Bathyarchaeia archaeon
GTGCTTTCCGAACTTCTCTTTCAACCCAAAGAGGATGTAGATCTAACCTCGATGGTTCGGGACTTAATATTTATCTTCAACTATGACGTCTTTATTTCCCAAAATAGACGAATAATCTATTATTATATAGGCTCTTACCTCGAGATTAAAGGGACGCTTGAACTTTTAATCCCATTGGTTATGGTAGGCCTTAATGTAGGAACAGTGATGTTGAATAGCATTTATGAAAGAAGAAAGGAGATTAGAACTCTTTCCATGGTAGGGCTTAACCCAACGCATATAGGGCTTATCTTCGTTACAGAAGCGATAATTCTCGGTATGGTTGGCGGCAGTTTAGGCTACGTAGTCGGTTTAGGATTTTATAGAATAATGAACCTATTAGGTCAGAATCTTATGGTGAGAGAGAAACTTGAATGGTGGTGGAGCGCCATCGGATTTGCATTAGCTCTTACGGCTTCGGTTCTTTCCTCTCTTAGACCAGCAGCGCTAGCAGTCAGCACATATACACCATCAAAAATCAGAAGAATTAAGCGTTCTGAAGAGGAGGTAAAGGCTCGTGAAGAAGAGATCTTCAAAGTTTATCAAGCCAGAGAATTAAGTATGCCCGTTAAAGTATCTTTAAATGAAATTCTATTCTTCATAAGTTTTTGTCTAGATCGCCTAAGCGATCTTAGGTCAGGCCTCATTGAAAGAATTGAGAAAATAGAGGAAGCTCCTGAGATAGAGAATGTGAAGAGCGAATTGATAAAGAGAATCAATTTTGAATATGTTATTTCAGTCTCTGGACAAGAACAAAGAACAAAGAATACATTAGTTTTGATAAAGAGTCCCGATGAGGATTATTATCGTGTAAGACTGATCTCGGAGCCTGCCGTTCCGGGACTTCCGGAAAGCGTAATAGAGAGAACTGTGGAGCTCGTCCATAAGATCGTTATGGACTGGACTAGAGAGAAAGAAACAATAATTAGCGGAGCTTAAAAGAGTTAACGTGTCCACCTTTCATTAAAATTCTGCTTTACCATGTATCTTCAAATAGATCAGAAATCTTTCGGTTAATCTTTTATCAAACAGTAATAACTATACAATATCTACGAATGCGCCATGAAGAAGAATGAGGTTGTTTGGATAGCGAGAGATTTCCTAAAATGCAGTGGATGCAGAAGATGCGAGATTGTCTGTTCCTTGCATCATGAGGGGAGGATTTGGCCTGAGGCCTCTCGGATCAGGGTCTTCATGCTTGTTCCAGGCGTGGAGATTCCACACCTATGCGCTCAATGCAACGATTACCCATGTGTCCCAGCATGCCCCGTTGAAGCTCTCTCAGTAGACGATGATACCTTAGCGGTTTTAGTCGACAAAGAAAAATGCACGGGCTGCGGAGAATGTATAAAAGCTTGCCCAGGGAACATTCCGTTCCTCCATCCAGAGGACAATAAGGCTGTTATCTGCGACCTATGCGGCGGAGACCCTGAATGCGTAAAGGTTTGTCAAGAAGCAAGATTCGATGCGCTGGTGCTGATCAGACAGAATAAAGAGGCGGCAAAGAGAGATGTGAACCGTAGACTTTTCGCTCAGACCCCTGAAGAGTTCACTAAAGATGTAGCTGTAAATCTGCTTGGAGAAAAAGCTGAGGAGGTGATATAATGCCGCGTGGGTATGCGGGAAAATTTCTTGAAGTAGATCTCTCGTCAGAAGAGATCAAGGATCTCACCTTCGACGAGGAAATATTAAGGAACTTCGTCGGAGGCAGAGGTTTAGCAGCTAAAATATTATGGGATAGATTTGGAGAAAGATGGGAATCTATTGATCCTCTGGGCCCTGAGAATCTTTTCTTAGCCTTAACGGGTCCGTTGACGGCTATTTATCCGGGGACACGTATCTGCATCTCCGGTAAGTCGCCTCAATGCAATGGAATAATAGGGTCAACTCTAAGCGGAGAATTTCCAGTCGAGCTTAAGTGCGCTGGATATGATGGAGTTATAGTTTCCGGAAAAGCCGAGAAGCCAGTTTATATCCTAATTACTGATGACCATGCAGAGATCAGAGATGCAAAGCACATTTGGGGTAAGGAAGCAATAGATACCGTTAGAATCCTCACTAAAGAAGTCAGGAATTATCTGGAGGAGAAATCGCCAAATGCAGGTAAAATCAAACAGCCAGGAATCATATACTGTGGACCAGCAGGTGAAAGCCGAGTACGAACAGCCGCTGTGCTACAGAAGATCAGCCATGCTGCGGGATACGGCGGCTATGGAGCGGTGATGGGCTCCAAGAACCTAAAGGCTATAGTTGCTAAAGGACGAAAGCCCCTTCCAGATGTAGCAAATCCATCAACCGTAAAGATGCTTTGGCGGGAAGTCGACAGAAGATACTGTCGTAGGGACAGAACGTTTCCAAGCATGTGGGGAACTGGATATGGCGGCTACTCGGTAGGTGCAGGCAGCAGCTCAGAGCCTGTTAGAAACTGGCAAGATGAATGGCATGATGAGAGAAGATTCGGCGGACCGAAATTTGACTTCAAATATTGGGTGAAGAGATATTGGAGCGATTTTAACTGTGCTGGAAGCTGCATGAAACTCGCAGTTATTAAGACGGGCCCATATAAAGGAACATTCACAGATAATCCTGATTATGAGATGGAGGCTTATCTTGGACCAAACTTAGGAGTCTTTGATCCCGGCGAATGCATATACTTGTCAGCCCTCATGGACTATCTAGGTTTTTCAGGGATCAACGGCGGAAACACGCTTGCCTTTGCCGCCGAGCTTTATCAGAGAGGCATACTAACCAAGGAGGATCTAGGATTCGAGCTAAAGTGGGGTGACGTGGAAGCCTTTGAAAAACTCGCAAGGATGATTGTTAAGCGGGAAGGAATCGGTGACATATTAGCTGAGGGAACCTATAGAGCAGCATTAAAAATCTCCAAGATGAAAGGAGTTGACGTAACTAAGTATGCGGTTCATGTTAAAGGCGTCGAGGTAGGTGCTCATGGCACAAGAAGCGGATTGGACTACAGACCGATCGGATATGCCTGCTCGCCACAATGTGGAGATCACACTTCAGGTGTTTACGATGCTTACAACGACATGTGGATGGTTTTCGCAGATTCAGCAGTTGTATGCAGCATCGTTGCTGACAGAGAGCTCATATGGGATTACTACAGAGCAGTTACGGGATGGGATATCACGGAAGAAGACTGGAACAAAACGTTGGGTCACAGAATAATTCATATTCAAAGAGCAGCTCTACTTCTCGGCGGGCCTGACATAGTGTGGGATCCCAAGATCCACGACGATAACCCGCCTAGATTCTATGAACCTTTACCGTCAGGACCGTATAAAGGGAAGACGACTGACAGAAAAGTCTTCGAGGAAATGAAGAAACAGTACTATGAAGCTATAGGCTGGGATGAAAACGGCATTCCTAAATCTGAGGTTCTTAGAAAACTTGGACTGGAAGATGTTGACAGAGTTCTAGAGAAATTGAGAAGATAGTTTTCCACCCTTCTTTTTTTGGGTTTACCATTTGTTAATGAGAGAGAGATTTATGCGAGTGAAAGTTAGAGCGTTCGGCAGATTAATGCATCTCTTAGGAAGCGAACTTGAGGTGGATTTAAAACCGAACGCTAAAGTGAAGGATTTACTAGATAAGCTTAAAGAAAAGAGTCTGATCTTAGATGAGAGGGCGTTAACACGTTATGAAAGAGACGAACCGGAACTCACGATCCTTTTGAATGGTCGTAATATTTACACTTTAAAGAAGCTTCAGACTCCACTAAAAGATGGAGATATCGTGGTTCTTCTACCGCCTGTCATAGGCGGCTAGATAAGCCAGATTTATGCTTAAAGTTATCTTTGGAATTATGTCTCTTTTTCCATTAATAAGATCGGAATTGTATCTTGGAAGAGATTTGATTAGCCAAGTCTGCCTATGGCCTCTCCCCTAACAGTCTTTCTGAAGATTGTGCTTTCACGAATTAAGCGGTTTAGATTTTTGGAAGTGATCTTTTCCACTCTCGGAATCTCACACTTGGGAAGATCTAGTAGCTGATTAAATAATGATGCCTCGCATGTCTCCTTTAAGGATGATGTCGACCAGTTCTCAGCTAGATGAATCACGCCTTCCTTACCGATTTTTCTGAAAAGATCTGCAAGAATAGAAATGATGAGCGTGTTACGTGACATAACTGCAATCTCGGCTTCTCTTACCGCATAGCGATTTCCATTAAAGGAAACGGTTAGCCCTCCGCCATCTCGAATTAACCTGAACGGCTCAACGTCCGTTATGCTATCGCCAAAGTAAATGACGCTTGAAATCCTTGAGCAAGTCTTATTAACAATCTCTTTAACGGCCCTAGCCTTTTCAGAACCCCCCACTGGATTGACTTCCCGAAGCATCTTTCCTGCATTCATCTTTGAGATCTCATTCCAGA
>CAZEGS010000081.1:0-1965 GCA_964512445.1 uncultured Candidatus Bathyarchaeia archaeon
GAGATCTACCCTATGGTCCCTCTCCAGGAGATCTAATGAACTGGGCGATTCTCATCGCAGATGGCAGCGATCCTCTTCAAGCAGCTGAAGAAAGTATCATAGGAACTACTAGTGATGATATTGAGATTCAGGAAGCGGTTAGAAGAGTGATCAAGACATACTTTTCTTGATAGTTATCGGTGAATTCCTTGAAGTTCTATGAGTCCGCATGGTTCATCTCGTATGACCTAACGGGAAAGGATCCCGGCGAAATAAAGATACTTGTACGGGACTCGATACCGTTTCCCTATCTCGAAAAGGATAAGTTTGGATACGTTATTTGCCTGCCTAACGTTAAGAAGCTCAAGAATGGAACCCTGGAATATCAGGGAATAATCTTTGATCCTAGAAATGAAGAGCAGATACAGCTGCTATGGACTCTATTCAAATCATCCGTGTATTACTTGAGTCTCTTCACTATACTTTATAATCCCACCCTATATTCGGATCTACTTAAGGGAAAAGAAGAGAATAAAGCCTTAACCGCGATTCTCTTGACTGAAGATGCTGTACTAAATGCCTATTTGAAAGTTTTTCATAATGATCTCTTGGCTGAAATAAAGATTGCTGATGCTCTTTCATACTACATGCTTAAGCCTCTTCACCTAGTCAGAAATGAAAGCCTTAGAATAGCCACTTCTATTTTATCGCTATATAAGACTGGAATGATAAAGGGAAGATCTGAAACTTCATTAAAAATTGTTAAGAGTACAGCGAATGTATTAAGGAGTTTAGAAAGACAAAGCCTCGAAACGCTCTCTAAACTTGATAGTAAATTTAACGCTATGAAGGCTATAGATGCCGAGTCTAAAAAGGAGTCTTTTTTAAAGATTTATGATTTTTTATCAGGTTATTCGTCTCCGCTCCCTGAAGTGCCCTCTTTTTTGTATATGAATCACTTAAGCAGAAACTCCATATTTGAAAGAAGCTTAGATCTGCCCAATGAGATGATCATACGAAACATAATAGAAGAGATGACTCAAAGGCTGAACTTAGGAATTAGCATTAATTATGAATCTCTAAGAAACGAAGCGTCTCAACATTTTTGGGAGTGGATGATGAAAGAGAAGGCTATGCGGAAGATTCTTCTAAAATATAGAGAGATGGGCAAGGAGACTAGATTCAGAGATTTTGTTTTTCCCGAGCATGATTATGCTGAATTTTTAAGAAGAAAAGCCGTTCACTCCAAGACCATCAGACGAATCACGAATAGACTTGCACTTTACTACAATCTTACTGGAGAAGATTTTAGAAGAGAGGCAGGCATCATTGATCTTCAGGAAGCTATACAAGTAATCGCCAGCCAGCAGCAGCGAAGCGACATATTTCAAGAGGATACATTACGTTATAGAGCTCAAGCCTGGTGCATCCTTGTTGATGTCAGCCTAAGCCTAGAGAGTTTTTCAGGTGAAGTTAAAGATGTGATTCTGTGCTTGACTGAGGTTTCTAGAAAACTCTTTCATGATAGCCGTTCATTAGGCGTCTTTGCTTTTGACGATAGATTTTACATAATTAAGGATTTCACGGAAAACCATAACCGAACAGTCTGTGCAAGGATAGGCGGAATAAAACACAGCGGGTTAACTTATCTTGCGGATGGAATTAAATTGGCGGTAGAGTCTTTGAAAAGGAGATATGAGGAGAGTAAGATATTGATAGTGGTCTCTGATGGATTTCCGATGGGCTATCGCGGAGCCTCTGAGGAGACAAAAGAAGAGATTAATGCCGCATTAAGATCAGGGATTCATATCATAGGAATAGGCATAGACAGTAGGGGAATACGAGATTACTTTCCAGTTTACTGCATAGTAAAAACGCCGTACGAGTTGATGAAGAAATTCGTGGATACATTTTTCAGCTACTCTTTCATGATGTAAAAGGGGACAGGACTATAAGCCAATTCAGGATTGTCTTATTACCCCTCCA
>CAZEGS010000081.1:2065-5654 GCA_964512445.1 uncultured Candidatus Bathyarchaeia archaeon
GCCTCTTGATCTTTTTCCAGATCTTTATTTGCTTCAGAATTATCTTCATTCATCTTTTCTTCATTTTCTCCTTCCGAAATTTTTTCCGTTTCCTTCGATGCCGAATCCTCATGTAACATATCTGCGGATTCCATCGATGTCGAAAGAAAGAGTTCCAATTTATATTTACGAGTAGCATCTCCTGCTTTTTGAACAAAGATTTTTTCGGGAACACCGTCAACTAGATAAACTGAAAAGGCTAAACCAGGACCGAGACCTATCTTCTGAAGCTCCTCAATTAACGCTTGAGTCTCTTTTATCTTCTTTATGATCTTTTCAACATTCTCTATAGATTCAAATAAAATCTCCGCTTGGCCTTGTTTATCAGCGGAGAATAGTAAGCCTTTATAGCTAAACCAGCTTTGAGAAGTGGTTTCCTTTCCTTTTTTGCCCTTTTTACCAGTAGACTGCCGGGTTAATCCTCTCTCTCGCAGGATCTTTTCAATCTCTTCTGATGAGAAACCTTGATCTCGAAGAAGAGAACCAAGTTTTTCGCTATACTCTTTAAAGACATTTTCGTACCAAGCTAATTCTTTCTCTATAAACTCGCGTAAATCATTCATAGACAGAAAATCTCGAATCTCAAATGGCAGAACTCTAATCATTTTTCAAGTTCCAGTCTTTGCTACGATAAAAAGAATAAATACGTAAAATACGTAAAAGAAGAGAACGCATCATTGAGTAATGAAGATCTCCTTAGCCTTGTCTTCCTTAAATTCTCCGATGGGAGTTTCGCGGTTTCGAACGAAAGGCTTTTGAATATTCTTTAGCTCTTCCTTGATCATCTCTAAGAAGCTGAGTCTTACGCTGACTTTTCTGAGGTATGCACTGACCTCTTCTTTTAATTTAGGTATTATTGCGCAGACAACTGCAAGAATTGTTTCTGGCGAATATTTGTTAAGAGATTTTGATTCGACCGAACCGTCATCTTGAACTATAATAAGGTGACATTGAGAGTTCAGAATTATTTCCTTGCTTTCCTGTACTGTAGGCACAGCCTCTTTCGGTATAACTATTGAAAGGTTGAGTTCAGAGAGGATTCTCTCGAGAAAATTGCATACATGTTCTATTGTGTTTTCCTCTGCCACCAAATACTCGCTTAACTGTCTCGCATCTTCTGTTATGACCTTCATTAAGTTAGAGAACTTTTTTTCTATTTCCTTTACTTTCTCGTCAGGAAGTTCGCTGTCTCCAATAAAGAGTAACTCATCTATGTTCATTGATTCTTCGGCCTTTTCAGACATTTAAAAGCCACCCTTATCATCACTATAGTTATTTTTGATACAGTTTTCAAATGCATAAGAATATTTGTACGTCTATACATGATACAAACGATTCTTTTTAAGGGTAACAGAAAGTTTAAAATTGCAAGAGCAAAGAATTCACAGGATTTTCCATAGTTACTGTTATATTTTGCCAGACTACCCTTTTCTCTTGGTGATATTGTTTTGATGACTCCGGAGGAGTTTAAGAAAAAATGCCGTGGTATAGTGCCGGTGCAGTTCTGTCCATATACAGATTCCGGCGATCTTGATATTGAAGGATTGAAGATAAATACGGAGTTTCTCGTCGAGTTTGCAGAAAAAGGCAACAAAGATCTCGTTATAATGACGAATGGAAGCACCACCGAGTTTTATGCAAACTCTATTGAGGAACAGAAAGAAGTAATTAAAACAGTCGTTGATACGGTTGATGGCAGAGTGCCAGTAATCGCTGGAGCCTCACATTCTGGAACAAAAGAAGCTATAAAGATGGCGAGATATGTTGAGGAGGTAGGTGCAGACTGCGTAATGATCGTGCCGCCGTATTATCACACTCCAACAAAGGAGGGCCTTTATAAGCATTACAAAAGTATAGCTGAATCAGTTAAGATAGCTGTGTTGGTGTATAATAACCCAGCAGTCTCAGGGTTGATAATCGATCCAGAATTAACTCAAAGATTATCAAAAATCGAGAATATTGTTGCTTTGAAGGATAACTCTCCTAATGCTGGAGACTATGCCTGGAAAGCGGCGTTGATAGATCCTGAGGATATGGTTCTGCTTAATGGGTTAGGAGAGCTTCACTATGTCGGGTCCGCTGCATGCGGATTACATTATAGGGGATTCATAACTTATATTGGAAACTTCGCACCTGAAGTGAGCTATGAAATTTATGAGGAGACTAGTTCTGGAAACTTCGATAAAGCCGTAGAGTCTCTTAGAAAGAAGATTTTGCCAATATATCGACTTGTTGGAAAGTTCATGAAGAAGCGGGAAGACCCATCGATAATTCCATCAGTCCTCAGAACCAACTATATGTATATGAGCGTAGGTAAAGCATGTATGGATCTTGTGGGGCTTCATGGCGGGCCTCTTAGAGAGCCGCTGGAGAATCTGACTGAAGAGGAAAAGAGAGAGCTAAGGGAGACTCTTGAAGAGATCGGAGTGCTCTGAGTTTCCAATCTTTTAAATTCTATTCAAAGTTGCTGGAGGCTAACAATAAGTTTCTGATCTTTTTCTATCAAAACATAATTGGGAAATACTATTTCACAATCACACCTTTCAAACACGATTTTTTCTTTTTCGACAGACTCGACAAAGACTTCTTTGATCTCTCTATCTTTTAAAAATGGTAAGCTAAGCACTTTAATCTTCAGATGGCCATGCTGAACTTGAATCATAACGTTGTTTTGCTGGATCTCGAAAGTTCCCCAACCCGTTCCGAGAGACCAGAAGCACTTAAAGTTTCCATTAATGATTCGAGGAGGATTAAATTCTATTCTGTTCTTCACTAGGTCAAATTTGAATCCGCTGAGAGCGAGCAGCAAAGTGTATGACGCCATGGATCGAGAGTAATTGCTTCCGCATTCAATCTCATTCCACGGGTTCCGCTTCTCCCCATCGTAACGGTCACGGATAGATTTCACGATCTCCAATCCTTCATCGATAAGGCCCTCTTGAATCATGTGGCATGCAACGGCATATTCAAAACCATTCATGGTCTCTTCCGCGTAGGGAACAGGGATAACAGGCCGGTATTTTTCTTCAGGCCATTCGCAGATGACGACGCCTGCCTCGTCATTGAGGCTGAAGACTCGGCAAGGGTTGAAGAAGTCTCTCATGCTCTTGAAGTTATATTTGTAGATCGATTTTAAGGCCTTCTTTACTTGTTTTTTATCTAAGATTTCACCTAAACCGCAGATATTTGCATGCCATTGAGCCACTACTTGATCAATCCCGCAGCCCTCTCCTATCTGATACTTGATCTCTCCATGCTCATCATCCCAATATGTATCAAAAATTTTAGGGTCTTCCGACCTGAATTTTTTAAGGACTGATTTATCCTTCAAATCTATGAGGTGATAATAGTACTCGCCGTTGAAGAGATGCTGATCTACCCATTCTTTCCCCTTCTCGAACAGTTCGCGATATTCCGCAGCCTTCTCATGCTTGCCTAAGTATTCAGCCATCTCAGCGCCAGCCTTAAGAGCCGCGAGATAGAAGCCTGTCAGCCAAGAGTTCGGGCCGAAGAGCTCCATATCCAATGTGTGATGCTGCCTCCCCTCTAA
>CAZEGS010000082.1:0-5483 GCA_964512445.1 uncultured Candidatus Bathyarchaeia archaeon
CCATAAATTTTCAGCGCCAATAATGATCTCAAGCATAACAGGCGGCGCCCAAGAAGCTTTGAAGATAAATGCTTCGATAGCTGAGGCTGTAGAAGAATTAGGATTAGGTATGGGAGTGGGAAGTCAAAGGGCTGCTCTTGAAAATCCGGATCTTAGACGAACCTATTCTATAGTTAGGAGAAAGGCTCCGAATGCTTTTCTCGCCGCGAATATTGGAGCACCACAGATTATCCGCGGCTATACGATTAAGGAGCTACAGAAAGCCGTGGAGATGATTGAAGCCGACGCACTTATCATACATTTGAATCCTCTACAGGAGGCTATTCAACCAGAAGGAGAGGCATATTACATGGGAGTTTTAGGAAAGATCAAAGAGGCTGCGGAGAACCTTGACGTGCCAATAATAGTGAAGGAGACCGGAGCTGGAATATCAGCTGAAGATGCAAGAAAACTTGAGAGTGTAGGGGTTGCAGGGATAGACGTCGCGGGTGCCGGAGGGACGAGCTGGGCCGCTGTAGAGTGTTATAGAGCAGGCGAAAGAGGAGATCACTTCGCAGAGAACGTTGGGAGGGAATTCTGGGATTGGGGGATACCTACAGTGGTCAGCATAGTCGAAGTTACCCAGTCTGTCAACATTTCCGTCATCGCCTCCGGCGGAGTAAGATCCGGATTAGACATCGCTAAGGCTATAAGCTTAGGAGCAGACCTAGCCGGTTTCGCCCTTCCCATACTTGAGCCCGCGATTAAAGGCAGCGAGAAAGTAAAGGAAAAGATTAAAATATTTATTCAGCAACTCAAAACCTCCATGTTTCTCGTGGGCGCCAGCTCCACGAAAAGATTAAGGGAGACCCCGCTTGTAGTATTAGGCAAGACTGCTGAGTGGCTCAGGCTCAGAGGATTTGATTTAGAATCATACGCAAGAAGAGGAAGATGAAAAGAATGAAGACTGACAGCAACATTACTGATTTCCTCGAAGAGAAAATGAAGCAAATAGACAAGTATATCGAGAAGTATCTGCCGAGAAAGTTCGATGAATCTTCATTAGTCTTCAGAATTTCCCCTCCAAGATACAGTCTTGACATTGAAGCCTTAAACAAGACTGTGGCGGAGCCCTTTTGGGAATTTCTTGACCGCGGAGGAAAACGATGGAGACCTACTCTTTTTCTCCTTATCTGCGAAGCTTTAGGAGCCGATCCTGAAGAGGTTCTTGATTTCGCCGTGATTCCAGAGATCATTCATAATGGAACATTAATCGCCGATGATGTGGAAGACCGATCTGATATGAGACGTGGAAAGCCGTGTACATATCTTATCTTCGGCCTTGATGTTGCAGTAAACTTGTCAACTCTGATATTTTTCTTGCCGATGCTGGCTTTAGTTGCGAATAAAAAGAAGATCTCTCCTGAGAAGGCGAATAAGCTATACGAGATATATGTAGAGGAGATGGTGAACATAAGCTTAGGTCAGGCCATAGATATTGCATGGCATCGCGGTTTAACCTCACCCTACCAAGTATCTGAGCAGGAATACCTTCAAATGTGCGCATATAAAACTGGAACCTTAGCGAGGATGGCTGCGAAGATGGCATGTGTCCTTGCAGATGCCGATGAAAACATCATGGAAAAAATGGGGAGATTTGCAGAATCCTTGGGAATAGCCTTCCAGATACAGGATGATGTGCTTGATTTGATTGGCGAAAAATTCGCCAAAGGAAAAGGCGGATTAGGTAAGGACATAACTGAGGGGAAGCTAACCCTTATGGTGATCCATACAATCCAGAAAGCCAGCGTAGCTGATAGGAGAAGGCTAATTCGGATACTTGAAGCGCACACTACTGATGAGAAACAGAGAAGGGAGGCTATCAGCATTATCAAAAAGTATGGATCAATAGAGTATGCAAAGAGGGTTGCTGCTGAGATTGTAAGGGAGAGCTGGAACGAGGCTGAAGAGATTTTGCCGCCTTCTGAAGCGAAAGAAAAACTGAGGATGCTTGCCAATTACTTGATTGAAAGGGAGATTTAAGGAAGCAACAAAATTCGAGGAGGCTGCAAATTGAAGCCTTCCAAAGACGCTTTGGAGATCAAAGAGACTATCAGAAGGATAGCATTGGAAAATGCTATAAAGTATGAAGGGAAGGCGCGGGTTAAATCCGTCATAGGGAAACTGCTAGCTGAACGGCCAGACCTTCGGGCAAAGATAAGGGAAATATCTTCTTTAGTGAATGAGATAGTCGAAGAGGTCAATAGCCTTACATTGAAGCAACAAATAGAGACTGTTCGTAATCTATGGCCGGAGCTTCTTTTGAAGGAAAAAGAAAAAATCGAGGAGGAAAAAAAGCTCCCGCCACTTCCAAACGCGGAGAAATACAGGCAGATAGTTACACGGTTCGCTCCCAATCCAGATTGCGTTCTGCATCTAGGCTCGGCCAGAGCCATAATCTTAAGCTATGAGTATGCGAGAATGTACAATGGCCGTTTCATACTACGCTTTGAGGATACGGATCCGCGATTGAAAAAGACAGCTCTCGAATTTTATGACTTGATAAGAGAGGATCTTAGATGGCTCGGATGCCAATGGGACGCCGAGTATATACAGAGTGACAGAATGGAGATATACTACAAGTATGCAAGAAATCTCTTAGAGAAGGGGTACGCCTATATCTGCACATGTAAACGTGAAGATTTCCGAGAAAGAGTTCTGAGGATGACTCCTTGCCCATGCAGGGAGAACTCGCCTGAGGAGAATATCTCCCGATGGGAAGGAATGCTCTCCGGAGAATACGATGAGGGAGAGGCTGTTGCAAGAATAAAGACGGATCTGAATCATCCTAACCCTGCAATAAGAGATTGGCCAGCCTTCAGAATAATAGATACAAAGAAGCATCCTCATCCGAGAACAGGTAGCCGCTATCGTGTCTGGCCTCTTTTTGCATTTGCGAATGGAATCGATGATCATCTAAACGGCATAACCCACATCATACGCGGCAAAGAACATCTCACAAACCAGAAGAGACAGGAGTATCTTTATCGATATCTTGGATGGAAATATCCGGAGGCGATCCATTATGGAAGGCTCAAGATTATCGGAGCCACACTAAGCAAATCCGAGATTCTCCGCGCCGTTGAAGAAGGAGAATATACCGGATGGGATGACCCGAGACTGGCAACTTTCAGAGCGTTGAGAAGGAGAGGAATAAGGCCTGAAGCGATAAGGCAGATGATAATTGATGTAGGTCCACGTCCAGCCGACATAACACTGAGCTGGAAGAATCTATATGCATATAACCGCAAGATAATAGATCCTATAGCAGATAGATATTTCTTCATCGACGATCCCAAAAGAATGATTGTTAAAGATGTAGAAAGAGACTTCACAGCTAACCTTAGGCTTCATCCAGACGATCCAGCGCGGGGAACACGCATCATCAAAGTAAAGAGCAGAGATAAACAGGCTCACTTACTTATTTCATGCAGAGACTTTAACCGCCTCGAAGCAGGATCGCTCATCAGACTAATGGAGCTCTTCAATGTAGAGATCATATCAAAGAGGAATGAGGAGATCTTCGCAAGGTTCTACAGCGAAGACTATGAAGAAGCGAGGAGACTAAATCTTACGTTGATCCACTGGCTTCCTTACAATGAAGGAGTTCCATGCAGAGTAATAATGCCTGATGGAAAGGTAGTAACCGGGCTAGCCGAGAAGAACATTAGACGGGCATCCATAGATCAAATCGTGCAATTCGAACGCTTCGGATTCGTAAGAATCGATCAGATAGGAGAAGAGATACAAACGTTCTTCACACATGAATAGAGAAGATTTATATTTAGGCAGAAACAAAATCACAGAGTTATAAGGTGTTTAAACGTGAAAGCAGAAGTTGAAAAAGCCATAAGAGAGATCCAGCCGAGTTTGAGAGCTGATGGAGGAGACATAGAGCTCGTAGATGTAGATGAGGAAGGAGTCGTAAAAGTAAGGCTGAAAGGCGCATGCGCCGGATGCCCCATGGCCAAGATGACTCTTGAGATGGGCGTGGAGCGCTATTTGAAAAACAGGATTCCACAAGTAAAGAAAGTAATCTCAGTATAATTTGGCGAGAACATCCAGATCTCCAATTTGGGATAATTTTTCTTTATAATAATATTTTTATCCGCCCAAATGTTGCGGTGATCTTCAACGAAAAAGGAAATAGCGTTTAGAGGGCGGAGACATCCTTGATGAATAGGTGATATAACTCTAATACTTGTAGTGCATAGAGAATAAAAAATAGGGGAAATCTGTTTTCAGGAAGCTTTTTATCTCAATATTGACCCGAGGCTGTATTCTCAAGGAACTAAGGCTATGACCTCGATTTCGACGAGTTGCTTTTCGGACGCTGGGCTTCGAACTATTTGGACACATGTTCTTGCAGGAGGCTCTTTCTTAAAGTAGCTGCCATAAACCTTATTCATTGCATCATAATGGGCCATATCCTTCAAGAAGACTGTTGCCTTCACAATGTTATCCATCGACGATCCTAGCTTCTCTAGGACAGCTTTAATGCTATCCATTGTAGCTCTAGTCTGTTCTTCGATTCCCTTATCCAGATCCTCCCTTCCCGGCCCCATACCAGACACAAATACGAATTTTCCTTCAGCCACGACGGCGGAAGAGATCGGGAGGGTCTTACTCGTTCCAAAAACCTCTCTCTTCATATGAATCATCCACACTAATCCTTCACTACTTCTCTTAAATAGCTTTCCTAACAAAGTTGATGACATTCGAAAACAGGTTATTGTTCAGAAACCACGCCGAGCATTAATGGAGAAAATCACATGGAAAAAATAATGCTGCATATAAGAGCCAAAAATAGTATCAACCGATTAATAATTATACAGGCAACCAGCCTGATGCACATCGAATAATCAAACATCAAATTTCACTCTATACTATTCTTTTAAAGCCTTAACCAAACCTTATTCTCAGGATCTGTTTCAACATTGAAACAGATTTTTGGTGGTGGATATAAACTTTTATACGGATTACAACCGCAACATATATAGGGCTATGTTTAATAGTTAGGGTTTAAATTTGAACTGAGACATGCGTTGATGAAGTTTCGGTGAGTTAGAATGTCAAAGCCGTTCTATGTGAAATTTGAGACCCCGACGGAGGTTGCGAATGCCGCATACGAAGCGTTACAGATAGCTTCGAGAACAGGAAGAATCCGTAAGGGCACAAACGAAACAACCAAAGCTGTAGAAAGGGGACAGGCTAAACTCGTCCTAATAGCCGAGGATGTCGATCCTCCTGAGATAGTTGCGCATTTACCCATACTATGCGAGGAGAGGAAGATTCCATACGTGTATGTTCCCAGCAAGGCGAAGCTCGGTTCGGCTGCAGGAATAGATGTTCAATCCGCCGCGGCATGCATAATCGAGACTGGAGAAGCCGAGGACCTAGTTAATGAGATAATCACTAGAGTTCAAAGGATTAAGGAAGGTTCC
>CAZEGS010000083.1:0-5421 GCA_964512445.1 uncultured Candidatus Bathyarchaeia archaeon
CTGCTTTCAGGAGTCATCATAGGAATAACAACCGACTATTTCACTTCGATAGATAGGCCGCCTGCGATAAAAACTGCTGAGTCTTCCAAGACCGGAGCTGCAATCAACATAATCACCGGCTTTTCATACGGCTTAATAAGTCTCTTTCCACCCCTACTAGGCATCGGCGTTGCATCGATAGTTGCCTACTACATCGCTGAGGCATACGGAATGTCAGGATTATACGGAATAAGTATGGCTGCCATCGGCATGCTCTCCATAGTTGGCATGATTGTTGCGGGCGACGCATATGGCCCTATCTCCGATAATGCTAAGGGAATAGCGGAACAAGCCGGTCTCTCAGAAGAAGTCATCGAGGTTGCAGATAGACTTGATGCCGCCGGAAACACTTCAAAGGCCATAACAAAGGGATTTGCAATTGGAGCGGCAGGCCTAACAGTGATCTCTCTACTTGCAGCGTTTCAAGCCCTCACTAAAGCTGCAGGTTTCAACCTAATGAATCCTCTGGTTCTAGCGGGAATGCTTGTGGGCATCGCTGTTCCACCACTCTTTTCAGCGATGGTTATGCTTGGCGTCAGCAAAAATGCCTTTATAATGATTGAGGAGGTTAGGAGGCAATTCAAGGAGATTCCAGGGTTGAAAGAGGGGAGAGAAGGAGTGAAGCCTGATTATGCTCGATGCGTCGACATAGCGACTACAGGAGCATTGAAGGAGCTTCTCCCTGCAAGTGTCGCAGCCATATTAATAACGTTAGCCGTCGGATTTCTAGGAGGCATAGAGGCGCTTGGAGGCTATCTTGGCGGAAGCATAATGAGCGGTTTAATATTCGCCTTATTGATGGCTAATGCTGGAGGCTTATGGGATAACGCCAAGAAGTATATAGAGGCTGGAGCCTTCGGCGGGAAGGGATCTGAAGCCCACAAGGCAGCTGTGATAGGAGACACTGTTGGAGATCCATTTAAGGATACAGCTGGCCCCTCGTTGAATACTCTGATAACTGTAATGTCTCTTGTAGCCTCAGTCTTTGCAGGACTAATAGCAGAGTATAACTTACTTGCGCTTCTCGGAATCTATATCTGAATCCTCCTTTCTTTTCTCTACACGCCTCTATTTCGGAAAGAATCTGCACCCCTCTATAAAGGCTAAAAATATAGATGAAATATGTTGCAGAGTATTTTTCAAGGAGGAAAACTAAGACCATTAAGAATTATTTCGAACAGAAGAGAGTTTTATCCGATCCTTTTTATCTCAACCTCAATTTTGTCTCCTACGACTCTTCCAATAAGCATCTCCCCGCTTCGTAGAGGCCTCCAGTCTTCCGCTCTGTTCGTTTTCTCCGACGCGATCACCAGCTTCTCCTCACCGAATCTATAAGACATCTCAAATACGGGTTGATCTCCAAAGCAAAGCGATCTGCCAAGCGCCTTATCTTCCTCATAGCCACAGTATGCATAGAGATATTCACCGTCACTAATTATGCTGTTTAATCCGATGTATGGACGTCTCTTCTCAGGATATTTTCTACATGCTTCTTTCCAAAGATCATTGAGGGTGACCTTGAAGTTCCTTAAGGCTGAGGAGATCGATCTTCCCTCAGATAATTCTTTCATTAAAAACCAGAAATAAACCTCGCTGTCATTGAGGCCTCTTATCCTATGTTTCCAATCTCCCAAAGCCTCAGCAACCTCATCTGGTATTGTTATCGTTCCATTATGAGCGAAAATATAATTTTGATACGTGAATGGCTGCGAATTCACTTTAGATATCATCTTTTCTCGAGGTAATCCTCTAGGATTACTTGCCCTTCGAATATGAGCCAGAATTATCCTTGATCTCGCCTGCTGCACAGCATTAAAGAATATTTCACGCTCCATGTAAACTGGCTTCTCGCTCTTAACAATTACTGGACAGCCATTCTTGTAGAATCCTATACCCCAACCGTCTCCTTGAAGTCTTCTAGGATTCTTTTTGCTCTGAGCGTAAAGTGAACATTCATCTTCGATAAGATATTTGGAGGCATCTGAAACTTTAACGGATAGCATGGCGAAGAGGCGGCACATCCCTAATCACTCAAAGAGATCATTTTCGCAAAAGAGAACTTAATACTTATTTAACACTTATGGCGTTAAAGGCTAAATTTTGAATGACTAGAGGAAAGAATATGTCTTTACAACAGTCTACAGAAACTGCTAAGATAGCAGATGTATATTGCCGACTCTGACCTTTTCTAGATGTTTCTCAGCCGCCTTTTTACATTCAATCGCCTGTTTTCGGCTTGTAGTGGGAAGATCGTTAAGTCTATATTGAGGATAGAAGGCAAGTAGGGTATATGGAATCTTAGGATTTATACTTGCAATGTATTCTGCTATCTTATCAACCTCTTCGGCATCCACGTAGCCGGGAACTAAGAGTGTACTTGCCGTTAAGATTGGAACCGTACTACGCTTCTCAAAATACTTTTCTCCGAGAATACCGAAGTTACGTAGAGCTGCTTCATTAGATACGCCGCATAAAGCTTGATGGATATTTTTATCCCATGCCTTAATGTCAAACTTCACAACTCCGCCGCTGTGAAATGATAGATCAGCAGCCTTAATTGCGAATTCCCGCCTCATATTTCCGTTGGTCTCCCAGCATATCCTTAAGATTCGCCTATGCCTTTTCGCTTCTTCCAATGAGAGCTCACTCGTCTTCAAGGCGTGAGGCATCTGAACAGAGGGGTCTCCGCCGAAGAAACAGATGCAAGAAACACGTTCATCAACTTTTCCAGCGAGCTCCTCCGCAGTGAACTTTGGATTCAACCTTAAAGTTAAATTTCTATAATGCCAATTCTGGCAGAAGAGACAGTCAAAGCTACATGCACCGTAGAATACTGCTAAGTTTACAAATCCAGACTCCGCAGTTGGCGAATATGCATATTTTGGATAGCCAGCTCCAGTACATCCAGGACAGAACCACCAAGCCACACAATTTGTGGGAAGAGGATCATAATACCATTCCAGAATTCCCTTATCAGGAGTTCCTCCTAGACGTATTAATCTACCATGATCGTTGATCACCAGTCCGCAAAATCCTTTCTCACCGACTCCTATCTTGCAATCGTTTGCACACATCCCGCATGATAACCCATTTGGATTTCGAGGAGGCCTAGAGGGGAGATCGAAGACTTTACGGGCATCCGCATGTGCTTTCTCAGCTATTTTAAGAGCCTCTTCAGGATTATCTCTAAGGCATCTAATGCAAACTCCGAGATTGTTTGAGATTACGGGAGATTCGTCCCCGCAGACACGGCATCTTCCCAATTTTTTCACTAAAAATAAAATAATGATGGAGCCTAATCTTCTTTTCTTATGTAAATGATGTTAAATCTATAGCTATCGACCAGAGACGATATATTAGGGGAACAAAAATAAATCGATAAAAACTTAGGCGGGGAATGAATAGATTTGAGCAAGACTGATAAGAGAATACTTGAACTCTTAGAAAGGGATGGGCCCTTAACGTTAGCTGAGATTGCTGAAAGACTTAATATGAAGCCGAAATCAGTCTTTAGAGCGTTGCGTAGATTATTTGAGAAGGGAGATATCTCCAGCGATCCTAGAACACGTACTTACTTCATTGAAGAGAACCAAAAAAATAACGTCCTATTCAATGAAGATTTAACGAGTTAAAAAATCTTTTAAGATCAAAAGTCGATTCCTCATATAACTTGAAGATAAATTATGGAGGGGAGTCTATTTGAAGATAGGAATCTTTACTGTTCTATACAACGAGTTGAAGCTAGAGAAGGTTTTAGAGTATGTCTCCAAGCTCGGATACGAAGCAGTTGAGATCGCAGCGTGGAAGGGAAGCAACCATATAGACATCGATAAGATTCTAAGCGGCGGAGCCACCGAGTTCAAGAAGACCGTAGAAAAGTACGGCTTAATAATCTCTGGCCTAAGCAATCATCTGGAGGGACAGTTGGTACTTGGGCCTCACGACGAATCCACAGATGAGTGGTTTAAGGGAACACCTGAGGAGAAGATAAAGTATGGGATGGAGCGCATGAAGAAGACTGCGATGGCGGCTGCCGCCTTGGATGTACCCGTCGTGAACGGCTTTATAGGATCTCCAAATTGGGGAGCATGGTATATATTTCCTCCAGCAAACGAGAAGATCTTCGAAAAAGGCTTCGAGATCTTCGCTGAACGTTGGAACGAGATATTAGATGTCTTTGCAGCGCATGGTGTGAAATTTGCACATGAAGTTCACCCGCAGGAGCAAGCCTACAATATAGAGACTGCTGAGCAGGCATTAAAAGCCATCAATGAAAGGAAAGAGTTCGGATTCAACTTTGATCCAAGCCACCTCATATGGCAGGGCATAGATCCCGTCCTCTTCATCAAAAAGTTTGGTGATAGAATCTATCATGCCCATGCTAAGGATGCAGAGATAGTGAAGGAGAACGTTTCACTCTCTGGAGTTATACCCACAGGAGCCTGGATGAGGCCGGGAAGAGGATTCAGATTTAGGGTTGTCGGCTGGGGAGATGTTGAATGGAAACGTGTTATGACTGCGCTGCTCGAAGTCGGATACGACTATGTGCTCAGCTATGAGCATGAAGATCCCGTTATGAGCAGAGAGGATGGATGCGAAAAATGCATAGCTTTTCTGAAGCCCTTAATCATAAAGGCTCCGCTGAAACAGGTATGGTGGTGAGGCTATGCCCAAGAAGGAAGTAGGATTCGTCACTATGGGAAAAGTCTCTAAGAAGGCTGAAGAGATAAGGAAGATCGGAGTCGGCTTGCTCGGCTACGCCTTCATGGGTAAGGCTCATGCAAACGGATACAGAAAGATGCCCGTATTCTTTTATCCGCCTCCAGCATTTCCCCGCCTCGTCGCCATCTGCGGAAGAACAGAGGATGCTGTAGCGGAGGCAGCCAAAAGATATGGATTTGAGAGATACTACACGGACTGGAAGAATCTCATAAAAGACGATGAGGTTGAGGTTGTTGACAACTGCTTACCGAATAATATGCATGCTGAGCCTTGCATCGCAGCTGCTGAAGCTGGAAAGCACATTATCTGCGAGAAGCCTTTGGCTGCAACATTAGAAGATGCAAAGGCAATGTATGAGGCTGTTGAGAAAGCCGGCGTCAAAAACATGACCGCCTTCAACTATCGTTTTGTCCCAGCCATACAACTGGCCAAAAAGCTGATTGATGAAGGATACATAGGAAGGATCCTACAGTATCGAGCTGTCTACCTTCAAGAATGGATCATGGATCCGAATTTTCCCTTAGTATGGAGGCTGAGAAAGAACGTTGCGGGCTCCGGGGCTCTTGGAGACCTAGGCGCCCACATAATTGATCTGGCAAGATATCTTGTCGGCGATGTCTCATCAGTCTGCGGATTAACTGAGACTTTCATAAAGGAGAG
>CAZEGS010000084.1:0-5391 GCA_964512445.1 uncultured Candidatus Bathyarchaeia archaeon
TACGGCTGATAGTTTTGAGGGGCCTCTTCCAGCAGGATTCTACACTTCTACGGATGGCGGCTACGTTGGGAAAGAGTTCATATTTATGGCTTCTCAGGGATTAAGCGGTGCGCCTTACAGGATATTAGCATTAGAGCCGTCTGAAGTCACGATATATGAGGAAAGCGGCGATGTGTATGCGAGCTTCAGTCTGAGAGCAAACGAGTTTAAGACTCTAGCTTTCAAAGCTTTTAGGGTGTATAGAGTCGTATCTACAGGGAATCTTATGATACAGTCTGATAGACCTGAGGGTGGAGGTGACGCTGCATGCTATAATGAACGGACATTTTATCTTCCCTCTCCTGAGGGAGGTTTCTACGGCAGAATCTTCTATTCATGGTCGGTTGAGAGCTGGGATACGAGAGCAAGCTACGGATTTAGAATATCCTCTTCAGAAGATGCGAAGGTGACTGTGTGGGATGCAAGGTTTAACCGTAAGTTGCAGGAGTTTACCGTTAAGGGTGGAGTAGGAGCGTCCGTGAAGCCGAAGGCAGACGAGATCATGATTGAAAGCGATAAGCCAATAACAGTCGCTTTGATTCATAACGGCTCTTTAGAATCGGGACGTACAAATGAGGGATCCTATGGAGCGGGAGTCTACTACATCGGCGTGAAAGCAAATGAGGAGACTCCATTTTTCATTCCTACAAATGCCTCCTTTGAAGCTTACATCTTCGCATATGAGGATAGTGTGGTTAACATTGATGATGTAACAATAAAGATTCATGCGGATTCATATTTTCAGATAACTACTCCAGGAAATCACAAGGTCTTATCCGATAAGGACATTGTTATTCAAGTAATACATTGGCCGGCCTTTCCTCCTGGACAGGGAATACAGAGTTTTGGAGTTGTAGTGCCATGTATTCAGAGGGTGAATGCGAAGCCAAATGTGACTTTAACTCCACTACGTAGCGAGGGAGATCAGTCAACAACCTACATAATCGCTGGAGCGATTCTACTTCTTGTCATAACCGTAGGTGTCATACTTATGAAGCGGCGGAGTTTAGGATGAGAGATCATGGGGAACCTTCTTCTCGGATTTCAGGAGATTCTTTCTGGTCTTCGGCGATTATTTCTATTTCTATGAGTTTGGGCTTTAGTGTTAAAACGGCTGCTGCGATTTTTAGGGCGGTATTTATGATTTTGGCCACGTCCGGTTGTCCTTGTGTTAATATGATGATTGAGAATACTAGAGAAGCGGAGATGAATATTAGCGGCCTTAATGTTTTTTCTTTATTATTGAGATAGAAGAGAATGGCCGCTATGGCGGTGGCCGCTGCTAGTCGGTACAGGTAGGACTCGAGAATGTTTGGTGTATTTACTATTCCTAGCATGGCGTCGATTGTGGCTACGGCCGCATAGATGAGTATGACGAAGGAGATTTTGTAATGCATAAAAATCAATAATTACGCTATAGAATATTATGTTTCTTTATTTAAAAAAAGATACGGTTTGAAGAGGAATGGATCTTAAAAAGTTCAGGCTTAGACGCGACGACTTTCTCTTACATCTCTCTTCAGTTACACTAGCGCTTTTCATTTTTTATTCTGTAGTCTTCACTGCAAATCTTTTGAGGATGCCTTTCTACGTTGGCTATAAGAAGTACATAATTAACATTACCGTTCTCTCTGTTGAGGCTGACAAGATTCTTTGGGCAATTTCCATAGCTCTTTTTTCAGTTATAACGTTTCTTCGGGGATCAAGAGGCGGATTTAAATCTCTCAAATCGGCCATTAATCGCGATCTACTCGTCTTATCTCTGTTTTACGGCATGCTTGTATTAGCGGCGATAGAGACTGCGAGCTTCGCATGCTGGATTTACAATTTATTTTACCCTTCACTTCCTTTTTCCGGTGAAAATTGGCGTTTCGCATTTACTGAGGTACAGTTAACAAACATTTTGTATCCAGCCCTGCCTATCCTAGTGATGTTCTTTGCTTACAGTTGGGTTGGGGAATTCACATTTAAGGGTCTATTGGCCAGAAGAGAAAGTAATAGAAATGAAGAGGCGGATCATGACGCCCCTTACTTTAAGTCTCCTATCATTTCAATAGTTATTGTTGCGTTTTCTTTCGTTGCAGCTCTGTTTGTGGCGTATTACAACTATGCTATTGCTGGGGTTGGTAATCCAGGCTTTCCAGGAGTTGATGTTCATCTTCATTATACTAAGTATTTGCGTGAGGTTTCTGGTATGAGTTTTCTTGATGCTTTGCGTCACGCTGCCGAGAATGACAGATTCTTGCATCTGGTTTTCGAGTATCTTTTGTTTCTGATATTGGATGATTTTATGGATATAGATACGTTTGTCACATACTTTATGCCTTTTGTCTTGACGGTCCTGCTTATGCTTTCTACCTTTATGCTTGTCAAGGTTAAGAAGAGCAGTTTTCACGCCGCGACTGCGATGTTGATCACTGTCTTCTCATTTCAAGTTACTGTTGGGCTCTTCGCAGCCTTCTTCGCCAACTGGTTCGCCCTAAGTTTTGTCTATATTTCTTATGCTCTTCTAATTATGGTCTTAGAGGGGAAGTCTAAAAGTTCTTTTATGAAGATTCTTCTGGGGCTTTCTACCGTTACGGTTCTTTTCACGCATCCCTGGACTTGGATTCTCCTCATCATGATGGTTCTCTCAGCCTATGTCGTTACAACATTGATCCTCGTCTATGTTAGGAAAAAGGATGTCGGAATTGGGGAGTTAAAATTTTTGCTGATTCTTTTAGCCTTTAATTTGTTGATGTTTTACATTAGAGGCTCGCTTCATATCGGTAGTGGCGTTGGTTTTGTGGAGATGGAACGTTTCCGTCTGAGTCTTCTTAATATTTTTAGGCTTAAAATTTTCTTGGATAGGACTTTTAATTGGTATGTAGGGGGATTCTATGGCTTTCCGCCAGCAATAATACTCGCGGTGTTAGGTGTGCTTTCGATTCTCGACTATGAAGATAGATACTACAGGCTGCTGCTTAATTGGATATTGGTTGCATCAGCTATGATTCTTGTTGATTTTCCATGGCAACCAAGATTCCTTTATGATACGCCATTCAACATCTACATATCGTTGGGGATTCTTTATTGCTCAAGATGGATCTATAGATTTGAGTTGAAAGATCAGAGATTCATGACAAAGCTAATCTTTTGGGTTTTCTATGTATTGCTAATTTTGCTGTTTCTGAACTACGTGGCAAGATGCGTTGTCATAAAGCAGTTTGGCTCATATGGATTAACAAAAACACCTTGAAGGCTTTGGGATGAGAATCGATATCTTCTCTAGTCAGTTCATAAAAGGCCTCAGAACTCTATGATTCAAAGAATGGAGTTACGCTGAAATTCGGATGCTAAAGATCTCCTCCACTGACTGATTCTCTCAGTTAGACGTACGGGAATCCTCTTAGCCACGAAGAGGAATTGCAGAAAGGATTCAAATAACATGGAAAAAGATAAACCGCGTCTAAACCCGATTTTAGGATCACGATCCGAATTTCTTCCGGATGATCTTCATAGGCCTTCAGTGTCCCCATTACCACGTCTAAAAATAACTCTTTTCGAGTTTCATTTCTTAAAACTGGTTAATTTTTTGATGGGCCGGGCCGGACTTGAACCGGCGACCTTCTGCACGTCAGGCAGATGTCCTAACCAAGCTAGACGACCGGCCCATCGAGTCACAATTCTGTTTTGGACATCTTTCCTTTATGATTTAAGCATTTCGCACTAAAAATTCTATCGGCTATTTGAATTTTTACAGGAGGACTCTATAATTGGTATAGTGGGGTCTTTTAATGGTAACTTCTGGAAATAGGGTTCCAGTAGAATAGATTTGTTTTTCTCTTATACCTAGAGCGATCTCGATGAATTCAGGGATAACTTTCTGGACGAGTAGCGGAGTCGGTTTGCCCCATCTTATCTCTGGGCAGGATGGATCAACATAAACGTAGAATCTCTGTCCATTATAGTTAAATGCAGCTTCTCGACTTTTACCGTACTTTGGCCTGCTCATTATTTTGAAGGGCCAAAGCTTACAGGCTAGAGGCTTCATGTTTTGAAGGGCGCAGAAGTATATTCCGTTTGATCTTGTTAGAAATATACATGAACCGTCTGGTTTCTTTCCTAGATATAGCTTATTCAGTCCGGATCCTGTTACGCCGACCCCGAACATCTTTATTATTCTTAGCCACTCATCGAATTTTAGGACTACGTGGTAACGTACGCAGCAGATTCCGCATCCTGTACAGCGCCATGAGTGGATGTAACTCCATGGTAAAGGAGCCATTGAGGCTCATCCCTCATTAATCTGTTGCAGCGAAGTTGGAATTCTACAATCTTTGACCCCTTTCAGATTTAATAACATTACGTTTTCGGTTAGACTCTACATATTCGCAGATGCTTAGTGTGCTTCATAAAATCCGTCTTGATGATCTTTTGTTCGAGACAATCCATTTATCTCTTGTATAGGTAGAGTGTATGGGATGGGAATCCTAACCTTGGATTCTCACAGAATTTCTCAACTACTGTGGGTTCCCAGCCTTCAATTTTGTAATCATGAGAGACGACTCTTGCTCCTTTCTTTAGCTCGGCCTCTAATTTCGGCCTGACCTTCTCATTTGCGCTTGTAGTTAGATATAAGTAGACTACGTCAGCATCGGTTAGGGGTACTCTGAACATGTCATCGTTGATCACTTTTACTCTGTCTTGAAGCCCGAGCTCGCGTACTCTCCTCATAGCACGTTTCGCTAGGTCCTCTCGAAGCTCTATTCCGACACATCTTGCTCCAAATTCCTGAGCTGCCAGTATGATTGGTCCCCCATCTCCTGCTCCTAGATCATAAAACAGCTCGCCAGGCTTGAGTTCTGCGAGTGTTAATAGTCTACGTATAACGGAGACGGGTGAGGCGACAAAGGGAGAAATGAACATTTCAAATCCTCCTTTTTCGTTTTTGTCTTTAATCTAAGAAGAAGTATTTCTATGTTACGTTTTTTGAGGAGTTGAGATTAGCTCCGAAAAACTAATTGAAAAGGCAGGATAAAGCCATTCATTATAGAAATCTTCTTTTCAATGCTTTTCGTTCAGCCTCAAGTATCAGATCAAAAAGATCATCTGAAAGTCTGTTTTCTTTCTTTAGAATCTCAAGTGCATCAGACGGCCTTAATCCCTTCCCAGAAAGAGCAAGGGCGGCTGCTTTCCCATACTTAGAGATTAGATTAGCTGTTTGGATAGCCTTCTTCTTCAGTTTCATCTCGGACTTCCTCAATTTACGATCTTTCTTCTCGATTAGGACATAAGCATCCTTCTCTTCAACCCCTAACATACCTAATTTTTTAGAGCCGCAGTTTGGACATTCAGGCTTAAGCGGAAGAT
>CAZEGS010000085.1:0-5387 GCA_964512445.1 uncultured Candidatus Bathyarchaeia archaeon
GTTAACTGTGACAGATGCGGCGCAGTTCTATATGAAGGTGAAGAGTTAAAGTCTCCAGAGGAGATACTTCAGATGCATAATGGGAAATGCCCTAAATGCGGAAGAGATCTCTCATTAACCCCCAAAAAGATCGAAGTGAAAGCGTTTCAGAAAAATGCGGTTAAAAAATAAGTGATACACTAATTGTTCATGGAGAGGACGAGAAGATTATGATAACGTGATACTCTGATTTTACATGAAACGACACATAGTTCAATGGTATTTTTTATTTCCACCCCCAAATGTGAAGGATATAATCTTAAAAGTTCCGTTTACAACATAAGAATCATGTCGACGTTTAGAATAAGTGTCGCTATATGGTCGCTTGGAAAAACCATAACCATCGATGATCTTGAAAGGCAGCTTTCAATAGCTAGGGAGATAGGGGCTAAAGGAGTACAGTTATGGGCTGTAGACTACAACAGTAGCGAATCATGCCTTTTGGATCCAGATAGATGCGATGCAAAATGCAGAAAGGAAGTTTTAGAGCTTCTCAATTCCTTAGACTTAGAGATCTCAGGATTCTGCGCGCAGCTGAGCGGAACGAAAGGATTAGGTGGGCTGGATGAACCTGAGGGTTTAAAGGAACGAGTGGAGAAGACAAAGCGAGTTCTCGAGTTTGCGTCTTTAATGGGTTCCCCCATCGTCACAACACATCCCGGCCGCATTCCAGAAAATAAGGAAGACAAGACTTACAATATCATAAAGAAGAGCATATCAGAAATCAGTAGATACGCTGAAGACGTAGGCGCATACTTCGCAGTTGAGACGGGTATGGAGCCCCCTCGTATCCTTAAGGCGTTTATAGAAGATGTTGGCATCGACGCGCTTAGGGTGAATTATGATCCTGCAAACCTCCTACGTTATGGAGTGGAAGAAGCTGTAAATGGCGTTAGGGAGCTTGGAAAATGGATAGTTCATACGCATGCTAAGGACCATAATCCCAAGACTGGCAGAGCTACCGTTGGTGAAGGTTTGGTTCCATGGAGAAGATACTTGAAGGAGCTAAGAGACCAAGGCTATAGCGGCTGGCTTGCTCTTGAAGACGAGACTGGAATAGACGTTGTAAATTCACTTAAGAAAGGAAGGGAATTTCTGCTATCTCTGATTCGTCAATTATGATCTTGGTCACGCCATATCCAGCTGGCTACGGATAGAAAGTTAAAGCAGACAGTCTTCCATACGTCCAAAAAGAATGGGAAGTGTCTACATGTCCTATACGCTTAAGAATGGTTACTTAGTAACGCCGCGGGGGGTTTTCAGAGGGAATCTAATAATCAAGGATGGAATCATAAAGGATTTAGCGACTCCACACGTGGAGGGCAACGTCTACGATGCGGAAGGCCTTTATGTTCTGCCGGGTTTCCGCGAGCAACACATGCATGATATACCTGGAATGACACGTTATGCTGATAATCCTGAAAGAATCGGAGAAGTAGCAAGGAAACTCTTGAAGCATGGAGTTACTGCTTTTAAGCTAGCAACGGTAGCTATGCCCTTTGAAGATCTTTTAACCTATCTGGATTCATGCAGGAAGTACTTTGAATCGCAAGGCGATTATGCTGAAGGCGCTAGATTTGAGGGCGTGTTTGTTGAGGGGACATTTATAAATCGGGAGTGCGCTGGAGCCCAGCCTCCTGAATACATAGTGCATCCAAACGAGCCGAATGCAAGGGAGATGCTTGACGCGATCTTAGATGTGGGGGTTGTGAAGCTTATAAACATAGTTCCAGATTTCGGTGTCGAGTTGATCAGTTATGCTGCTTCTAGAGGAGTAGTTGTCGGATGCGGTCATTGTAAGGCGTCAGCTAGAATGCTGAAAGAGGCTTTTAAGGCGGGGCTTCGATTTATAGTTCACTTAACAAACGGCGCAATGAGCCAATCTTTCAAACCTTTTGAGGGGGGCGGATCTTATGAAGGAGCTCTCACTCTTCCCATATCTGTTGAGCTTATTGTAGACGGCTATCATATAGACTTCAGGTATATCTCGGACATTATTGAAAGACGAGTTCAAAAGGGACGGGCGCATGAGATCATAGCGGTTACTGATAGACTGTTTCCATCTCCTGAAGAGGCGCCTGAAGGCGCCTTTCGAATGTTCAGTGTGATCTGTAGGAAGTCTAAGGATGAGGTACTCTACACTGAAGGTTACTTAGATAATGAAGGTAGATTGATGAGACCTCCGCCCTTCACGCTTTGCGGCAGCCTATTAACAATGGATAAAGCATTCCAGAACCTGCTTAATCTATTTACAGTGAAACATTCGGGATATATGATAGATGCTGATGGCAGAAGCTTGGAGGACGCATTGAATCTTGTGTCTAAATTCACATCTAGCAACACTGCTCATTTAGAATCTTTGAGTGATGTTGGTTCTCTGGAGAAGGGTAAAGAGGCAGATATCACCGTGGTGGAGATAAAGGGGGAGCCTGGAAAATATAGGATAAAGGTGAGATATGTAATAGTTGATGGGGAGAGGATCTTCGAATTCTAGGAAGCTCCTCCGTGAAGCATATAAAAACTCTTCTTTTTTATTCGATGGGAAAGTCGATAACGCTTCTGCTTCTACCTGATTCATAAATTGCCATTATCACTTCTAGGGACCTTCGACCCTCAGCCCCATCTACAAAGGGCTCCCTATCATTTAAAATGGCCTCAGCGAAATCTCTGATCAAAGCAGCGTGATTAGTCGCTGGGACAAGTTCGGGTCTAGCCCAAGACTTCAGTCCTTCCTTTGTTTTCTCTACGACTACTTCTTCCTCGCCGAGTACAGACCATCTCTTAAGAATCTCTCCTTCAATCGTCGCAGTCCCTTTCGTTCCGTGTATCTCAAGTCTTGTCGGCAGCCCTGGATATGCTGCTGTACTCCCCTGAATAATGCCTAAAGCATCGTTTTCAAATCGGATAGCTGCCACTGCAAGATCTTCCACTTCTATATTATGGGCTACAGTATCGATTTGAGCCCAAAGATACTTTGGACGCCCCATGATCCATAATAGGAGATCGATTGTGTGAATAGCTTGATTTATGAGGGCTCCGCCCCCCTCAGTCGCCCATCTTCCCCTCCAAGGACTCTTTTCATAATATTCCTGTGTCCTAAACCATTTTACAGAAGCTTCTCCTAGAATAAGCCGTCCAAACTTCCCTTCGTCAGCTGCATCTTTCACTTTTCTGATTGTTGGATCGAATCTAGACTGCAGAATCACGCCTAGCTTGACATCCTTCTTTTTCGCTTCTTTAATGAGGTCATCAGCCTCTCTCAGATTTATAGTCATGGGCTTATCCACAAGCGTATGTTTTCCAGCTCTAACAGCATCTAAAGCCATCGGATAGTGAAGATAGTGGGGAGTGTTTATTATTACCGCGTCTATAGGCGCCTTCTCTAGCATCTCCTCATAATTGGTATACCAGAGATCCAGGTTCCATTTAGATGCGAATTCCTTAGCCCGTTCCTCTCTACGGCTTGTAACAGCCACGAGTTTTGCTACTTTTGCATCAGTTATCATTGAAAGGCCTTCAGCGCAGAAGTTTGCGCCCACCCCCGTTCCAATTATCCCAAATCTTACATATTCAGCCATCTCTTTCCCTCCATCTTAGAATAAACAATTACAGCAAGAAGTGAATTGCTATAAGAACTTATTTTATTTCCCTCTTATAAAGAGAGAAAAGCGCCTTTCTGAATGATACGATGCTTACGAGGGAAATTGCTGTGATCCCTAAATGTTTTTTTCAAAATTTGTAATGGAAGAACCTTCTTCTCACCTGTATCTATAAAAAGTTTCTATTAGGGCCTTTATGTTCTCTTTAGGAGTTCCGGGAACTATGTAGTTTGAAACGCCAACTATGATACCACGGCTTCTTTTAGCCTCTTTCAAGCATGAAAGAACTTCAGCAATCACGTCATCTCTCGTTCCGAAATGAAGAGTTCGAGAACTTATATTTCCAATTAGAACAAGATTTGGAAATCTTCTTCTAAGCTTATGAAGATCCATTCCTGCGCTTCGATCGATTTCGTAGTAGCCGTCAATGCCAGATCGGCCGAAAAGATCGGCTGCGATCGGCCAAAGATTTCCGTCACTTCCATATAATAAATAGATATCACGTTTATGGCATTCCTCGACGACTCTCTGCAGCCTCGGCAACACGAGTCTGCGAAAGATTCTGGATGGAAAGCAGGGGCTCTCGTCCGATGCGATGTCGCAGCCGCCGAAGAGAATCTTCACTCCAGCCTCAGCGAAGTATCTTATCTGCATTAATGCTATTTCTACTTGTATGTCAAGGTATCTAGCTGCAAGCTCAGGCCTCGCCACCATAGCCATTAGCCATATAGGATCGTCTGTGCTTAAGCCTATGCCGATCGTACCTCCATTAATTCTGATAGCGTATTCTTTGCCGTACTTCTCCATTAAGAATCGTATTTCCTGGAATTCCTCTCTTCTAGGTTGATAGTTCTGTAGCCAATCCTCCATTTCAGAAATTTGCTTCTTAGCCTCTCTAAATCGGGCGCTCACACTCATTTCTCTTCTTGGAGGATGCTCCTCAACAATGTTGAAGAGCTCGGAGCTCGGTACAAAACGTCTAATGACATATCTTCCATTGGGATCTCCAAACAAGAAAGTGAACTCATCGATTTTTAATGTAGGCTTCTCATTTAGCCGCCAGTAGTGGAGACGAAGGATATCATTTTCAACGGCTCTTCCAACATCAAATGCGTCTCGCAGCGACTTCTCCAAGAATTTTTTGTGAGCGTCTTTTCCCTCCCAAAGCGCTTTAGCCTCTCTCCACTGCTGTATTCCACCTCCGACATAGGCTTCCCGGCCAATTATGTAAGAGGCGGCTTGACTAGAGAAGCCTAGATGATGTATAGGAACCTTATCTGTCGGTTCATGCTCAAATGCCGCTAATACTCTCTCCCTAGGAGTCATGCCATTCAAGACTCGGTTTTCCTCTTCATCCTTTATTTAATCCTCAATCTTTCCACATCGACTTGACTTTAATATTTATCCAACCAGCATATATGACATCGGATTTATCAATTAACTGTCAAAATCGATATGCAGAATAATTCTTTTCCACCGAAATTAAGAAAAGCGTCATTAAGCTTTTTTAGGCTTCTCTCTCCTTAACGGACCGAGGGATCACTCTTTCACAGATACGGTCTTAGATCGTGATAATTAAACTGAAGATAATTTTAGAAAGGGATCCTCATCTTTACGCGGCTAATAAATTTAAGAATGGATCTTGATAAATAATAATGAACAGTAAAAGAGTACGAATCAATATTAGAAGGCATTATTTATGGGGATAGATGAGAGAAAGATTGAGGATCTGCTTGGAAGAATTGATGA
>CAZEGS010000086.1:0-5266 GCA_964512445.1 uncultured Candidatus Bathyarchaeia archaeon
TGTTGAACTGCCAGCGCATCTAATTGATGGAGCGAAGTCTTCTTCGGAGATGCCTTTGGAAACCTTCATGGGAGAAGCCATAATATTGAAATTCGATTTCTTAAAACCGAGGGAGGGTAAAGGCCAACCCATAAAGCCTTTGCATCTAGAAAAGGTGAGAAAGAACGATATCGTGCTATTATGGAGTCCGTATAGCGGCGACGAGCGACCATACATTTCACCGGAGTCTGCTGAGTGGCTTGCAAGTAAGCCTGTAAAGATGGTCGGCGTGCAAAATATAGGAGTTGAGGCTCCGGAAGGATCGATGGCTACCCATAATGCTCTACTGAGAAATGAGATTCCATTAATCGAGGGGCTAGTCAATCTTGATAAGGTGCAGAAAGAAAGAGTATTTTACATAGGACTTCCCCTTCGCGTTGCAGGTCTAGATTCTTCATGGATAAGGGCCATAGCTCTTGAGCCTTTATAGAATCATGCATGTAAGAGGAGAAGCCTATCGCCATGTCTAGATGCAATTAAATTCCATATGCTTATATCTTTGCTCTCTCACTATATTTTTGAATGTTACTTGTTCATCTTAAGAATCTAGCTGTTTGGAGGGGGCTGAGAAGTGGTTAGTCGAAGAAAACTGAAGGAATATGAGGAAAGGATAAAGCAGGCGATGTTTATTCTCGGCCAAGTTTCAGAGGATACGACTACTCCACGAAATATAAGAAGGGCCGCAAAGGAGTCCATGGATACCCTTCAATCAGAAGAGTACACATTAGCGGTTAGGGCCTCTAATGCTATATCCATATTGGATGAGATACTTCAAGATCCTAATATGCCGCCTTACACGAGAGTGAAGCTTTGGAACGTAATGAGCCTTCTAGAGGCGATTAAAGACTAAACGATCCTTTTTCTGCTTTCGGCACTCTGTCTTCACCAATCGACTTAAGGAAGCCTCCGCGACAAACCATTTCTAAATTAATATTCAATCAAAAGTGTTTTTAGTAAAGACTTACAACTAATTCCGAGATGATAAATATGCCTAGAGAGCTCGTTGCGATTGCTCCTAGGAAACCCATTCTTAGAGAATATGATGAACCCTATCTGAAGCCCGATCAGATTCGAATTAAAAGTCGTCTCTCGGCAGAAAAGCATGGAACGACACTAACCATATACAGGGGTCTCTCCCCATTTTCTAGAAAAAGGCTTGATTCTAAATTGGGCATTTTTGTGCCTAGGCCATCGGAAGAGACAGAGAAGGGAGTTTTCCCGATTAGGCTTGGCAACATGACTGTGGGAATAGTAACCGAAGTAGGAGAAGAAGTTAAAGACTTCAAGATTGGAGACAGAGTATACGGATACCTGCCGATAAGAGAGACGCATACGGTTGATGAGGGAAAGGTTAAGTTAGCTCCTCCTGAGCTTAGTGATGAAGATCTAGTCTGCATTGATCCCGCCGTGGTCGCTCTAATGGCCGTGCGGGAAGGAAATATACGTGTCGGAGATAAAGTTGCAATCTTCGGACTTGGCGCGATCGGATTAATGACCATTCAGATGGCTAGGCTCTCAGGAGCCTTGCTTGTGATAGGCGTTGAGCCTATTGAAAAACGTAGAAATCTCGCGGAAAAGTATGGAGCTGACATGCTTATTGACCCTAAAACTTGCGATGCGGGTTTAGAGATTAAAAAGTCTACTGGAGGAGTGGATGTTTCAATCGATACAAGTGGTTCATATCAAGCTTTGCATCAAGCGATTAGAGCAACGGATTATGGAGGCACCATCGTCCCTGTTTCTTGGTATCACGGCGAAGCGAAGGGACTAAATCTCGGAGAAGAATGGCATTTTAATCGTCAAGTGATGGTTTCAGGGGCACGTGTTGAGAGCGAACCTTATAGGGACCATCCCCGATGGAATAGGGAACGGATCTATGATACTGTTATCAAGTTGTTTCAGAAGAAGGCCTTAACAAGTGAAGGGCTACTTTCACATATCGTACGCTTTGAGAATGTTGTTGAGGCGTACAGAACGCTAGATGAGAAACCAGAGGAAATTATTAAATTAGGGGTTACCTACAGCTAGATCTGAACAAAAACTTGCCGACTATTGTTTGAGGTGTAAATTTTGGTTCGTCACGAAGCCATGCTTTACGAAAAGATTCAAGATAATCAAGTTAGATGTAATCTCTGCGCGAGAAGATGTCTGATAAAAGAGGGGCGACTGGGATTTTGCAGGGTTAGGAAGAACGAACATGGAAAGCTATATTCTCTAAATTACGCGAAGTCCTGTGCGGCTCATGCTGATCCGATAGGGAAGAAGCCGCTATTCCATTTTCATCCCGGAGCATATGTTATGTCCATCGCAACCATCGGATGTAATTTCCGTTGCCAATTTTGTGATAACTGGAATATAAGTCAGGAAAGTGAGATTATCGGCAAATACTTCCCTCCGGAAGAAGTGATAAAAGCCGCTAAGGAGTACAATTGCCAAGGCGTGAGCTATACGTATACCGAGCCAACGATCTTTTTCGAGTATGCTTATGATACGGCCGTTCTTGCTCACAAAGAGGGACTATTCAATACCTTCGTTACGAACGGCTACATGACCCCTGAAGCTATTAAAACGATAGCTCCCTACCTCGATGCTGCTACGGTCGATTTTAAGGGGGCGGGAGATCCTGAATTTTACAAGAGATACTCTTCGGTTCCGTCCGTTGAACCCATATATGAAGCGTTATGCGAGATGAAGAAGCAGGGAATCCATATCGAAGTTACAAACCTGGTTGTTCCAGATATAGGGGACTCTAAGGATCGATTAAAGGATCTTGCAACATGGATATGTGAAAATCTAGGTGCTGACATTCCATTTCATCTGCTGAGGTTTCATCCAGACTATAAACTTACTACAATAAGGTCAACTGAGATAAAAACCCTTGAAGAAGTCTATGAGATTTCACGCCGTGCTGGTCTCAATTATGTATATATTGGAAATGTACCTGGGCATAAATATGAGAATACTTACTGCCCTGAATGCCGGGAGCTTCTCATCAAAAGATATGGCTTTGGAATAATAAAATGGAACATTACGGAAGATATGCGTTGCCCTAACTGCGGCGCGAAGATACCGATCAAGGGAAAATTCCACAGAGAAGGTTTCTCTCTTCCGTCCCTAGTAATTTAACGCTATTCGTCTCAGCGTCGTTGAGACGTAGGGTTAATAAGGCCTATTCCACATTAGAATTTTTAGAGACTCTATGTGGCGGATAATTCGGAGAGATGCTGTTTCAGTTCTAGAGGATGAGAAAGCCCGAGAAAGCCTTTCAAGATATTTCGATGTTATGCAAGATGATAAACCAGCTAAGTTTTTGATAGCTAAGAAGATTCCCGTAGATTTTGATGAAGATGATTCTCTCAAAGACTTATGGAATCTTCATGACGAGCTTCTTGACGAATTTGCTAGTCTACAGCAGCAGATAGATACACGGATAAAGCAGCTAAAGGATTTGAAGACGCCGGAGAAATCGTTTCTGGATTTAAAAGAGACAATAGCTAATCGAATCTTGGAGAATTGTCATTTCTGCATGAGAAGATGCGGAGTAAACCGCTTGAAGGGAGAACTTGGATATTGCAGATGCGGTTCACAAATCATGGTATCCTCCATCTTTGAGCATCTAGGCGAGGAGCCTGAGCTTGTTCCTTCCGGAACAATATTTACTATGGGCTGCACAATAAGATGTCTCCACTGCCAAAATTGGACTATTTCTCAGTGGTATGAAAGCGGCGAGGTCTACTCAACGAAAAGATTGGCATTGGCAGTTGAACAGTTAAGAAAAAATGGATGTCGAAACGCCAATCTTGTTGGTGGAGAACCTACGCCATGGCTTCAGCAGTGGCTTAAAACATTCACTCATGTTAATGTGAATGTTCCAGTTGTGTGGAATTCTAACTCCTACTATAGTGAGGAATCCGCTAAGCTTCTCGCCGGATTCGCCGACGTCTATCTTTTAGATTTCAAGTATGGAAACAATAAGTGCGCAGAGAAGATCAGCAACGCCCCTAACTACTGGGAAGCCTGCACAAGAAACCATCTATATGGAAAGAAGTACGGCGAGCTTATAATTCGTGTCCTCGTACTCCCAGAACATCTAGAATGCTGCACAAAAAACATACTTAATTGGATATCAAAGAATCTGGGACCTAACACCAGAACAAATGTAATGTTTCAATACAGACCGGAATGGAGAGCTCATGAAATTCCGGAGCTCAGAAGAAGACTTACTAATACAGAGATGAGAAGGGCAGTTGATCTTGCCAAGGAAGCTGGACTAACCAATTTTATAACATGATTAGACAGCGATCTCACAATTCCATTCACGAAAACCACCAACATTCTAATAAGCCCAATCGTATAAAACTGGGGATGAGGAGATCTTGATGGTTAAGATACTCTATCAGCGCACGATTATAAGAAATGGATGGCACAATGCCTTTACGGATCTCTGCTTCTGGCATGGCTCATACTGGCTTACTTTCCGCCGTGGATCAGCCCACGTCTCCCCTGACGGAGGAATAGTCATAATGCGTTCAGTAGATCTTCTGAGATGGCGACAAGTAGCCTTCTTAAAGACTCGGGGAGACGACCGTGATCCTAAGTTCTGTCCAACCGCGAACCGATTATATGTATACTTCGGCACTTGGCTTCCTAGGCCTGAAGGATGGCCTGATGAACGCTTCGGGCCTCTAGTCACACATGTATCTTTCACCGAGGATGGAGCCGAGTGGTCTAAGCCCTTCCCCGCCTACAAGCAGAACTATTGGTTGTGGAGAGTCCGCTATCATGACGGAATATTCTATTCTCCAGCGTATGGCTGGGATGACCCCCGAGAGAAGCATAAATCCTTTTTAGACCTACTTACAAGCGAAGACGGCTTGAAGTGGAGTAAGAAATGCAGAATAGGAGAAAAAGACCAGCAGCCTGATGAAGCGGATATATGGTTTCAACCTGACGGCGAACTCTGGTGTATTGCCCGAACCACCCGCAATCCTGATCACAGCCTCTTCTATTCTTCTAAACCTCCCTATGAAGAGTGGGAATGCGTAGACTTGAAAGTTACAATTCACTGCCCAGTCTTCTGCCAGACTAACGGGAGATTATACGTTGCTGGTCGACGGAGAATAGATTCTCCATGGATACCTCAAACAGTTCCAGCGGGCAATACTGGAATCTTCATCGCCGAGAAAGGAAAAGTTAAGCCCTTCTTGGCTCTTCCAACTTATGGAGA
>CAZEGS010000087.1:0-2479 GCA_964512445.1 uncultured Candidatus Bathyarchaeia archaeon
TGTCCCCTATCTCAGGTATACGCTCATCTCTCACTTTAACCTTAACTAGCTTGCTACCTTCACTTGTCTCGGTTAGGAAGACCGCATCTACAATTCCCTTTTCAGAGGGCCTCATATCTATCGAGGAGTCTCTCATGCTTGGACCTCTTATTTCGAACTCTTTATATTCTTCGAGGAAACGAGGCGGGCTTATTCTACCTATCAGAACGTCTCCTCCAGAGACTTCAGATTCAACACTTACTATGCCGTCTTCCTCTAGGAAACGATAATATTGTTCTCCACGATATCCGCGGATTCCAGATTCTGGAATCTCTATCCTATCTCTTAATCCTCCTAAGTATTGGAGACATTCAGCCTCGTAGATCCTATAGAATGTTGATCGTGCAAGCCCCCTTTCAATTGATGCCTTATTGAATATCAACGCGTCTTCCATATTATATCCCTCAAACGATAGAACCGCTACAACACAGTTTTGTCCGGAGGGACGTAGATTGTAGCCTATGACCTCCATCGGCTTGGTTTGAACGAGAGGCTTTTGCGGATAATGAAGTATATGAGCCCGCGAGTCAACTCTTAATGGAAAATTCGCTGCGTATATACCGAGAGCTTGTTTCGCCATTGCCGATTCGTATGAGTTACGTGGAGACTGATTATGCTCAGCATATGGTATTAGGGAGGCGCAGATTCCGAGGATTGAGTAGGGCGTAATCTCGAGATGTGTATGTTCAGAAGTAACCTTTTCTGGATCCAAGGCAATTAAGGCGTTTTCTTCTTCTTCAGCGTCTAGGTACTCGATTATGCCTCGTTTTATAAGATCTTCCCATGTCCACTCTTTATTCTTTATCTTCTCGATCTCTTCCGGTCCGAGCTTCGGTTTGCCATTCTCAACTATTATAAGTGCGCGTCGAACACGACCTTCATCGCAATTAACATAGACCTCATCGTTCATTCTGCGAGCCTTTGGGAAGTAAGCTACATTTATTTCGGAGGATATCTCTCCTCTTCTTCGAGCTTCTCTCAGCTCCCTTACAAGCTCCTGTGGCGCGCTGTGATATCCGATTGGACAGCCATCAACAAAGACTTTAGCCCCTGAAATACGTAGGTCTTTATCTGCCTCGACGATGGGAACTACTCCTCTACTATAGAGGATCTGTTTAACTTTTTCAGAATCAAATCCGACCGAGATTAAGGCTGAAAGAGCAAGATTCTTTACAAGTCCACAGTTTGCACCTTCAGGAGTCTCGTTTGGGCAGAGTCTTCCCCAGTGGGTTGCGTGAAGATCTCTAGCTTCAAAGTTGGGTTGGCTGCGGCTAAGAGGAGACTGAAGCCTCCTTAAATGGCTGTAGGCAGATATCATATTTGTTCTGTCTAGAAGCTGCGTGATGCCGACGCGGCCTCTACCCCAGTTGCCGGTTGCAAGTGAATGCTGAAGTTTATCTGTGATTATTCCTGGTCTAACGGCGATGGAGATGCCGAGCATTCTTCTTTTTGTTCCCATTCTTTCAAGCTGATACTTTATGTCACGGCAGAGGTTTCTAAATGCAACGCGGAAAAGATCGGAGAGAAGGGGGCCGGCAAGCCTCAGACGCTTATTTTTGAAGTGATCTTTATCGTCCGGTTCTCTTCTTCCAAGTTTCAATTCGATGGCTCGACAAGCCATCTCAGCTAAGAAGAAGGCTTTATCTCTCCGTGACTCCTTCGTCCTACCAGTATGAGGAAGAAGATTTTTGTCTATAATATTCTCTGCCTTTGCGAGGCGGTAACTTCTAACTTGCCCATGAGCTACGCGGTTTCCTATATATAGAAGAGCTTCCTCGACTGAGTCGATCGCTCCAGCAGCTTCAAACGAAGCTTCAAGCTCGCTCTGTACAGTCTCATCCGGCGAGACTGCTTCTGCTATTTCTCTGTCAGATTGCATTCCGAGAGCTCTCATCAGAATGATAAATGGAACCTCCGCCGGCACTCCTGGAACTGAAACATAGATGCTTCCGTCGGTCTTTAGGTGCAGTTCGATTCTCGCCCTGAATCCCACAGTAGTTGAGAATACTTTTGCTTGATAGACCGGGTTTGTTCCTCGAGTATCAATATCGACTAGGATTCTGTTAGGGGCTAAATCCTCTATTGCTACTATGACGCGTTCAGATCCATTAATAATGAAGTAGCCTCCCGGATCGAGAGGATCTTCTCCCTGTCTTAAAAGCTCTTCTGGAGAGAGACCTGAAAGAAGACAGAACTTCGATTTTAACATTATAGGTAAATCGCCTATGTAGACGAGCTCTTTTTCAAGCTCTTTACCATCAACCACAGGTGTCATCTCTAAAGAGAGAGGAACCGCATAGGTAAGGTTTCTTAGCCTCGCCTCCATAGGATAGACTTCATGCCGGGTTCCATCAACCTCAGTTATGTATGGGCCGTAAATTACGTCATTTTCAACTTCTCTAACTATGAATACTCTGCCAAACTTTATCTTGTATGGTCC
>CAZEGS010000087.1:2579-5242 GCA_964512445.1 uncultured Candidatus Bathyarchaeia archaeon
GTTTTTACATCTTACCGATATTAAAAAGCAGCCTTCAAGTGAAGATTTACTGATGTTTCTCACCATACTTAAAGAGCCATCCCCTTCTTTTAGGCTTCAAAAAGTAACGAAAGCAGATATTTAAGGGTTACCTTTTCTACATGATAATCTGCAACATCAGATTTCTTTAAGACAATATCTAAACAAAATATGTTGAATCCTTACTTCTCCCCTATCTAATTTGCCGAGGACTAACTGAAAACTATATGAAATTATGTGGAAAAAGTAGGGATGGAAGGCTACTCGAAGTATTTTTCGCCTTCGGGCAGAAGTTTTCTCACAGCTTTCTCATTAAGTTCGATTCCTAACCCTGGGCTGTCGGGAACTTTTGCGAATCCATCCTTTATTAGTGGCTTTTCTAAGCCTTTCACGATCTCTTCCCACCATGGAATGTCCGCTGAGTGAAATTCGAAAGCTATGAAGTTCTGAGGCATGGCAGCTCCAGCATGAACGTTTGCCACGAAAGCTATGGGAAGCCCGATATTATGAGGAGCTATCAGTAATCCGTATAGATCCGCTAGCTCCGCTATCCACTTTGCCTCTGCCAGTCCTCCAACGTCGCATATGTCAGGCGCGACTATGTCAACTGCATGCTGCTCTATGAGTTCTCTAAATCCGTATCTTAGATATATTTGCTCTCCGGTTAGGATCGGTGTGCTCGTACTTGATGTTAAAAGTCTGTAAGCCTTTGCGTCCGTATAGGGTGTATGGTCGCCTGTTAGTAGATCTTCAGCCCAGAGAACATTAAATGGCTCTAGAGCTTTAGCCAATTTTATAGCTGCTGGGGGGGATTGGCCGGGTCCGCAATCAAGCGCCAAGCCAATTTTGTCGCCAAGGACGTCTTTTATGGCCTCTACGCATGCAATCTCGGCTTTCAAGCCACGTTCAGTAACGTGGCCTTTTGTTGGATAGGCGCGCTCAGCCTCATATACTCCGCCTGGAACGCTGAGCAGTTGGCCGCCGTGAAAGCCTATATCAAATTTGAGAATCGTGAATCCTTGAGGCATATTCATCCTTATACGAGCCTTCTCGGCATAAGCTTCCGGACTGAAAGCCGACTTGGGATCGTCGGGATCTAAACGTACACCTGCACCGCAGTCACAATATACACGAACTTTATCTCGGATCTTACCTCCAATAAGCTTATAAACGGGAAGGCCTGCTGCTTTTCCCGCAATATCCCAAAGAGCCATTTCTATTGCGCTGACAGGCGAGCCGAAGGGCTTAAATGCTCCTCTAAATCGAATCTTCTTCATGACTCTTTCTACATTTGTGGGATCTTCGCCGATTATGAAACGCTTAAGAAACATTACTTGTTGTTTTGGACAGTGGGCCTCCCCATATCCGCATATTTCCTCATCAGTATCGATTCTAATCACGGTAAATCCGCCTAATGTCATCGCTTTCAGATCAGTTATCTTCACGTTTAATCCCCCTACTTTCTAATTTCCTAATTTTCTAATCTATCGCGACTTTATTCTATATAATATTTTGCATGGTAAAGCGAGGAATTATAGATTTCTAAATAACTTAAATTTTCAAAAAAATTTGAGAGGAGAGAATCTAAAAGTCTAAAGTTACGGGGTCTTCAGATTTAGACCTAAAATTTTAACGATATTATGTCTGCCTCTTGTTTTCTTCTTTCAAGACTGTGATAACATCGTTTAGAACGGCTGAGACTGTTTCTTTACCTGCACCGTACCCCACAAGCGTTATCTCGCTTGCTAAGTCGGTCTCTACATGTATAGCATTAAGTGTTCCGTGCACGCATAACGGATGATTTATTGGAACAAGCTTAGGGGCAACTTCTATATGCTTGTCAATTGTACCGATCAGCTTAATGGCAAAATTCGATCTCTTTGCTAGACTTATAGCCTCTTGGGTAATTCTTCTGATTCCTGTTCTCTTGACATCTTCGAATTTCACGTTGCGATTCATCAAGGCATTTGCTAGTATTACGACCTTGCAAGCTGCGTCTATTCCATCGACGTCGTAGGATGGATCTCGCTCAGTGATTCCTCTTTCTTGAGCCTCTTTAAGAGCTAATTCGAAACTTGTTCCTTCAAAGTACATTCTTGAAAGAATATAATTTGTTGTTCCGTTCAGTATCCCGGAGATTCTGCGGATACTGTCTCCCCTCAGACAATTTCTAACAAGCGAGAAGATCGGTATTGCCCCTGCAACGGTGCCTTCATAAAGAAGATGACATCCATTCTTTTCAGCTAAGCTCGTAAGTTCTCTAAACGCTACAACGAGAGGACCTTTATTTGAGGTAACAACATGAACTCCTTTGCTTAGTGCATTCTTTATAAATGTGAGTCCGGGTTCTCCATCCTTAATATTTGTTGGTGTTGCTTCAACCATGAGATTCACATCGCTATTCTCTATTAGTTCTACTGCTGATCCGCCTTCACGATAATCACTGGAGTACTCAGAGAGCCTTTTTATGTTGCTGAGCCTTTTGAGATCAAGGCCCTCGCTGCAAGATATGTATCCTCTACTATCTGATGCGCCTATAACTTTAAATTCACCATCTATCCTCTTTATTTTTTCCAGCTTATCGTAGAATGTTCTTGCGAGTTCTCTGCCGATGAATCCGAATCCAACTAATATGACGTTAATCT
>CAZEGS010000088.1:0-5155 GCA_964512445.1 uncultured Candidatus Bathyarchaeia archaeon
TCTGAAGAATTGTCGGGCGGTAGCTCAGCTTGGCAGAGCTTCCGAATCAGCCTCTAAGAGGCTGATGGAGACGCTGTAGACATCACCCATCCAAGGGTGATGTATCACAGCCTGCCAAGCATACAGAAACCGGAGTGTCGCAGGAGAGCTGTAGGGGAACCCTCAGCTCGGCGAGTTCAAAATAGGAAGGCGAAATAGCCTCCTAGGAGACTCCTGCCCGCCCGACCACCCCTCCCTTATGACGCAGGATACTTTCAGATCCGAAAGATTTTTTGCAGATTAAGATGCTTTCTCACTCTTAAGAGAGAATAGGACATGTCTGAGGCGCTTGAGCGGAAAGTTGAAGCTCTCTATCGGCAGCTACATACTCTCAGGGAAGAAAGGGACAAGTTAAACAGCAAAGCAAAGATCTGGGCTGAGAGACGCAACCGCATACACGAAGAGATCCGCAATATAACATCGCAGATCAGAGATCTGAGACAGAGACGCAACACGCTGAATGAGGAGGTCAAAAAGCTTAAGGTCCTCCGCGAGGCAACGCTAAGAAAACGGAAGGAGATTCTTGAGGAGATCAAGAGGCTTAGAGAAGAAAGAATCAGAATGAATGCAGAGAGACCTCCCAGAAGCAGATCCTACCTCGAAAGGGAGATTCAAAAGATAGAATGGAAGATTCAGACAGAGCCTCTTCCGCTGGATATGGAAAGACGCCTCGTCGATCAGGTAAGGGCTTTAGAAGCCCAGATGAAATTCTATCGTAGAGTTGAAGCTATCAAAGATAAAATCATGGATCTAAGGAGGGAAGCTGAAGGTCTTAAGGTGGACTATGCGAATTACCGCTCTAAAATCTCAGAGATCGCTGCGCAAAGCCAGGAATATCACTTGAAGATGCTTAAGAAGATCGAAGCCGCGAAGGAACTTAAGGCAAAGGCCGACGAGATGCACCAGCGATACTTAGAGAACAGGGAAAAAGCCAGACAGATCAATTTAGAAATGAAGAAGATTCTAGACGAGATTAGATCCATCCGATCCCTGATTAAGGCAGAGGAAGATGAGGAGAAAAGAAAGAAAGAGTTGGATCTCAAAAGGCGGATGGAGGAGAATGCCCTAAAGAAGCTTAAGCAAGGTGAAAAGCTTACATTTGATGAATTCAAGATTCTCCTCGAGAAAGGATTAATCTAAAAAATCCGGTACGAAAATAAAGCATAAATTTTGAGAATCAACAAGAGATAATGCCTGCAAGCTAAATGATGGATCACCAGTTCTAAAAGACTTATTTAGAGGAAGACTATTCAGTATTATTTGGGGGAGCCATCAGGAGAAGGGTAATGCCCAAAGACGAGCGAACAGGAGAACGTCTACTTGTTTTATGCGTTGACAGGGATGACGATATAGGCCGAAAGGCCGGAGTAAAGACTCCAATAATCGGAAAAGAGGAAAACTTGAATTCAGCCCTAAAGCTTATACTTACCGATCCTGAGGAAGCCGACGCTAACGCCATGTTTGAGGCTATAAGAGTGTATGAGATGTTGAAGAAGAATAGTGAAAGCCGTGACAGCTATGAGATAGCGACTATTGCAGGTTCAGAACTTGGAGGTGTAACCGCGGATAGAAAGCTCGTTTCTGAGCTAGGAGAGGTTTTGAAGAAGTTCCCCGCGGACAGCCTGATCCTAGTCACTGATGGATTCTCAGATGAGGATATAATGCCGCTTGTCCAAAGCAGGGTTCCCGTCACCTCTGTGCGGAGAGTAATCGTGAAACATAGCGAGTCAATAGAGGAGACGGCGGCGCTCTTCACCAAATACTGGAGGATGCTAATTGAGGATCCGAGATATTCCAGAATAGCTCTAGGATTACCCGGCATACTTCTGATATCGCTTGGAATACTAGTCTTACTTCAAGTCTTTATAAGATTCGATATATACACGTGGGCTGCAATAGTCGGACTTATAATTTTAGGAAGCTACCTGCTAGGAAAAGGGTACGGTATAGATCGGAAGCTCTCAGCTCTCATTTCACGTCCATACCATTACTCCATCTCAGATCTAGTTACAAACTTCTCAATCGTCTTCGGATTAATCCTTGTAGGCATAGGATTCTACCAGGCATCCTCCTATGTCAGCAGCATCTTCAAGATAAGCTTTAAGCTCCCAGTTAACATCGATGAGCTGCTTAGTATGTTCCCCCTCATAATCGGATGGCTAATCAATAAGTCCATAACTCTGACTATTATAGGGATCTGCACAATCTTCTTAGGTAAGTCAGTAGCATATCTGCTGGATAGAGATTCCAGATTCTGGAGGACGATAGCTCTAGTCGCGGTCTTCGCATGGTCATGGATGATCCTAAACGAGATATCGCGAATAATAATTGACCCCTCCATTCCACCTGACAGCTTAGTCATATCCATAATAATTGGCATCGTGATCATTGTGGCCTCAGGCTTAACGACCCATCTGCTCAGCAGGAAATATCGCGATTTCTTCCAAAAAAGAGAGAAGAAAGAGGAAACTGCGAGGAAACAGGGAATTGGCGGAGAAGAATCCTCATAAACCCGTAGAAGTCGCGATAATAGGCGGGTCGGGATTAGAGATCCTCCTCAAATCCTCCCGTAGGATCCGGGTGGGAACACCGTACGGTCATCCCCCACCAATCTCGCTGGGAGAAATTGAGGATCGGAGAATAGCGTTTCTTCCACGCCACGGATATGAACATGATCTTCCCCCTCACAGGATAAACTATCGCGCAAACATCTTTGGTCTCCACAAAATAGGTGTACGGAGAATATTCGCCACAAACGCTGTAGGCGCCATAAACCCTGATCTCCACGTCGGAGACATCGTTGTTCCACACGACCTAATAGACTTCACGAAGCAGCGGCCCCTCACATTCTTCGATGAACCCCCAATAATCCATGTGGACTTCTCAGAGCCATACTGCTCTGAGATGCGTGAAGCCTTGATTCAAGCAGCGAAGAGCCTTGGAGAACCCATCCATGAACGTGCGGTATACGCATGCATGGAGGGGCCGAGATACGAGACACGGGCAGAGATTCATATGCTCAGAGAGCTGGGATGCGATATCGTAGGTATGACTTGTATTCCAGAAGCAGTCCTTGCACGGGAGCTCGGGATATGCTATGCATCCCTATCATACGTCACTAACATGGCGGCAGGTGTGGCTGGAAGAATTTCTCATTCCAGAGTGATGGAGATTGCATCCTCAATCAAGCCGAGATTGAGCAACATTTTAATGAGAGCGATTCTATATTTGCCAAAGAATCGCCATTGCCGCTGCATCTTATTTGAGGAGTACATGGAAAAGGAGAAACGTCGATGCTGAGATATCTGCTGTCCATCTTAGGCATCTATCGAATATACGAGAAGTGGCTTTGGTATCAAGTGAAGAATAAACCTAAGCCGGAGCATATCGGTATAATCCTCGATGGAAACAGAAGATGGGCGATGAATCGTTCTCTAGATCCAAACGTAGGTCACTACTACGGCGCAGATAAAACAGAAGAGGTACTCAGATGGTGTCTAGATCTAGGAGTTCAAAGCGTCACCCTCTACCTCTTCTCAACAGAGAACTTTAATAGGCCGAGAGATGAGGTTCAGAAGCTCATGCGGCTCTTCGAGAAGAGACTTCAAAAGATCATGGATAACCAAGAGATACACAAGCATAAGGTTCGTATAAAGGCCATCGGTAGACTAAACCTGCTCCCGGAAAGGCTGCAAAAGATCATAAAGAAAATTGAGGATGAAACGAAGAATTATGATAAGCACTTTCTAAATCTAGCAATAGCATATGGAGGGAGAGCCGAGATCATCGACACCGCGAAGAAGATAGCAGGCAAGGTTCTGGAGGGGAAACTCTCAATAAATGATATAGACGAGAAGACCTTCGAGAAGAACCTCTATACAGCGCATCTTCCAAAGCAGGATCCCGACTTAATCATAAGAACATCAGGCGAGGAAAGATTAAGCGGCTTCCTGCTTTACCAGTCAGCATACAGCGAACTTTGCTTCATTGATGTTTACTGGCCGGAGTTTAGACGTATAGATCTCTTAAGAGCAGTAAGAACCTATCAGAAACGTAAGAGAAGATTCGGCAGATAATAAAGGCTATTTTATTGTCTTATAGATGCATCCGGTTGGAATATGCATCACAGGAACCTCTGGAAATATCCTTTCTATGTAACGGGCTAACGTGATGATTCCAGGCTCTTCTGATGTTGAATGATTAACAATGATCAGCGGCGTGTCAGATTCAACAGCCCACTGCCCAGACTCCCATAGTCTCGTTCCATCATCGGTGAGAAGAAGCACATCAGCCCCCATCTCATGCATTTCCCTATAATCAGTAATCGCCCCCGTGCCTATAGCTATGCTTGAAACTCTCTTTTTTAGGTCTCCTATAACATGAATTGCTTCTTGGCCGAGGAGCCTAACCCTCTCTAGAATCCTCTCTGCGAGATCCCCAAATGTCATCTCGTCGAATTTATGAACCTCATAGAACCTCTTTGTCTTTATGGGTTTTCCATTGAATCCAAGCCAATTAGCCCAGGCGCCATGTATACCTTCCTCAGGGAAATCATCCCAGAAGTCATGGCACCTATAAACCGTCATGCCTGTCTCTTCAAGCCATCTCTGCTTCTTAACCCAAGCATCATCTTTGCCGAATCTCTTTTCCTTTAACCCCTGAAGATGAGGATCGATGAACGGTGTGCCGCCTACAACATTTCCTTCATCATCAATTTTTACAGCGTAGAGAGGTTCATGAGTCACAAAAAGATTGCATCCAGCACTTAAGGCTCTTTCCAAGTTTGGCAGTGTAGGCATCCAAGAAACCGCTATTCCATTAACCTCCGAGCTAGGATTCCCCGCTAAAAATCGATCAACAGTATTCTCCCAATCCACCCAAACTCCAACTTTCCTCATATGTTCATGAATATCTATTGCTTTCAATCTCGAATCATCCCATATAAATAGACGAGTTTTTCGCTGTTTCATATAAAAGGGCTTCTGTAGACACCTAGAAGAATCACGCTCTCTTCTTCGCGCTAACTATAGAGATTACATCCCTATCCTTAAGAACGTAATCTTCTCCTCTCCTCACCTTGCTTCTACAATCAATAGCGTAGATGAAGCTCTCCCCA
>CAZEGS010000089.1:0-5067 GCA_964512445.1 uncultured Candidatus Bathyarchaeia archaeon
AATATTGACCTCCCATCTCTCTTTGAACTGCCTAGAAGCAGTTATGAGAAGCGATGGATCTTCAAGCTCAACCTTAATCAGCCTCTTCTTCTCGCCTGAAAAGAAATCCTTCTTTTCAACAACGCTGGTTTCGCCATTCAAGCGTTGAATAACTGATTTTTCTCTGCTTGAAAGATTTGGCTTAACAAAGAAGTATGGTCTATACTCGTCATCTTGGATTTTGAAGATTCTTTTGCGGTCTGTATCATAAAGTAATAAAGTAACTGAATTCTTATCCGCGAAGCCATCTAGAAGGTAAATCAAGCTCTTCCACTCTTAGCATATATTCCATGCTCATAAAAGATTATTGCATGCTGAAATTATAATATTCCTGCTACGAATTGAACGGTGAAATAGTTTCAGAGCGGGATTCCCACCAAGCCTTTAATCATCATCAATATGGAAAAACAAACCAAGACCGCGACGAAAATTCTTCTCAACAAATGGCTTTGGGTCTTTAAACCTATTCTGCTTCCCACCTGACCGCCTATAAAACCGCCTGCCATACCAAATATCTTATAGTAAAGGCTGCCTACACCTTGTAGATGATAGCTTACCGTGGTTGAGAGGGAAGTAAAAAATATCATAAACTCACTGGTTCCTATAGCTATTTTAATTGGAACATTGAGAATCAAATTCATAACTGGAACTTTTAAGACCCCGCCGCCTATACCAATCATGCTTGCAATAAACCCCGCAAGGAAAGAAGAGAGATAGGCAAAAGATAGACGGCGAAATCCGCCTTTAAAAACTTCTGTATCTACATTTTTTTCGGGTTTTCTGTACATCATGAAGGAGACATAGATCAATGCGAAGGCAAAAAGAACCTCCAGAAACTCGCAGCTTAACTTAGATGCTATAATCGATCCAATTAACGCGCCTATGAAAGTGAATAACTCAAGTGAGACACCCAATTTATAGTTCACACGCCTATTCTGCGCATATGTTAGAAAGGAAGACAAGGATATTCCGCATATAGAAGCTAAACTTGTACTCACAGCTTCATGCATAGAAAAATCTAAGATTAAGACGAGCATAGGTACAATAATGAAGCCGCCTCCCACTCCAATCATCGAGCCTAGGATTCCCGCCACTGAAACAATAAGAAGGACCGATATTTCGCTTAACATAAAACGCAATAGAACATTGGGAGAATAAAAGCATTCTGCTCGTCTGATTCTTCTTCAAGCCGTAAAAGCATATGCATGCAGTATCTGGTCATCTACCTCAGAGCCTAACTTTTATTTAAATAATTTATTCAAACGTACTTCGCTAACAAGTTCATCTTCAAACGAAGATCATTTGAACTGATAAATCGAGGGATAGTAATGTTGGATCTAATTCTACTTCCTGCAATAGCCTTCTTTATAGGTATATAGTTGCGGCGATGCTTGGTATAGGTGGCGGAGTCTTTATGGTTCCAACTCTTGTATTATTTCCTTGGTATGCTCTTAACCCTGCAGTTGCGTCGGGGACAAGTCTAGCAGCTATAATCTTCACCTCGGCATCTTCGACTCTTAGATATATGAAACAGAAACGGATAGATTATTTGCTCGGCTTATCTTTAGCCTCAACGACCATTCCAGGAGCATTTTTAGGTTCATACTCTAAATCTCTTATTGAAACACGGTTCTTAGGGCTTATCTTCGCTTTATTTTTAATAATCATTGCGGCGAGAATGATCGTTGGAAAAAGAAGAGAGGAAAAGAGAAAGCTGAAGCTGAAGGCTGAGAATGTAAGAATGCGGAGGCTTATCGACATTTATGGAAATGTCTTCACCTATCCATTGGATATTCGATTAATCCCATTTCTAGGTTTCGTTGCAGGTTTCAGCTCTGGATTTTTAGGCATAGGGGGTGGAGCCGTACTTGTCCCCGCCATGAACATTGTTATTGGCGTTCCAATTCATATATCTGCAGCTACTTCAATGTTTATAATGATCTTTACCTCCGCAGCTGGAACCCTAACCAATATTTGGCTAAATCAGATACGCTTCAATTATGCTGTGCTCTTAGCCGCAGGCATAATCTTTGGGGCGCAGCTCGGAGCGTATTACTCCGCAAGGGTCTCTGCAAAAAATCTACGAAGAATGTTTGGAATCGTCCTGATAATAACAAGCATAAGGATGATCCTTAAGTTCACCTTTATTATGCCATGATTTCTTTAATCTTCTCTTCAATTTTTCAAATCATCATAGCCTTTTATTTCGATGCCTATACCCGGTTTATCCGGAATCTCGATAAAGCCATCCCTATCTACTAGGATTGGTTCTTTAACGATTGGCTGTTGAGTCTCAACAGTTAATATGGGTGGATCGAATGGATACTCAACCATAGGACAATTCTCTATAGTTGCAACTGCCTGAAGCGTCGCAGCAAGACCTAACGCCAAGTTGCTTGCTCCGCACACGTGAGGAATAAGAAGCCTTCCGAAATAATCAGCCATCACTCCAACCTTTTTCATACCTATTATTCCAATAGCGCCTAACATGACGTCTGGCTGCACTATATCGTATGCCCCTTTCACTATGTGATCTCTAAAGTCGTATATGCATCTTGAATGTTCTCCTCCAGCTATGAACATGTCAACTGAGGAGGCTATCTCAGCAAGCCCCTCCACATCCCTTCTCGGAAGAGGCTCCTCTAAGAAGAATACGTCAAGCTTATCCAGCTCCCTAGCCATCTTGAGAGCTGTTCTACGAGACCAGAAGTTATACTGTCTAGACGGATTATTCTGGTTTGCATCTACAAGTATCAGAAGATCATCACCCACCGCGTCGCGAACTTCTTTTACCATCCGCAGGTCATCTTCAGGTTTCGGCCTATGCAGTCTAAGCTTGACAGCTTTAAACCCCATATCCATAAGTTCATGAATTTGTCTTATATGCTCCTTAATCTTTAAAAGTCTACTTGTAGCAGCATAAGCCATTATCCTATTTCTGCACGCACCCAGCAGTTTATATACAGGCTTTCCAGATGCCTTTCCTATGATATCCCAAAGAGCTATCTCTAAGCCTGAAGCATTCACATTCGCGGTGCCAGCACGCTCTCCACTCATGAATGCATCCCAGAACTCTCCGACACGATATGGATCAAAACCTTTAAGGAACGACATTACATGCTCGCCTGGATTCCCAGTATAAGGTCCGAATCCCACAATCCCCTCATCTGTGCTCACTTTAAAGTATGAGAACCCCCAAGACTTAATAGCCTCACCATCGGGTTCCCGCCAAGCGGCTCTCCATTCCTCTGGAAGCGTTACCTTTCTCTTATCGCGAATAATCTCCACAGAAACTATCTTCATAACATCCACCTACTTCTATAATTTTGAGAATGCGAAAATAAAATTCTTTCATATTTTTGCACATTATCTAAAATCCTCGTAGGATTAAACTTTCATCAATTAGAAAAATTTCATCATGACGCTTCTTTCCATCTCTCCATAGATGTGATATTTCTTCTTGATTAAATCGATAAAGTTTAATCTTTTATCTGCAGCTAAAAATAAAACGAGTTGAGATGCATTGCCCTCATTAAACCGTCTTGAAGAAGAAATATCCACAATATGGGCTATTGACAACCACACTCACATGGGCCGACTATGGAGATACGATGAGCCGGTTGATTTCGAGGAGAAAGCATCTTCAATCGTTCAATACTTGATCGAAAAACCATCCTCTAAAATTAGAGTGGGAGGAGGAGCCTTACTTCCATTAAGAGAGTTTGAATATCATGAAGTCATAAATACGCTGAAGATACTCTACGGCTTTGAAAGCAGCAGGGTTACCGAAGAAAATGCAGATAGCCTCCTCTCAAAAATTTTAGATTCGCGAAGGAAAGGTCTGGCATATGCATTTAGCAATGCTCTGGACAAGGCTAGAATAGAGATAGCTCTTATAAACACGCCTGAATTAAGACGAGAATTAAACAGTAGGAGATTCGTGTGGATTCCCTTCATCGATCAATTTCTATATCCCTTAAAGAAGGCTAATGCTTACTTAAGAGCAAAGGCCGCTTGGACTTTTGAGCGCTTCGAAAGGGAACTTGACTTTACATATATGAAGATGCATATGCAGCCTGAAACCTTCGAGGATTACCTTTTATTTTTAGAGAACAGCCTAAAAGAATACAAGAATAAAGGCGCCGTTGCCGTTAAATTATGGTCCGCCTTCTTTAGGTCTCTGTATTTCAGCAAGCTTGACGAGACAGTAGCGAGGAAGATCTTTAAACAGTATACATCAAATGGTGACGTCTCTGAGGCCGAATATACTAGATTTCAAGATTTTATCGCTCGAAAGGTCTTGTCCATATGTATAGATTTAGACTTACCCGTTCACATCCACGTCGGCTTTGGGCTTGCCAATGACGTCATCACGTTAAGAAATTCTTCTCCGATAAACATAGAGAATATAGCTGAAGACAAAAACTTCGAGGGACTTAAGATAGTTCTTATACACGGGGGATACCCATATGTTAGGGAAGCTGGGAGCCTAGCTAGAATGAGGGAGAACATCTACATCGATTTCTCTTGGCTTCCACTATTGATTCCTCCAAAGGATCTCAGCTTGATACTCAGGGAATGGCTCTCATGGAAACTAGAAGATAAGCTTCTCTTCGGCACAGATGCTGTGGAAGCGCCATGGGGCACGGATGATCTGGTATGCGTCTACGGGTCTAGACAGGCGCGAAAAGCATTAAAAATAGCTCTTTCAACGATGATCGAGGATCATATATTAACCCTAGATGAGGCGGCGATGATAGCTAAGAGGATACTCAGGGAAAACGCTCTAGAACTATATGATTTTTAAAGATCAAACAGCTTTTAATATTTTTTAAGTAAGAGCCCGTGTTTTAGAATCTTCTAATTATCGTAAATTTGGTGGCGGGCCCGGGGGGATTTGAACCCTCGACCTCAGGCTTTCTTCACATTTACACTTGTTCCGAAGGCTTACGCATCATCTGCGCCCTATCCAGCTAGGCTACGGGCCCATTCTGGATCGACAGTAATCTATGCATCAAAGAATATAAG
>CAZEGS010000090.1:0-2051 GCA_964512445.1 uncultured Candidatus Bathyarchaeia archaeon
CGGGTCGGGCGGGCGACAGCCGCCTATACTAGGCCGGACTATACTACCAGGGCTCAAATATTACTACTTGAAAATCTTCGATATATTTTTTACTTGTGTCTTTTGCGTGCAGAAAAAAATTCTTTAAATAGTTTATATAGGAGTCAGACAGCTTCTAGAACGCTGCTGTTTTTATGGTTTGTCTCTCTTCGGGCATGATTACGCTTATAACGGCTTCTTCTGAGGCTTCAACCTCGATTGGTCTTGGAAATCTCCTTAGGATTATGTTTGGGTCTTTTAATCCGTGTCCTGTAAGTATGCAGACGACGAGTTCGTCTTTTTCTATTAAGCCTCTCTTGACGAGTTTGATTAGTCCTGCTATGGATGCTGCGCTGGCAGGCTCGACGAAGAGTCCCTCACTACGGGCTAGGATTCTTTGAGCTTCAAGTATCTCTTCATCGGAGACCTTTTCGACAAGACCGTTTGATTCCTTTACTGCTCGAACGGCTTTTTTCCAATTAACTGGAGACCCGATTCTGATAGCTGTGGCAACAGTCTCAGGATTATCTATAAATTCAACCTTGCTTAACCCCTTTCCCAAAGAGTTTGCGATGGGCGCTGCTCCCTCAGCTTGAACACCGATCATCTGAGGCGTATCCTCGATTAGGCCTAGTTCGCGGAGCTCGACAAAGCCCTTCCATATCGCACTTATGTTCCCAGCGTTTCCGACAGGAACCACGATTTTATCCGGGATCTCTCCGCCTAGCTGGTCGCGTATCTCGAAAGCCGTCGTTTTCTGTCCTTCTAGACGGAACGGATTCAACGAATTGAGCAGATAGATGGGATATGAGAGGCAAATCTTTCTCACTATCTTTAAGGCTTCATCAAAGTTGCCCCTGATCTGGATGACCTTTGCTCCATGAATGATTGCTTGCGTTAGTTTTCCGAATGCGACTTTTCCTGATGGAATAAGAACTATACATTCGATTCCAGCTCTCGCAGCGTATGCGGCTAGAGAGGCAGAAGTATTACCTGTAGAGGCGCATGCAACCTTCCTCATCCCCATCTCAAGAGCCTTTGTAACCCCGATCGTCATGCCTCGATCCTTAAAGGAGCCTGTTGGGTTTTCACCCTCATTCTTAACAAAAAGATTTCTTAAACCCAGATCTCTAGAGAGCCTTATACATCTATTAAGAGAGGTTCCTCCCTCTCCTAGACTTATCTTCATATCTTCTCTCTTTATTGGAAGGAGCTCTCTGTATCGCCACACGTTCAAAGCCCGCTCTTTCCATAGAAGATCAAGATTCTCCGGAATCTCGGAGAGGTCATACTCTACTGATAGAAGCCCGCCGCATCTGTCACAATTATAAATTACATGGTCAGGGTCATACTTTGCTCCGCAATCTATACACTCCAGATGAAAGCTGATCTGTTCCAAACTGGTAAGCTCCACACCGCTCTTACAACAAGAATCGAGTATACTCCACGCTTAAATGTTTTTATACCTTTCAGATTAGTATTACTGTTTACTCTTAAATTGTGTAGGTGTCGAAAAGCCTATAGATCTCTATAGAGATAACGCCAGTGCAGTGTGAGAGCTGAGAGAATATGGATGGAGAAAAGATAGTTATACTTGGAGGGGGAAGCCCCTTCGTACCCTCATTGATTTATGCAATGCTTGAAAACAGGGAGGTTCTTGAAGGAAGCAAAGTCTGCCTCATGGATATTGATCCTACACGCCTCCCCACATTGACAAAGCTAGGTTACGAATTGTCTAGGAGAGCCGGAGTAAAGATGAAGTTCACCAATACGACTGATCCTAAGGAGGCTCTTGAAGGAGCTACATTCGTTATGCCGAGCTACAGGATTGGCGGTGAAAAACACATGATGTTTGACTTCATCATCCCGACAAAGCATGGGATCTGCGGTGACGAGACAGCTGGACCGGGAGGAACATTCATGGCTCAATGCACCATTCCAGAAACCCTCAAATACTGTAGACTTATAGAGGATCTCTGCCCAGACGCTTGGGTCATCAGCTATGTGAATCCCACAAACTTTGTTGCAGACGC
>CAZEGS010000090.1:2151-4966 GCA_964512445.1 uncultured Candidatus Bathyarchaeia archaeon
ATGCCTGCTCATGAAGGCGAAAATTATTGAACAATTTTCGATGCATAAAATGTGGAAGAATCTTAGATGCTTATCCGCCGAGGCCTAAATGCCCGGTATGCGGAGGTATAATAGAATATGTAATTGACCTGAAAAAGATGAGAGACATAAAGTTTACAGGCGATTTTTCATTTTGGAGATACCGTCCATTACTTCCCAAAGTGAAGAATATAGCTTCAATGAAGGAGGGCGGAACCCCCCTTTATAGAGCGAAGCGCTTATCTGAAGATTTTGAGTTATCAAGCCTATATTTGAAGGATGAGACTCGAAACCCAACTAATTCATTCAGAGATAGAAGCGCTGCATTGCTAGTCTCCAACATTCTGGATCTTAACATGAAGACGGCGATATGCGCGACGAACGGGAACATGGGGGCCTCCTTAGCCGCATATTGTGCAAAGTACGGAATCAACTGCCACATAATTATTCCAAAGATCGTGGATATGGGGAAACTGGCTCAGATGCTTGTTTACGATGCTACGATAGAAGAGTATGGAGAGACCGTTGACGACTCGATAGAAAGAGCGGAGACCATTGCTGAGGAGACTGGATGGTATCAAGCAACCCCGGAGCTGAATCCCCTCGTGATAGAGGCTCAGAAGACTATAGCTTTCGAGGTAGCCGAGCAATTCGGGGTTCCAGACTGGTTCATAGTCTCCATGGGAAGCGGCGGAACAGCATATTCAATATGGAAGGGCTTCAGAGAACTCTATGATTTGGGAAGGATCGACTCGCTTCCTAAGATCTTAGGGGTTCAAGCTGAGGGATGCTCCCCAATAGTAGACGCTTATCTTGAAGAGCATGCGGGAGGATCTGAGAAACCATCTACGCATGCAATCGGCATACTTGTAGCTAGTCCTCTTCAGAAGGAACTAGCTCTAGATGCAATTAAAAGCTCTAAGGGATCAGCGCTTGCAGTCTCTGATCAGGAGATCTTCGCGGCGGAGCAGATTATAGCCAGGTTAGAAGGAATATTCGCTGAGCCGGCTAGTTCAGGAACAATTGCAGCATTGAAGAAGGCTAGAGAGAGATCCTTAATCGATAAGGATGAGTCAGTCATATGTCTAATAACGGGAAGCGGATTAAAAGCGACAGATGTCCTGCAAGCTCTATCTAAGAAAAGGAAATCTGCGATGCTTGGAGCCGAGCTCAGCACAAAGGAGAAGATACTTCGATTATTATCTGAGAGAGACAGATACGGATATGAGCTCTGGAAGGATCTCGGGAAGATTATGACTCGATCAGCAGTTTATCAGCATCTAAACGAGCTTTGCAGCCGAGGGATACTTAAATCCTACATGAAGGATGGGAGAAAGTACTTTCGAGTTACAAATCGCGGAATGAGAATTCTAAAGGCTATTGATGAAGTGAAAGCGCTTCTTTGATTTTCAACTATAAGGATTAGATTCTCAGTAAAGCTTTTATTCTATAACGAATAGTTAAGTCACAACTATACTATAGCGAGATGTCGAAGATGAAGAAGTCATCGCCATTCACGATTGCTGCTGCAGCGATCTTCACAGCCTTCGTATGTGTAGCAACTATAATATTCTCGATGTATGTTCCGTCAACTGAAGGATTCTTCAACATTGGAGAGTCAATGGTCTTCCTATCCGCCCTTCTCTTCGGCCCCTACGTAGGAGCCTTCTCCGGCGGAGTCGGCTCAATGCTTGCAGATCTAATCCTCGGATATCCCCATTATGCACCTGCCACCCTAATCATAAAGGGATGCGAAGGCTTCATTGTAGGCTTCTTAAGCAGGCATAATCCAAGCCTCAGCTCAAGAGTCCAATGGAAAGTATTTACGGTACTCCTCGGAATAATCATAGGTGGACTTTTAGCAACTGTAGGCTCCATCTACTACACTGGAGAAAGCGAACTTACCTTAGGATTCACAACATACACATTTATGCTTCCCAAGGAGATGTGGCTAATCCTAGGGGCATTAGCTGCAATCTCCATATCCATAATAGGTTTCGCAACCGACCCACAATTCGGATGGGCCATCTTCTCCGTAATAGTAGGAGGACTCACAATGGTTCTCGGCTACTTCATATATGAGATGTTCATCATAGGATGGCTCTTCAACATACAAGCAGTTGCAATCGCTGAGATTCCAATAAACATTGGACAGATGACAATAGGCGCGTTAATTGCACTTCCAATCTCAAAGATCATCCTGCGGGTCTATCCGCAGTTAAGAAGAAAAGCTGAATAGCCCCTGCACCCTTCTCATCGCGCAATATGAATTCTCCACTTTGAGAAAGAAGACTCCGCCAAATAAAGAGAGATGCTCACAGAAAAGGACAAAATGAACGAAACCAGATACATTTAAAAATATATCATTATTTTTAAGTAAAAGATGGGCCCGTGGCGTAGCCTGGATACGGCTATACTAAAGAATGTCTTTGCAAAAATTGATGATTAGGCCGCCTAGAAAGCGCGTCGGCCCTCTAATAATTAGTATGGCAGAGGAAAGCCGGAGATCCTGGGTTCGAATCCCAGCGGGCCCGCCAAAATTTTTAATCGAATCCTTTATTTTAAGGTCAGACCAGTAATTCTTGATGACCGTTGCAGTCGAAGTACTCTTATCTTCTAAAGGATGTGGATGTTAGGCGGTGGTTTAAGAATCTCGCCGCCCGCTCCAAAGTCACGGCCATGGTTTATCTACGCACCCTCAGCCTATACTGCGAAATGAACAGGACGGATCCGAAGGCGTTTAAGATTCAGCTGGTGAGTTTAAGGAAGTCCTCTTAAAATTAAGCCTTTCTTGTTG
>CAZEGS010000091.1:0-4884 GCA_964512445.1 uncultured Candidatus Bathyarchaeia archaeon
AGCTAGGTGTGATGGGCAGCCTCCTGCACATTGTGAATCATGCAATATGTAAGGCTCTCCTCTTTATGTGCGCAGGGTCGATAATACATCAAACTGGCACAAGAAACATTGAAAGGATAGGTGGTTTAATAACAAAAATGCCTGTGACTAGCATTGCAGCGCTGATCGGCATATTCAGCTTGTCCGGAGCTCCTCCGTTGAATGCCTTCTGGAGCGAATGGATGATCTTTGCGGGCGGACTTGCGTCAGGCAAGGTCGGCTTCGCCTTCTTCGGTGTGGCAAGCACCATGGTCACCGCTGGATATCTATTATGGTTTGCATGGAGGGTCTTTTTCGGATCCGTTCCAAAGAGGCTTGAGCATATAACCGAGTCTCCCCGACTATTACTTGTCTCAATAATCGTCTTGGCTTCTGCTGCGGTAATCCTTGGAATCTGGCCTGGAATTCTCTTAGAGTATATAGCTCCCGCTACAAAAACGCTGCTGAGGTGAAAATGGATGATTGATCTGATACTTATCTTCGCTGCTGTGATTCTTGCGATTCTTTCGGTTGAATTGAAGAATCTCTTGCAGGCAGCTATCTGTCTATGCGGCATGTGCATCGCGATAGGACTGCTCTTCGGGCTTCTAAATGCAACGTACGTGATGGTTTTCCAGCTTCTCATATATGCTGGAGCGACGATGGTTCTCTTCCTATCCGTTGTCATGCTTACTAGGAGGGATCAGAGGTGAGAGAGATTCTATTAAGGATCAGCGGAATACTTGCCGTCGCATTTGCATCTTTCATCTTCATTTCAGCAGTTCAACGAGATTTAAAGCCATTCGAGTATGTAAAATATCCAATCGAGAATTTCTTAGCTTGGAATGAGACCGAATTATCCCTCAGCGTAAGCAAATACCTCTGGGACTATCACTCAATAGACATCATTGCCTTAGCATTTCTGCTAGTAGTCGCGACGGCTTGCTGCGTCTCTATCCTCAGCTCAAGGGAGGAGAGAAGACGTTGATGCCCATAATCTACTACGTATCCTGCTCTATCATTCTATTCTTCATCGGAGTCTATTGTCTCATAGCGAAAAGGAATATGATTCGCCTCTTAATGGGTTTAGAAATAATGATGAACGCTGCAAACTTAAATTTCATCGCATTTTCAAGTCAAGCCGCCGAAGGTGCAGTTCATCCTCTAGCTCATGTCTTCACAATTATATCCATAAGTATCGGTGGATGTGTGATTGCTTTAGGCCTAGTCATAGCAATCTACGCCTATAGGCATTATGGAAGCTTAGATGTTAGGGAGTTGAGGAGGCTGAGACGTTGACGCCCTCTCAGCTTTTAGGCGTTTTGATCATATCCACTTTGAGTACTCCTTTGATCAGTCTATTAGGAAGGAGAATAAGGCGGGACAGGCTTCTCGTATCAGCATTCGCCATCTCGATTCTTTCGTGCACTCTCATATTAAGCGTACTGTCTCTTTTCAGCCTTATCCATGAAGATGTGATGCTGGCGGCTTTTAATGATAATCTACTTCCGGAAAGGCCGAATCTCGGAGCTGATCTGCTATCAATTTACATGGCTGCGGTCTTTTTAGGGATATGCCTGTTGATTTTGCTGTCTTCAGCCAAATTTATTGATAGAAACAGGGTTGCTACTTATTTCTCTCTTATTTTAGGAATGATAACAAGCATGCTCGGTGTTCTTTTCTCTGAGGATTTCTTCACACTCTTTATTTTTTGGGAAGCAATGTGCATCTGCTCTTATACCTTCACTTCCTTCAATAAGGAGAGGGGAGAGGCCGTCGAGGCCGGCTACAAATATCTTATCATGAGCGGTGCAGGAGCAGTAACGATCCTCTTCGCATTATCGTTCCTTTACGGATTAACGGGAACACTTAACTTTCGATATCTATCGGAAAGCCTAAGTCAAGCGGAAGAGAATTTTATAGTTCATATTGCAATCCTTATGCTTCTCGTAGGATTCGGTTTACAGGCCGGCGTGGTACCATTCCATACATGGCTGCCGGATGCTCTCTGCGCCGCTCCAAGCGAAATAAGCGCTTTCTTCTCTGCATGCACAGAGAAGACTGGATTATTCTGTCTTTTGAAAGTATTCTTTGTAATATTCAACTCGCTTTATGAAGGTTGGCGCATACCCCTCGCGGTTCTATCTGTTCTAACGATGTTCGTTGGCAATCTCTCCGCTTTGATCCAAGACGACCTTAAAAGGCTCTTCGCATACAGCACAATTGCAAATACTGGATATATTCTTGTAGGCATCGCTATTGGAACTTCTAAATCTCTGGCCGGCAGCCTGCTTCATATATTAAATCATGCAATCGTGGTTTCCTTATTGTTTCTCTGCGTCGGAGCATTTATACGTCGGGCTAGAACCCGAAGCTTAAAAGAAATATCCGGCATTAGACATACAATGCCCCGGACAAGCTTCGCCTTCATCATCGGAATCCTATCTCTAGCTACCTTCCCGATACTGAATATTTTCTGGAGCGAGATCATGATAATCTCTGCAGGATGGGAAGCCGGGATGGCTTGGCTCTCCTTTCTAATGATCATAAATCTCGTACTCTCCGCCGCATATTCTCTCCGCATAATACAAGGAGTAGCTGTGAAGAAAACAACTTATATCTCGAGGAAAGCGAGTGAGGCTCCTCTGTCAATGAATATTCCCATATTGGTTTTGGCTTTTGCCGTTATTTTAATAGGGATCTATCCCTCTCCATTTCAAAGATTAGCTGAAACAATTGTGAACCGAGTCTTTTGTTCAACGTGAGCTTTCCAATTAAAAAGTCTCGTATCATCATTTTTTGGGATCGTGAAGGATTTTTACGCAAAAATCTTGTTGAGTAATGAAGTTCATATTCGAGTTTAGATTACAGATTCCAACAGGACTAAGCTTTTCTGGTCTAGATTTGCATAGTCAGGAATATCATATAGGTTTCCATCAGCATCCCTTATGATTATTCTTCTTTTACCAATCTTTTTTATGTCTCTTCTGCTTGTAACCTCGAATCTTCTAGGCCCCTTATCCGTCTCTGTTTCCCATATTAGAACGCCAAACTCCTCCTTAATTCGCCGGATCTTCGTGATTTTCGGTATGAAATAGATCTTCTCAAGCTCCTCCTTCAGTATTTTCCTAGAAGAATCATCTAGATCTTTAATATCTCTTAGAAGTCCGATTTCTCTATTATTCTCATCTATCAGGATGATATAACGCCATGGCATAGTCAAGGGGAAGGCTCTAACGACTCTCTTGAGATTAATCTTCACCGCTTCATCAAAGATCAATTTTAATCTCCCAGACTCATCTCTGCATATCCGAATCTTCTTCGGGTCTAAAATATTAACTGAGAAATCTTGGGTCTCCATGAATGATCACTCATTTGATATCACTGCTAATGCAGCCTGCATCCTGCAGAGGCGACTGTATAATCCGCCGAGTCGAATAAGCTCTTCATGTGTACCCTCCTCAATAATCTCTCCGTGATCTATGACGACTATCTTATCCGCATTTCTCAAAGTTGAAAGCCTATGAGCTATGATTATAGATGTTCTGTTCTCCATGAGTCTTTCTAGGGCTTGCTGTATGAGGCTTTCGGTCGCCGTGTCCACAGAGCTCGTCGCTTCGTCGAGAATCAGTATTTTCGGGTCTCTCAGTAAGGCTCTAGCTATAGACACGCGTTGTTTCTCACCGCCTGATAACCTATGACCCCTTTCACCCACATCTGTATCGTAAGCTTCAGGGAGAGAAAGGATAAAATCATGAATATTAGCGGCCTTTGCTGCCTCAATTATCTTTTCAGGAGGAGCCCCAGGATTCCCATATGCGATGTTCTCTGCGATTGACCCCTTAAATAGGAAGGGTTCCTGAAGAACTATGCCTATCTGTTTGCGAAGCGATTCCTGCTTTACTTCGCGGAGGTCATATCCATCTATTGTTATTTTTCCTTCCGTCGGATCATAAAATCTTAAGATAAGTTTGGCAAGAGTTGTTTTTCCAGCGCCGCTTGGACCTACAAGCCCGATCTTCTGTCCCGGTTTTATCTCTAGATTTATGTTCTTCAGAACGACTTCTCCACTTTCATACGCGAAAGATACGTTGTAAAACTGTATGTGGCCCTTTAATGATGGAAGAGTGATGGCGTTTGGAGAATCATGAACTTCCGGTCTTGTGTCAAGCACTTCAAAGATTCTCTCAGCAGATGTTGCGGCTCTCAGTATCACGCTGCTCATGTTGCTTAGTCTGCCCACAGGCTCATAGAAACTCCAAGTATAGCTGATGAAAGCTGTTAACTCGCCTAGTGTGAGGAGTCCCGAGAGTATTTGTCTTCCACCGAACCACCAGACGCTTACTGCACCCAGCGTCATTATGAAACCTATGAGCGGGAAGAATAATCCTTCCAAGAAAGAGATTCTTACATTAACGTCGTATAGCTCATGCGTCTTTCTATTGAACCTGTCTATCTCCTTTCTTTCCTGCGAAAATGCTTTAACAACCGTTACTCCCGGAACAGTGTCAGCGAGAATCGCACTTAAATCTGCCCATTTCCTCCAGGCTTTGTGATATATCCCATGAATCTTTTTGCTGAATATTTTAGTTCCGATAGCGAGAATCGGCGTAGGTGTAAGCACGATGAGTGCTAATTGCCAGTTCATTGTGAATAGGATTACTGCCACGAATATGAGAGTTGCAACATCCATGAAGAACTGCTGGATCCCCCATGTAAGGAAGAATTGGACCCTCTCTGTGTCGCTCATCACCCTCGACATGATCCTTCCAGTCTCGTTCTTATCGTAAAAGCTTAGAGACAAGACTTGAAGATGCTCGTAAAGTTTCCTTCTCAAATCAACCATTATCTTTTGACCTAATTTTC
>CAZEGS010000092.1:0-4881 GCA_964512445.1 uncultured Candidatus Bathyarchaeia archaeon
CTTAGGCTGTACGCCCGGTCGGACAAGGGCAATATCGCCAAGAGCCTTAAGCCTTTCCTCTCGGTTTTATTTGATCGACGAAGTCCTCCGTTATGTACCATCTTAAGTTGATTATTTAATGGTTTTGGGCGCTTCGGGATTGTCTGGGCCGAAGTGTTTCAGTATGACAAGGTCTTCGCAGCTACTCTCGTTTACTATTTTTATTCCTTCTTTTGCTGCTTCTGCTGTGACGAACATCTCATCATTTGTTAGTTCGCCATATCTGATTATGCTTGGAGCTTCAGCTTTGAATTTACCTATTCTTCCATGGCCTTGTATTACTACCAACCCGTATGCGGCGGAATCTTTTATCACCACTTCTGATTCTGGAAATACTACGAGTTCCTTCGCGCTGAATTCTTCCGATGCGTAGATAATCCACTTTTCTATGTATCCATCACTCGTTGTTTCTTCAGGGTTCTCAGCAAATTTCGGCTCAATATAATGATGTTCTTTGAAGTAGGGATCAACATTAGCCTCCCAATCTATCATATCGACAATATAGTCTAAGTCGTCTCTTCGATCCTCAGGGACGTTCTTGACGAGAAGCTCGCGGGGAACAGGTCGATCTTCAAGCATCGACTGATACATTGCAAAGACGTCCGAGGCTTTCTGCACCTCATAAGTTACAAGCGTGCCTGGCGCATGAAGAATTCCCGCTGGTATCACCCATCCTGTCCCTGGTTTAAGCTTATATGCTTTGGAATAATAGAGTATTCCATTGTCTCCCATATCCCACCTTTTTAAGCATTCTTTTATGTCATTCTTTGTTGTGCCGGGGTTTAAGCCGAGAAAACTGTAGGGGAATTTTCCCTCATACAGATTGAGCTGCGGAGGAAAATAGTAAGCCTCAGGTTTAGGTTCTTGACCCACGGCATGAGCATGCTCCTCCATTTGATGGAGATGTAAGGGTATAGGAATTGAATTATCGAAGAACTTTGCTAGAACAGTCCATCCTCCATATTTTCTCATGGCATGCTTTCCAATGATCTCTTCACCTACTTCGTTTATTGCGTCTCTGAGAAGTATCTTCTCTACATCTACGCCTTTACCTATTACAATATAGCTTAAACCTTCATCCTCAGGAGCACCTGGATTATCAGCCTTTGTCGTGGAGGCTAGCCATCTCTCGTCGATTCCTCCTCTTTCAACGCCTAATGCGTACAAATCGTTTGAAGCGAGTCTTAGCCGTCCGCCAGGAGTTAGAAAGTCTCTTGGAACCCATGTTGGAGCCAGCCTTAGTATTCCTTCTCCTTCATCAATCGCGTTTATAACTAGTCGTTCTACATCCATTCTTCTACGCTCCATAATCATTTCCAATTTAATTCTTAAATCATAATAAGGCTTATTTTTCTTAAATTCATGATCATTTGGGAATATTTCTAGAATAACCGATAGAGTGAGTATTTGTTTCGGTGAATAGCCTTTGCTTGATAAGGAGGAGATAAGAAAAGAAGTTTGGAGAATACTTGAAAAGAGAGGGGTAGCGAGATTTCCAAAGCCGATTCAAGGTAGAATCCCCAACTTTATTGGAGCTGAGAAAGCTGCGGAAAGATTAGTTAGCCAGAAAGAATTTGAGAATGCCGATGTAATTAAAGTGAATCCGGATTCTCCTCAAAGGATGATAAGGCAAGCTGCTCTACAATTTGGAAAAGTTCTGGTGATGCCTACTCCGAAGTTACGAAAGGGTTTCATTGTACTTGATCCAGATAAAATTCCAATGAATGCTTTTATGAAGGCGTCAACTATCAAAGGAGCCTTCAAGTATGGAAGGATTTATCCGCTTAAAGATTTGCCGCATGTCGACCTGATCGTGGTGGGCTCCGTGGCAGTCTCTAAAGATGGCGTGCGGGTTGGGAAAGGAGGGGGATACAGCGAGATCGAGTATGGAATTCTAAGGGAACTTAAATTGATAGATGAAAGAACTCCCGTCTTCACATCCATTCATGATCTTCAGATAGTTGATAGCGTACCCAGAAAAGATCATGATTTAGTTGTAGATCTCATATCCACGCCAAAGAGGGTCTTTAGGGTCAAAAGAAAGTATCCTCAACCTAAAGGAATATTATGGGATAAGCTGAAGAGCCATCAGTTATATGAGATCCCTGTCCTCATGGAGCTAAAGAAGATCTCGACGTAGCTGTAGAAATTGAGGAAAGGATTGGAGACGCATTCAGATCATTTAAAAATTTTAAGTAATAAAGAGTCTCTGTTACTTGGAGGAGCCTGATCGTGGAGATCGCTAAAGGAATACATCTGATAAAGTGTCCTTGGTCAACCTACTTCGTAAGCAGCTGCGCAATTATAGGAGAAACCATAACTCTAATCGATGTGGGTACTTCGGATTCTCCTGAAAATGCTATTTATCCTTATCTTAGAGGCATTGGAAGAGACCCTTCAGAGATCTCTCACATCCTACTTACCCATGCGCATTTTGATCACTGCGGCGGCGTAGCCGTTATTAAGAAGGAGACGGGCTGTAAGGTTTACGTCCATGAATCAGGGAAGCCTTACCTAGAAGATGCCAATCTAATTAATAGGGAGCTTCACAAAAGATTTCCTGCATTATATCCTGAAAAGGAGAAACCTGATTTTGAATCTGTTAAGGTTGACGCTACATTCAAGGACGGCGACTTATTAAATCTCGATGGTAGGCAGATTCGAGTATTACATACGCCCGGACATTCGGTATGTTCTTCGTGCCTGATTGATGTGGAGCAGGGGGTCTACATATCAGGAGATTCTGTTCAAGGCCGAGGGGAAAGACGTCCCCTTCTCTTTTATAGCTCGAAGAAGTATGCTGAATCTATGCGTCGGCTCTTAAATGAGCCCGTTAAGATATTGATAACCGGGCATCCATTTCCGCCTTTCAATGATGCATTACTTAGAGGAGAGAATGCGGTGAAGCATATTCATGAAAGTCTAAAGGGGATAGAGGAGCTTGAGGCTATCGTTTGGAAGGTCCTTGAAAGATCCGATAAACCTCTAAGTATAGAGCAGATATACGAGAAGATAAGAATGTCGCGGCCTGTTACTATTGGATGCGTTTTAGAGGAGTTTGAGAGAGAAGGAAAAGTGAAAAGAACAGAGGCTACGGGAGGTTATCGCTGGACTCTAAGAGATAGAAGATAATTTTTTATCTCTGTGAGACCAACGCATCTTCATATACGGAAAGTATCTTTTCGGCTATTCTGTCCCATGTATATTTTTTGGCGATGCTTTTCCCAGTCTCTCCTAGCTTATGTGCTAGTTTTTCATCATTAAGTACCTTCTTCAGCGCCTCCGCTATCTGAGTCGGTCTGCCATAATCGATTAGAATGCCGTTCTCATAATCCTTTATGAAGTATGGGACTCCTCCCTGTCGAGTGGCTATCACAGGCGTCCCTAACGCTTGAGCCTCCATTAGGACTAACCCTTGAGCCTCAAAGGAGCTGGGAAGGACAAGTGCTTCTGAAGATGCTATTGCAGCATACTTTTCTTTCTCAGACAGAGGTCCCGTGAATACGATGTTCTTCTCCACTCTTAATTCATAAGCTAATTTTTTCAGTTTCCGCATCATTCCGCAGTCAGGTCCAGCGATAACCACCTTCAAGTCTGGAAGGTCTTTAAGGAGAATGGGAGTTGCACGTATTAGATGATCTATCCCTTTTTTATCAGCTAATCTTCCAAGATATAGAATCATACACGATTCGATTCCGTATTTTTCCTTGAATTCTTCAGGATCAAATCTCACCTCGAAGATTCGCCTCGATACTCCCCCCGAAATTATATGTAATCTATCGTCTGGGACTCCTGATCTGCGAAGCCAAGGTAATTCTATTGGGGAAATAGCTATTATCTGATCGAAGAGCTTTACAGTTCTGCAAGGAACCGTCCTTAAGTATATGTCTCTTAGGAAAGGTTCTTTATGAACGCTTGATATGTATGGAACTCCATGCGTTGTAGCTATACATGGAATCTTCTTCATTCTACACGTGTAAGCGCAAAGGTCATTTATTGAGAATCCGATTTTATGTCCATGAACAATGTCGGGATTTATCTCTAAGAGCTTCCTAATGAAGCCGAACCAAAATTCTACTCCGCGTGTAATAGGGAATACCTTGAAACGGAAGATCTTTATTTCTTCTTTCTCCTCATATTTTGGGAACAGATCGTATTCGCCAGCCATCGTTTTGTTTGATGTGAAAACGAATACTTCGTGACCTTGATTGATCAGCTCTCGTGACAATTCAAGAACATACGTCTCTATTCCGCCTATTACAGGATGAAAATAGGGTGAAATCATAGCTATCTTCAAGGCGCTTCACTCTTTCCTAATATTGATCAGCCATAGAGAGAATTTTGTGAAGGCATAGATGATCGAGAGAACTCCGACTGAGAAGACTCCCCATTCTGGAAATCCTAAGACTGATAAAATGCAGATTATTAGGAGTTTTAAGCCTCTATCTGAGGGGCTAAACCTAAGCTTCTTCTCCACTTCTTCAATTGCTTCATGTAGTGATCTCCTCGTTCTAGATTTAACTAACTCTGCGATGTAGGTATCCATTAAAAAGCCGATGATTCCAACGGTAGCGAATAGCCAGGCTAGATTTGATTCTTTAAATGTGGAGACTCCGAGCCCTACTCCTATGCATATCAGAATCTCTGCTAGTCTGTCGAATATCGAGTCTAGAACCGCGCCGATGCTTGAGCACATGTTCTTGGCCCTCGCAATCTCCCCGTCAACTCCATCAATTATCGATACTATCTGTGTTAATATGCCGCCCAGAACAAAGTTTCCAAGAGCGTATGCAAAAAAGATCAGGATGCTGAATAGAGAAGAGAAGACGCTTATCTGATTTG
>CAZEGS010000093.1:0-4811 GCA_964512445.1 uncultured Candidatus Bathyarchaeia archaeon
TCAAAGAACCTTTTGAACCCTATCGATATAGCCTTAGAGGAGCTGAAACGCGGAGTTTTACCGATAACTATTCGTAGAACTCTACCTGACGGCGTGACATATCAGGATATTCCTTTAAAGTGGCTTCTATAACCCTGTTTTTGAGATTTTTAACTTAGAATTCATCGTTAAGTTCCTCCACGGCTTAAGTAGGGTCTACATGTCTTAGATTTTCCTTTTTTGGTTTTGCGAGAAAAATTTCTTTAAATAGTTTAAATACTCGGTTAAGAGCTCGGATGTTGATAGGTAAAGAACGGTGGATGTTACCCTCTATGTTTCGTCTTTAATCTCTTTATCAATAGTTTTATCTTATCTAGAAGCCTCAAGTTTTCATTGTCAGGGTCGACTCTAATATTGATCCATTCAACGCCGAGCTTCGCGTACTCCTCGAATGCATCCGTTATCTCGTCTAAGTCTACCTCGTCAGGCCTAAATCTCGTGCATATCCCCTAGAAAATCTTCTGTTGCCCACGTACTTCTCCACTTCTTTTTTACGGGCAATATGCTCCTCAACGTTGCCATTAACTATGCTTAAAGGCGAAACCCATCCATCAGCGTTCTTGGCGGCAAATATCCTCATTGCTCACTCCATCGAAGCCCATCCTCTCAGCCTTCAACCCGCACTCCATGATATAGTCGATCTCAGCTGATACTGGAAGCCGATACCAGAACTCCACCATGACGATCGCCACAAAACAATGACAATCACAAATTAAAAAATATTTGCACATAAAGAAGAAAGGGAAAAGAGAGAAAAAGTTAAGACCATGCACATTCTACTGGTTGCTATTAATCTATCATGTTGGAGAGAAGATCCGATGTTTAAGGCAGTTCATTATACCGAGGTTCCAGAGGAAAAGGTTGAGGAGAAAGGTGCTAAGGGAACTCATGTGAGATGGCTGATCTCCAATAAGGATGGAGCTGAAAATTTTGCAATGAGATACTTCGAGATCGAGCCAGGCGGATATACTCCTCGCCACACGCATGATTGGGAACATGAAGTCTTTATTCTAAGTGGAGAGGGAACGGTCTTCTGTGAAGGTCGAGAATGGAGGATAGGTCCGGGATACGTTGTCTTCATCCCGCCGGGTAAAGAACATTATTTCATGAATACGGGGAAAGAAAAGATGGTCTTTCTCTGCCTAATTCCATACAAGAGATAATCAGCCTTTCAATAGTCATTGCAGGGCAGCATAATCTTTTCTTCATTAAACGCTATGTGCTAGTCTGAGAAGGGCTTCCTTCGGATCCTCACTCAGCGTTATGTATGAGCCGACAACAAGTGCTTTTGCACCGGCCTTCTCAGCTTTTTGCGCCGTGTAAGGGTTTATTCCTCCGTCAACCCATATTGGCTTTTCAGGGTATCGTTGAGAGAAATACATTATCTTTTTTGTTCCCTCATCCACGTATTTCTGTCTACCACGGCCCATATGCACAGTCATTAATAGGAGAAAATCTGCGGCTTCCACCGTCTTCTCAGATATGGTTTCGCATGGAGTGGGAAGATCAAGGCATACTCCAACATAATTATATCCCTGTCCTCTTAGGAGATTTATCGTTTCCAGAATCTCATCTTCCGAATTGAACGATTCTCTTTGAATGATCAGCGGGTTTCTATCTCTTTCGTTTCTTGGAATGAAACTATTCATCTTGTCAACTATAAAGACTGGATGGGGCACCATTAGATGGATGGAGAGGGGAATCTTGTCGTGAAGCGCCTCATAAAGCTTCTCAATAAGCTTGATTGGGAATGTTATTCTGTTCGGTATTAGAGGCGGCCTCATCACATCGATATGTATGGATCTGATTTTTCTTGTTTGAATTAACTGAAGAATCTGATTGAAGAGTGGAGATTTTGGAAGAGCATCTACATGTTCATAAAGGTTCTGCTCATATTCCAGAATCGATAATGAGATGAACATGGCGGAACAATATTAAAGAGCTTAGAAAGAGTAAAAAATTTTTGTCGAGTTATTTAGATAAAGGGAAGATCAGAATGGTTGAGAAGCAATATTTCATCGGCATAGATAATGGAACGCAAAGTACAAAAACTCTGGTAATAGACGGAGAAAATGGGCAGGTATTAGGAAAGGCGTCAAAAAGTTACGGGCTTATTGAGGGGCTTCCTCCCGGCCATAAAGAGCAGGATCCCAAAGTATGGATTGAAGCTCTGCATTACACTATAAGGGAGGCTCTAAGGAAATCTAAGATTAACCCAAAATATGTCCGGGCTATAGGAGTTTCAGGTCAGCAGCACGGGTTTGTGCCGCTTGATGCTGAAGGAAACGTCATAAGACCAGTTAAACTTTGGAATGATACAAGCACCATTGAGGAATGCGAGATTTTAACCCGTAGGATGGGTGGGAAGAAGGCGGTTATAGACGCGTTAGGCTTAACTATCCCTCCAGGATTTACCGCTCCAAAGATTCTATGGTTGAAGCGGCACGAACCTGAGAATTATTCTAAGCTCGCAACGGTTCTTCTTCCACATGACTATTTGAACTTTTACTTGACTGGAAATAAAGTGATGGAGTATGGAGACGCCTCAGGCACAGCTCTCATGAACGTTAGAACTAGAAGCTGGTGTGATAAGATTCTGGAGATTATCGATCCAAACTTGAAAGAGAAGCTTCCACCTCTACAACCCTCAGATAAGCCAGCGGGCAAGATACGAAAAACAATAGCAGAAGAATTCGGGTTTAGAGAGGATGTACTCGTCAGCGCTGGAGGAGGAGATAACATGATGGGCGCTATCGGAACAGGAAACACACGTAATGGAATAGTTACTGCTAGCTTCGGCACATCAGGCACAATATACGCATACTCCGACGTCCCAATCATTGATCCAGAGGGGGAGATCGCTGCCTTCTGCGACTCAACAAATGCTTGGCTACCTCTCCTCTGCACTATGAACGTAACTGTAGCAACCGAGTTTGTTAGAAACCTCTTCAGAATGTCCCATGAAGAATTGACCGAGGCTGTTTTAAAGGCTCCGCCCGGTTCAGATGGGCTTATCCTACTACCATATTTTGAAGGGGAACGAACACCTAATGTTCCTGACGGCACCGGAGTCTTCTTCGGCCTCAATAGCAAAACATTCAATGTTGCCCATCTGGCTAGAGCTGCAATGGAGGGAGTTACACTCGGAATGAATTATGGATTAAATAGAATGAAGGAGCTTGGAATAAAGCCCTCTCAGATCAGGCTTACGGGGGGAGGCTCAAAAAATAGGGCTTGGCGCCAGATAGCCGCCGACATATTCGGCGTAGATGTTGTCTGCTTAAAAATCGATGAGGGAGCCGCATATGGCGCCGCTCTGCAGGCCATGTGGACATACCGCAGATATAATGGAGAGAAGATAAGCATTCAGGAAATAACTGATCAGTTTGTAGAGATAGATGAAGAAACACTTGTCTCTCCAAAACCCTCCAATGTTAGCATCTATAAAGAATTACAAAAGATTCAGAATGAGGTAAGTCTATCTTTAAGAAGAACCTTCAGTAAACATCGGGCATATCTAAATCGATTTGTCTCTAAATAACTTCGGATAAGAACTTCCTTAACCCTTCGATCTGAAAAAGATGCATAATTTTTTTATGGTAAATAGTGAAGAATATTCCATTTCACATATGGGATGGCGCTGAGTATTGGAGAAAGTAGAAATAGCCTTGATCGGATGCGGCGGCATAGCAAACGCACATGTTGGAGGATATCGCGACCTTTATTCTCGAGGGTTAAGGATATTCGAGATAAAAGCTCTCTGTGACGTTTCAATCGATAATGCAAAATCGAAGGCGAAGGCCATAGAAGGTTTTCAGGAGACGAAACCCGACGTCTACTCGGATCTCGACGAAATGCTCAAGGAAGAAAGCATAGATGCCGTAGATATCTGCTTACCACATCACATCCATCATACAGTTGCATGCCAATGTTTAGATAGGGGGCTTCACGTCCTCATAGAGAAGCCATTAGCAATAACGATGAGGGCTGGAAGATCCATACTTCGGAAAGCGGAGTCTTCAGGCAAGGTATTAGCAGTCGCTGAAAATTATAGGAGGGCTCCAAATGAACGGGCTGTTCAGTGGGCTGTAAGTGAAGGGCTTATAGGAGATCCACGTATGATCCTCTGGATAGCGGCTGGATGGGGACCGAGGCCCTGGGGATGGAGAGAGAAGAAGCTTCTCGCCGGGGGTAGCTGGGTATTTGACGGTGGAGTTCACTGGGCAGATCTTGATCGTTACCAGCTTGGAAGGGAAGCAGTCGAGGTATTCGCGATGACACATACCTTCGATCCTTTGAAGGAAGGAGTAAAAGTTACGGTTGATGATATGACGATGGCTATCATTCGATATGAAGGCGACATTTATTCACAGTGGCTTTGGACCAGGGCTGCGCCAGCAAAACCATTATGGATGCACATTTTATATGGTTCAAAAGGAGCACTCTCAAACGACGGATTACATCTCCAAAGAAAAGGATGCGTAGAAGTTAAATCTATATCGAATCTGCTTGAAGATATGAAAAGCCACATGGATAAGAATGAGCTGAAAAGGCTTTTCCCAGTCGGATCAACCGATACATTCGCGATAGAACTATACGATTTTTATGTTGCGATCACTGAGGGAAGGAAGCCGGAGGTAGATGGATGGGAAGGATACAGAGATATGGCCATACCATTAGGTTTCTATGAGTCATCTATGCTTAATAAGCCTGTCAAAGTGAAGGATGTAGAGGAGCTACGGGTTGAAGAATATCAAAAGGAAATAAATGAG
>CAZEGS010000094.1:0-4756 GCA_964512445.1 uncultured Candidatus Bathyarchaeia archaeon
TCATCTGAGCATACATTCGAGCCTCTTCGATCCTACCCTCTTTTAAAGCCTTCTCATACTTCACTTGTGCCTCCTCTTTAATCTTGGATCTCCTCTTGATCTCCGCCTCTTTCATCTCTGGAGGAGTGCCGTCAAAAACATAAATCGGTTTTATCCCCAGCTCCAGCAGATTGCATGTTCTATAGAATAGACCGCTTAGGTGACTTGTTATTTTTCCAGTGTGATCCTTGAGAGGGGTCCCATCAGGCTGTCTTATAATTGCGAGAAACTGATAAAGGGCATTATACGCATCGATTGCAACAACCTTTCCGTTCAAAGACTTCAAATCAACCTTTGTCTTGGGAACTATATCCCCTAGGTTCACACCCATGTTTCAGTCAGCTCTTATCAGAGTCAAAATCGTCTCCATTATGGTTGTAGGATTAAATATCCTATAAACCTTTTTCGGAGCCATAATTCCATTCGTACGTATAGCATCTTCTTTTTTAAACGGGAAAAGCAACATGATATTTTCTCAATTCTCGAAGCTTTACTTTCCGCAAATTTGTCAGATTTATAAACAGCGTAAAAGAGAAATATCTGCGAAAAGGATAGTCAGGGAAATGTCGAATTTCAATTACTCTTCTGTAATGTCTGCCAAGGAAATACTTGTGAGGTCTCTCGAATCTTACAGTGAGAGATTCAGCGTCTTTTTCATTCCATTCATGATAACCAGTCTGATAAAGAGTATATTATGGAGATTCGCTTTCGATATGATTCCACAATACCAGATACAGTTAGGCTTCACGGAGAACCTTCTCATACAACTCATCAACTACTTGACCTTAGCGATTCCGATGATCTCGATCTTCATTCTGATAGGCTGGATAATAGACACTATACCAGATGCCCTAACCATCAAATACCTTTCAGATCTGTTGGAAAAAAGATCTCCAAGTCTAACTTCTACGCTGGAAACGGTAGCCTCAAAGGCTCCCTCACTCGCATCAACAGGAATGATAAGAGGGCTCCTGATAATTCTCGGGTTTATCCTACTTGTTCTCCCAGGGATAATTATGGCTGTTATCTTCAGTTTGGCAATACCGGTCATAATTATCGAGAGAACCGGCACTTTCCAAAGCCTTCGAAGAAGCAAGAGTCTAGTATCTAGAAATCAGTGGCGAACATTTTCAATACTGTTATTCACATTTGTTCTAACAGTCTCAGCGGGAATAATCGGAGAGATTGTAAGTAGCCATATCATGATGATGGAAGGCTATATTAGATTTGTCATTATAGGTGTAGCAATAGCTGTAGCGAGGCCGCTGCAGCCGATTGCTCTTACTTATCTATATTACTCGCTAAGCGCGGAAGAATGGTTTGTAGTTATGCGGAAGCCATACCCGCCAAACTTTCCTCTACCACGATCATCTGAACCAGAAATCCAGAATGTTTCCAAATATTATCCTAAATACTGTTTTAAATGCGGACAGAAACTGCCTCCAGATGCTATTTATTGCCCTAGATGCGGAGTGAAAGTTAAGACCTAATCTTCTCCCACTTCTTCAGAAGTATCGCGTTTAACTTATATCTTTTAATTCATTATTCTACTTTTGGGAGATTATCATTGAGATACTTGTTAGTTGCTAATGTCTACGAGCAGATCGAGGAAACGACAAAGAGGCTTGAGATGACGGACTATCTTGTTGAACTGTTTAAGAAAACTCCCAAGAATCTCATCGACAAAGTCGTCTACTTAACACAAGGAAAGTTATATCCCGACTTTATGGGAATCGAGATTGGCATGGCAGAGAAACTAGCAATAAAGGCCGTAGCAAGAGCTGCTGGAAGAAGTACTAAGGAGATAGAGGAGGATCTCAGAAGGACGGGAGATTTAGGCGAGACAGCTCAAAAATTTTTGGAGAAAAAGCTTCAAGCCACATTCTTCCAACAGCCTCTAACCGTTGAAAGAGTCTATCAAACTCTTGATAAGATAGCTAGAGCCTCAGGATCCGGCTCTGTAGATCAGAAGATAGCTCTTCTATCAGGAATCCTATCAGATGCTGAGCCTAAAGAGGCAAAGTATGTGATTAGGACTCTCACAGGCAAGCTTCGTCTTGGAATAGCGGACATGACCGTTCTCGACGCGTTGGCAATAGCGTTTGGAGGAGGCAAAGAGGCAAGGCCAATCTTGGAAAGAGCATACAATGTATCTTCAGATCTAGGCCAGGTTGCAAAGATAGTTGCGGAGAGGGGGGTTGAAGGCCTCAAGAATCTTAAGGTCTCGGTTGGCAAGCCTGTGAGACCCATGCTGGCTGAGCGATTAAGTTCTCCCGAGAAGATTCTTGAAAAGCTTGGTGGAAAATGCATAGCTGAGTATAAGTATGATGGAGAACGAATCCAAGCTCACAAGAATGGTAAAGAGGTTCTTCTATTCTCTCGTAGACTCGAGAATATAACTACTCAATTTCCAGACGCTGTCAAACTTATCAGAGAGCATATTAAGCCCGAAACTGCGATTATAGAGGCAGAGTGCGTTTCTGTCGATCTTGAAACTGGAGAGATGAGGCCCTTTCAGGAGCTCATGCATAGAAGAAGAAAATATGATATTCAAAAGGCGATAGAAGAATATCCGGTCTCCCTTTTCGTGTTTGACGTTTTATACGTAGATGGCAGAGATCTAACTCTCGAACCATATCCTGTCCGTCATGAAATATTAAAGGAGATCGTTGGCGCCAGCGATCGAGTTCAAATAGCTAAATACTTACTAACTGACGATCCGCAGGAATTGGAAGCATTTTTCCAAGAGGCAATTGAAAAGGGTTGTGAAGGACTTGTTTGCAAGTCTATAAGTGATGACTCTATATATCAAGCAGGATCACGAGGCTGGTTATGGATAAAATATAAACGAGACTATAAGAGCGAGATGACGGACACTGTCGACTTAGTCGTTGTCGGCGCCTTTCACGGAAGAGGGAAAAGAGCAGGAACCTACGGTGCATTGCTTCTAGCAGCCTACAATCCGGAAGAAGACGTCTACGAGACTGTATGTAAATGCGGATCCGGATTTACCGATGAGGATCTTGAAAAGATTCCGAAGATGCTGGAGCCTCACAGAATCCAACATAAGCATGCTAGGGTTAAATCGAAGATGGATGCAGACGTCTGGTTTGAACCAAAAGTAGTCATAGAAGTGATAGGCGCCGAGATCACTCTCAGCCCGGTTCATACATGCGCCGCGGGAGTAATAAGAGAAAAAAGCGGATTAGCCATCAGATTCCCCCGATTCACAGGAAGATACCGTCTTGACAAATCCGCAGAAGACGCAACAACAGTAAAAGAAATAGTTGAGATGTATCACAGCCAACTAAAAAGAATAGAAAACTAAGCAGCATCCATCAAATATAGATCCTGAGATGAAATATTCTCATAAATTTTAAAATTTATGAAAATTCCAAGCCGGGTCTAAGCCTTTACGGCGCATGTCCAGCCCGTTCAGACACCACACACTATACTTCAGCTGTTTCGTATAGCTGCGCGTGTCTGAACGCATGCGCCTACGTGCTACCAGTCCATTGAAGCAATGTCTTTAACGCATGCCACCCTTCAACTGGTATCGGATGACATGCTCATTGCTTCAATGTAGCACGTAAGGCTTGCTTCCCGGCTTGGGATTTATTATTCTTTCTTTAGAGTTATATAAGGATTTTGCACAGGTAATTAAACTATTTTGTACTCTGGATTTTGAAGAATGAAGAGTTTAACTCGAATCTTTATTTCCGCTTCGAAAAGAGCCGTTCTGCTAAATATGTCTGTTCTCCATGTTTATTTTCTTGATTTTCAGCTAATTTTTCTTTCACGTATAAAACGTTAAAAGTTCTTCAGATATTAATCATGCATGCCGACATTATGGTTTAGAATCGATTAGGCTGGCTTATTTTCCATAAATTTTCAGTAAACACAAAATCTTAAATTTAATTATCTAATATTCTGTATAGAGTATGGAAGGATCAGGCCTTTGAGTAAATTCGAAAGAGACATAACATGGCTGGTAAATAAGCTGTGCATGGATGAGGAAGATTACATCTCTAAAGAGATAAGAAGACTAGGAAAATCCCTCATAGATTTACACAAGAAAAATCTTGTTAAGATAAATCACTCAGTTATGGAGCTTGTCTGCGCTAAATATTTAGTCTCGGCTGGTTATTATGTTGAGCTAGAAAGAGTTCTTGACGGACTTTCATGCGACATATACGCTCAAAAAGGTTTTGGCGCTTTAATAGTAGAGGTTGAAACAGGATTTGTTCCACCCGAACATGCATTAAATCCCATGACTTATATAAAGGCAAGAATTGCGAGCAAAATAACCCGTTACAGCGGCTATGCTGAGAAGTTCGGGCTTGCTGTCCCGCCGCATTACGCGATGCCCATCCCACCTGCACTCCTCGAGCCGCCTAGAGCCAGAAAAGAGGATGAAATAGAGAGTATCAAGGCTTTATGTGATCTGTACTATAGCAATCCTCCAGTAAGTCTTGAAGAGATAAGAAACGCGAGAATACATGCGGTTTATGTGCTTGACGTTGAAAATGGCGTTGTAGAAGAGACTGATCCCTCCACCTATTTAGATATGGTTGAACCGATGTTTAAGGGATCATTCTTTGAACACTCGATGAAGATCAGCGTTCGGAATCGTTAGGCACGTCTTGCGTTAGATTATAATTTGGCGAGTGTAGAAAGCCACTGAGAGAAGATTCTTGGAGGTTATTACTACTACATT
>CAZEGS010000095.1:0-4751 GCA_964512445.1 uncultured Candidatus Bathyarchaeia archaeon
TCGATAGTAGTGGACTCCCTGTACTAACGCTGAGGCGCAATTGCCAATTCCCGCAATCGCTACTCTAATCTCGCTCATCTTTGCATTCTCCTCATAAAAGGCTTTTATATTTTTTTCACCGGTTACAAATTTGAAATCGGTATTCTTATATTTCAAAAATAAAATATAAATTTTTTGGGGATCAAAAGAGATGATTAAGCCTGCATCTATCATGCTTGTAGACGATCCTGAAAAGATAGAAATACTCAACGAACCTACGCGGAAGCAGATCCTCAGACTGCTATCAGATAAGGATATGACTCTCACGCAGATCGCAAAAGAACTTGGAATCTCGAAGCGTTCAGTGTGGTATCACCTACGCGTTCTTCTAAACAGAGACTTGATAGTCCTGTCGAAGAAGAAGGTTAATGCGTACGGAATAGAAGAAAAATACTATCGAGCTAAAGCCTCTGTCATGATTGGTCACTACGGCAAGTCTTCAAAGAAGATTCGAGGAGAGACTTTAGAATCCAGCAAGGACGCTGTAATCGCGTATCTCTGTGCTAAGAATATCCGCGGGCCGATATCTGACGAAAAGATAGATAGGATGGCGGAGCAATTTACTGAGGCTGTTCAAAAGGTCATTGAGGATGATGGGAAGATGGGAGAAACAAGAAACCAGACTAAGTTAGCCATATATAGGGAGGCCTTCAAAAGGCTAGAGGAAAGTAAATGGTTATAGCCCCCAAATTTGCCCAATTCAATATTATGGATGGAGGAGAAAAGATTTAGAGAAGTATGAAATGTTCTCTAGTCGTATGAAAAAGGATGTTTTAGAGGCTCAAAAATAATTGTAATATTACAAAAAATTTTATAATAATGTATTTATTTTGAAATAATGAACAAAAAATGTGCAGCTATGATTGTTGTTATAGCTCGAAGGGTTTTGCTAGGTTTCAGAAGTATTTTCGAGCTCTTCACTGTCCGATAAGGTGGGCGATAATAGGCATAATTGGGGATGGCGAGAAGAGTACTGGAGAGATTTTTGAGGAGTTAAAGAATTCCAAGGAGAGTCTTTCTAGGTCCGGGCTTTATTATCATCTTTCTGAGCTTGAAAAGGCTGGCATTATCGAGTTGGCTATGTATCGTGAGGCTGGAGGTGGAGCTCCAGAGAAGGTTTGGAGGTTAAAAACTATGGAGATAAGGATAAGCCTTCTCGGCACACCGGATGAAGCATAGCGGGGGATGGTTTTATGGATGAAGCTATAGTTGCAACGAATTTGACGAAGAGATATGGGGAGCTTGTAGCTGTTGATCATGTGAGTTTTGAGGTGGAGAAGGGCGAATTTTTCGGTTTTCTAGGCCCAAATGGCGCTGGTAAGACGACTACGATAAGGATGCTTACGGGGATAATTAGGCCTGATGAGGGAACAGCATCCATTATGGGTTATGATGTGCGGAGAGAGATCGTTGAAGCTAGGCAGCTTATGGGGATTGTTCCCGAGATGGCGAATGTGTATGTTGATCTTTCAGTCTGGCAGAATCTTATGTTCATGGGTGAGCTTTACGAGATACCTAAAGATAAGAGGCGTAAAAATGCTGAGAGGCTTCTGCGTGAGTTGAACCTGTATGATAGGCGGGATACGAAGGCTAGGAGGCTTTCAAAGGGCATGAGGCAGAGGCTTCTGCTGTGCATGGCTCTGATTAATGATCCTGAGATGCTTTTTCTTGATGAGCCTACTGTTGGATTGGATATTCAGAGTGCTCATCTTATCCGGGAGATGCTTCGAGACTTGAATGAGAATGGCGTTACTGTCTTCTTAACAACGCATAATATGGAGGAGGCAAGCCAGCTCTGCGATAGAATTGCAATAATTAATCATGGTAGAATAGCTGCTATTGATACTCCTGAGAAGCTGAGGGGAATAATGAGGGAGCTTCAATGTGTCGAGGTTTCCTTTAGCAATATTGTCGATATGAAGGATCTTTTAAGTCTTCGATATGTTAGAGAGGCTAAAAGAGTCGGTAAGATATTTCGTCTTTATACTGATTCTCCATTCAATTTGGTGGAGGAGATTGTTGATTTTAAGAGGCAGAAGAACTGTGAGATCACGTGGCTGCAGATTCTTGCTCCTACACTTGAGGATGTCTTTCTTAAAATAACAGGGGAAAGGAGGATTAGTTAGCCATGTATCGTTCAAGAAGTGTTATTATTCATCAGTTCAGAAGATCTATTGCTATATGCAAAAAGGATGTGCGTATATACTATTTTAAGGGGCCGGTCATAATATTTGGCCTTTTATTTCCCCTCTTTCTGTTCTTGGCCTTTTCGATTGGGAGGGAGATGCCTCTAGACTTTCTTATTCCAGGCATTGTTGGAATGGCGCTGTTTTTTACCTCAACATCAGTTGTTCCAGTAGTTGCGCCTTGGGAGACGCGTATGAGGACGCTTGAAAGGCTCTTCTCTGCGCCTGTAACTGTTGCAACGATAATCTTGGGAGACGTATTGGCATCCGCAATTTTCGGTATATTCATATCTGTGATTCCCATTTTGGCTGGTATGTTGGTTGGAGCTTCTCTTCTCAATCCTTCAGTAATGCTTTTTGGCATTTTGGTCTCTTCGTTCTGTTTCTCCTCTCTTGGCGCTCTCCTATCATCTCCGCCTTCAGATACTCCTGCAACTGTTATGATGCTCTCCTCGGTAGTTAAGCTTCCACTAGTCTTTATAAGTGGAGTCTTCATACCACTTGAGTCTATGCCATTCTGGGGCAGGATAGTTGCCTATCTTTCTCCCTTAACCTACTTTGTAGACTTAGCGAGATTCTCAATGCAGGGAATCAGCCAGATTCCGCTGGCTTTGGATATAACAGTGCTTTTAGTATTTACGGTCGTATTCTTTTATGCGGCTGTGAAGATGCATCAAAAGAGTCTTCCTCAAAGGATCTAGTGGCTGGTTAGGATTTTTCTATGTCACCGCTTTTTCTTCTTAGAAGAAGAATAGAGTTTAATGCATCGATCTCTACGATCTCAACATTCTTTAATTTTTTCTCTTCGAAATTTAAGTTTCTAATTCTGATTTCTCCGTTCTTCTTAATGATTGAGGCTATATCCTCAGCGATTAATCTGCGTGATCCATTCTCCTCTAAGTAAATCTTGAGTAGACACATCGAACTTTCATATTCTAGAGCGGTTCCCATAATTTAGAGTTTCAGTTTCGAAGTTTCGGTTGTGCTTTTAGAACTTTCTACAGCGATAATCGCAAGTGTATTTTGGGAGTACTGATTCTAAGTCTTATAAGTCTCAGCTCTGCTAAGGAGCAGAAGAGAAAGCCTTAGAAGGTTATAGGAGAACATCTTGTTATAGCATTGGTAGTCGCGAGTATAGCTCACTTGGTCGGAGACAGGATCTCATCGACGTTTAGTTGAGATGGCAATAAGGCCTTGTAACATTCAGTTCTGAAGTAGGCTTTTAGCAGGTATTTCCTTTAGATAATCCTTTAAAGGGAGGATTTATAGAAACCTTGTGAAGTTTAGGTAGGGCTATTAAATGTTTAGTGAGAAGATTTTTAGGGGAAGGATTGAAAGATTCCAGTGTTCTATGAGGGAGAATGGCATAGATGCATCTATGATTAGGACTCTCTCTTCCTTCATCTATTTTGCCGGTGTGAAGTGGCTTAGGCCTGCTCTTTTGATTCCGGCTGAAGGTGATCCTATAGCTTTCATTTTCAAGTATGAGGCTGAAGAATTTATGGAGAAGAGCTGGATTAGGAATGTCAAGACTTACATGAGAGCTGAGGAGCTGATGAGGAATGTTAGTGGAACGATAGGGGATTCTGCATATAAGAGAGTTGGGTTCGACTATAGTCTCGAAAGGGATTCCTACGTCATATTCTTTGAACTATTCAAAAAATTGAATGCTCGTGTAGAGGTTGTGGATGTTCACTCGTTGATCATGGAGTTGAGGATGATTAAGGATTCTGTGGAGATAGAGGCTATAAAGCAAGCTTCAAGGATTGCTGAGTCTGGGATGCGAAGAGTCATAGATGTTTTGGATGTTGGAAAAAGCGAGCTGGAGGTAGCTGCGGAAGCAACCGCTGAGATGATGCGTAGAGGAGCGGAGCATCCGCATATCTACGTTACGGCTGGTCCGAGGCCTAGGGTTCATGCGGAGCCGAGAGGCTGGAAGAAGATAAATTCTGGAGATACTGTTGAGATAGTTATATCCGCAGACTATAATGGATATTACAGTAATTTGACAAGAACGGTCTTTTTAGGAGGCTTATCCGGCGAGAAAAGAAGGGCTTATGAAACATTTATGAAGACGCATCGGATGGTTGAGGAGAATCTGAAGCCTGGAGTTAAGCTTATCGAAGTTCAAAATATGATTGGAAGAGTTCTTGAAGGTGAAGGATACATGGATTACTATGTGGTCGGATTTACTCATGGAGTAGGCTTGTTGCCCGAGGAAGATCCGATAACAACTATTGTTGGCCCTCACCGCCAATACGAGGTAAGGGAGAATATGACTTTGGCGGCTATTCATGCGCCCTTAACAATCCCAAATGTTGGAACAATAAAGTTTGAAGATACCTACCTGATAAATTCTGAAGGGCCAGAGAGGCTGACAAGATTCGATTATGAATTGATCCATAAATGAGGTTCTAAACGATTCTTGACGACAAGAAAAATGCTTTTTAGCTCTCTCGGTTTATGGATTCTGTTCTATGGTTTATACGCATCGTATGATCTGGTTTTTCCATGCACGAGAAAAAA
>CAZEGS010000096.1:0-4744 GCA_964512445.1 uncultured Candidatus Bathyarchaeia archaeon
GAGCAGCAGAAATCTCGTTTTTACATTGCTCCACATAATTTTTCAGATGATCCCTACTAGCCTGCAGCTTTGCATGCTCTTCACTTAGCTCTTGAATTTTCTGATTAGCATCTCTAGTTACCTCAACGATCTTTTTATCATAGGCCTTTCTGGTCTCCTCCGTTTTCTTCGCTATCCTAGACATTAAATTGTCAATCTTGATCTCACTCTGTTTTTTGATCTTTTCAATCTCGGCAGTGACTGCTTCAATATGTCTCTGAGTCGTCTTCATTAAGATCTCAGCAATTCTGTTTAGTCTTTTCACATCTTCCTCCAATGCTCTTTCGAAGTTTTGGAGCTCCTTAATAGAATTCTTAACGGCCGATCGATCCATTATAAGAGGCAAAGGAATCTTTTCTAAGGGCTCCTTGATACGCTTAGCTCTACGGAAAAGTGAAAAAAGATCCTCCATCAAATTGGAGTCCATAATTAGGCCTTTTATGACCTTTCGTCCCCTTCCGGAGATTTTCTTAAAATAGTCCAAATTATGTGAAAGAAAGGCAGAATACGTCTCAAGCTTGCTTGAACTTCCCTTCATTTCTTGAATAAAGATGTTGGTGTCTGGGAAAATATCAAATGATATCGTATGGCTATTCATATTAAAACCGTCAAAGATCAAGGTTCTCCGTTTCCAAGGGATAAACCAGAGCGGATAGTAAACTTTAGAGATGAATAATATGGTCTCTGCAGGCTTTTTGGAGATTAAGCCCCCTCCCTTATCCCTCGTCAGCTCCGCCAAAGAGAAAATCGCAGCTAGCTCAATTCTCTCTTTTAACGGAATCTTTCTATCTTTAGATGGGAGGGTGAAGGGAAACGCTACGTTAATTACGTCCATATTACAAGACACCGAGCATCTTTCATATAAGAGGACAGAAACGTATTCTTTAATATTTTTGATCTTTAAGAAAAGTCTTTGCTATAAGAATCAAACTCTAATTCGGATGGATGCTCCGTGAGTCTCCTCAATTTAACCTTGCTGTTCTGGTTTTGCAGTACCAGATAAAATAGCGAAAACTGGAAGGATCTCGATTCTTCCGAGAAGCATCAGCACAACCAGCAATAATTTATGGAGGCTATATGCATTCTGCGTAATTTCCACGGTCATATTTCCAGTAGTTGAAATGGCTGAGGCGCTCTCAAATAAAGCGTCTGTAAGCGAGTATCCAAAACTACACAGAAAAATAGAAGATAGAAACGTTAATATAGCGAATAGGAAGATGACCGCCAAATGAACCATTATCTCAGAGATTTCAAGCTCTCTACCGTTAATCTTAATTCTAGGATTCTCACCGACCAGAAATATGTGAGGTAGCTTCACGAGAACTTTTCCAAGGATATAGAGGCGATAAACTCTTATACCTCCTCCTATAGAGAAGGATGAGGCTCCTATCAACATCGCAATTATCAAGATTATTTTGCCTATCTCGCTCATTTCATCAGGATTGATGATGTTCAGACCTACCGAGGCTGATGAGCTAAGCACATGAAGAAAAGAGCTGAACAGATCGAGATTTGTTACAAGCCAATATACAGCAGTAAAGGAGATTATAAGAATTATTTGAAGCTTTGTCTCGCCTGTTAAAACTGGTCTCAGACTAGTTTCTAACAGAGATGAAGTGAATCTTCTTAATCTGCCTCTCAGTAACGATTTCCAGTCAGCACTAAATAAAATAGAAAAGATTTTCAGATGAAGGGAGAAACTCAGAGCTGAAACGATCATCATAATGGCGATGACTAATTGTACTGAGAAATGAAGTGTCTGAACATCAACTATTGTAAGGCCGGTTGTTGAATATACGGCGAGAACTGTATGAATAGCTGTAAAGGGATCTAAGCCTAGAAAAAGCAGAAACGTCGAAAATATTATCGTATAAATTGCATAAACTAAGAGAACCATCGTGAACGAGAACTTATAATCCTCAGCGAGTCTCTCTATTCCTAACGCCTTCCCATATTGGGAGAGCGCCAAACCAGGATAGAAAGAGGAAAGCAATAGAAAAATTATGCCTATTCCCCCGTTCCATTCAGTTATCGCCCTAGCTAGGACTAGAGACTTAGGTAACGTTCCCCCCTCTAAAAGTGTAAATCCCGTTGTTGAGATTGCTGATGACGCCTCGAACCAGCTATTTAGGAGCTGATCAAAGAAGCTTCCTGCAAAGACTCCCAAATATAGAAACTGAATGGAAATGATTAACGGGACACACAAGTAGTATAGGACGAAAAGTACGCATGATTGTTTTAAATCAAGCATCTTAGGCTCAAAGAAAAGGCTCAAGAGAAGACCTAGAAACAAAAATGTGGCGCAAGATAGGGATATCGCGGCTCCACCTCTGAATTCCTGAAGATAATACGCGTAGATAATCGGAGGAACTAGAAGGAGTCCTGAAAATTGAAAGAGAAAACCAAGGTTTGCAAATATAGGGTCAAAAGCAGAGTAGTAAAGGTATCTCTTCATTGCACGTCGACGTGAAAGAATAGAATAGAGAATCGATATTCCGAGAAGGCCCGCCACAACCACGGGCATCAATTGGACGAGAATATCAGGCATATTTTAAGCCCCATCTAATCAGGTATGTTGTAATTAAGACGGCAAGACAATAATGAAGATATTTTTCTCTCAATTCGAAGGTATAAATTATTCCATAATTTTGGTCATATGGACAGCCTCGGAGTACAGACAAAAGAAGAAAATGTAAGCAGATAAATTTTCCTACAACACGGCTAAAAGGTTTCGCGACGAACAATTTCGCTGAGCGATCGTTTAGAGATCATCCTAGGCTTCTCAGCTGGATGCCCTATTGGAACAATAGCGACTGGCCTAACACCCTCAGGGATTCTTAAGATTAGTTTTACTTCTTCCTCATCGAAAGCTCCCACCCAACATGCTCCCAACCCCAATGCATGAGTCGCTAAGAGAAGGTTTTGAGTAGCGGCCGCCGTGTCCTGTATACAATATAGGCTGATTCCTCGAGTTCCATAACCCATTCCAGATCTTTCCTGGTCGGCACAGACAACTATAACAACAGGTGCCTCAGCAATGAAAAACTGATCCAAAGCCGCTTTGCTGAGCCGCCTCTTTGTCTCCGGATTCTTCACAACTATGAATATCCATGGTTGAATGTTTCCGGCGGAAGGTGCCCATCTAGCGGCATCCAGAATTGTTTCAATCTCTCTGTCTGAAACTTCTTCTCGGGTAAAGGCTCGTATGCTTCTTCTCGTCTTAATCGCCTCAAAAACATCCAAGGTCATAGACCTCTTGACAAGTTTCTCCACCAAACTTTATGCAATTCCTTATTTAGAATACTTCTTGCTCCTTATGGTTTACCGATTACTTGCTTGAAGAATTCGACAGCTTCCTTCAGTCTCTCTGGAATATCGATTCCAGCCGGACATTCCTCGACGCAGCTTCTACATTCTATACATTCCTCTGGCGACGGATCTAAAGCCTTATAGATCTCGATTCCCATGTGACGTGTTTCTTCAGGATATCCCTTATAGACATAAACGGCCCGGAAGACTTCCGGAATTTGAATGTTCTGTGGGCAGACTTTAAGGCAGTACCCGCACCTCAGGCATTCTTGACTATATTTGTAGGTCTTCCTAAGTTTGCCGATTTCACGTATCAAAGCATCCTTCTCTTCTTCAGTCATGGGAGGCATATCCGCCGCCTTCACGTTCTCTTCAACTTCCCATGTAAATCTCATTCCAGGAATCACCGTACTGACCGCTGGATTTGAGATGACGTATCGGAGGCATCCGCGGACAATCGGGTCGAACCATTCGCCATTTGAGGAACGATGCTTTTCCTCTCTTTCCTCATCAGAAAGAGAAAGAGCCAATGTTCCTCCAGAAAGAGGCTTCATTACTATTACGCCTACATTATGTTTATGCGCCAAAGGGATTATTTCGCGTCCAGTATTCTCCTCATCGAGCGGATTATAAAGAACCATAATTGTCTCAAATTCTCCGCATTTAATTGCTTCTCTCATCACATCTAATGCTCGATGGAAAGATATCCCGATATGATCAACTTTTCCTTCTTCTTTAGCCTGTCTCGCAGCTTCCAACGCACCTCCAGGCGCAGTTACCTCTCTCCATTTTTGCATGTCACATACATTATGAAGCTGCCAAAGATCAATATGATCCGTCTGGAGCTCTCTCAGGCTCGCCTCAAGATCTTTCATCGCCCCCTCATAAGATCGAGAGCTGGTTTTAGTTGCAATATAACACTCGTCGCGTCGTTCCTTAATGGCAATTCCAATCTTATGTTCGCTGTCCCCATAGTTTCGGGCGGTATCAATGAAGTTTATTCCGAGATCGAGTGCACGATTAATAGCCTCAGAGGCTTGCTTTTCGCTTATCTGCGGGAACTTTATGGTTCCAAACCCTATCACTGAAACCTTTAGTCCCGTTTTTCCAAGCGTTCGATACTGCATAAAAATCACTCCATAGGCCCTTTTACTTTTGTAGAGCGCCATTGAAAAACGTTACGCGAATATTCCCCGAAGATCGCCTTTACGAATAAGGTATCGAGACTCCCGGAATCCTTTATATTGTTTTATTTCCAAAATGTTATTTTTGGGTGGCGATGATTGGATCTGTCTCATCAGAAATGAGAGGGATGTTGAAGTACCAAGCTTTTGAGCCACCCTTGCTTCTATACTGAAACTTTCCGTAACTGCTATGATGATAAGGATTTATATGG
>CAZEGS010000097.1:0-4737 GCA_964512445.1 uncultured Candidatus Bathyarchaeia archaeon
TTATTCATTAATCGAGCTGTCTCAATCCACGCGTTTTTTGTCTCTCTCATCTTCTCCGGAAGCGCCGGCACGATCAAGTACTTATTGCCGAGAGTTTTGTTGAAGCTTATGGTTTTTTCAAGATCATCTCCCATCAACGTGTTGATTCCCACATGACTTCCAGCAACTTTCAAACCTAAATCGTCAAGAATCTCCTTTAATTCTTCAGCAGTTCGACCATAATATCCAGCGAACTCTACGCCGTCATATCCCATATTCGCTACTGCCTCAAGCGTTCCATAAAGGTCACGTGAACAATCTTCACGGACGGAATAAAGCTGCAATGCCACGGGAATTTTTCTCATCTCACAATCATCCTCCTTGAGATTTCTGTGTGCACCTCATATTATTTAAAAGTTTTAAAAATAGGGCGGATTGACCGACCTCCACGCTCACTTATAGCTATGCAATGGCCTGCCGACATGCTATGAGAGTATAAAAAAGATGCTGTTAGGGCTGACTTTCATCCAATGTATCCTTGTATTTTTCAAATAAAAGCTCAAGTGCTCTTCTAAAGGCTTCAGCTCTACTCGAGAATATTCTCTTCACGTCTATTAGCTGCTCAAGCTTCTTTAAGTAGTCATTTGATACTGCGAGTTTGACTACGATCTCTTCATAGTCTTTTTCGCTCATAACTCTTCCCAGAAAAATTGTCCGTTTAGATATATAAGAGTTATCAGTATTTATCCTAAATTTGTGAGATCAGCGTCCTTTAATGTAAAGTTAAGTATTCCTTAAGACTCTGTCAGTATATTATGTAGGTATATTCTTTTATATATCCTTTGATATATAAAAGAATATACTAAGGTAACCTTAGGAAAGCTTTATATTCACATAATTATAATTAGAAATTAAGCTTATAGTTAATTTATGTGTCGGAGGAATAAAATTTGGGTGGAAACATAGAAGAAATAGTGAATCAAGCTTTATCCGAGAAATCGATAGAAGACATCGCGAAAGAAGCGATTCCTCAAATAAGCGTATTTGGAGTTGGAGGTGCAGGATGCAACATTGTTTCTTGGATGAAGGAAAAGGGAATCTCAGGTGCAAAGATCTACGCTCTTAACAGTGACGCAAAGCACTTAAACATCACAAAGGCTGACAAGAGAATTCTCCTCGGATACAAAATAACAGGCGGGCTGGGATGCGGAGGCTTCCCAGAGCAAGGAGCCAAAGCAGCAGAAGAAGCCGCTGATGAAATAGAAAAAGCAGTTTCTGGTTCAGGTCTCGTATTCATAACGGCTGGTTTGGGTGGGGGCACGGGAACAGGAGCTTCACCTGTCATCGCGAAGATCGCTAAAGAGCTCGGGGCATTAACTCTCGGCGTAGTTACGATTCCATTTCAGGTTGAACGGGCAAGACTCATTAAAGCTAAGGAAGGATTAGCGCGGCTTGTTGAAATTTGTGACGCTGTTATAGTCATTGATAATAATAGGCTTCGAAAGGTGGCAGGCAATCTTCCATTAACTGAGGCTTTTGGAGTTGCAAATGAGCTTATTGCGACGTTCATAAAGAACATATCTGAGACCATAGCTGTGCCAAGTCTTGTGAATCTAGACTTTGCTGATTTGAAGGCGATTATGACTGGAAGCGGAGTCTGCGCGATTGGAGTTGGAGAAGGGCAAGGAGACACGAAGATTGATGACGCCGTTGAAAAAGCCTTGAATACTCAGCTTTTGGATATAGGTGAACTTACTAAATGTGAAGGCGCATTGATTCATATTGAAGGCGGAGACGATATGACCCTCGAGGACGTAACTAGAGCCGGCGAAATCGTGCTAAGCCGAATCTCTCCTACCGCCAGAGTTTCTTGGGGCGCTAGGGTGAATAGTAAAATGCAGGGAGCAGCTAAGGTAACTGTTGTTCTAGCCGGCGTGGACAGTCCATTCCTAGTTAAGGGGCTGGCGCCATTCGGAGTTTTAAAGCCGCAGCCAACCGAAGAAGAAGGGGAAGAAATAAATGTAGTTAAGAAGAATGAAAAGAGTGAGAGACGAAGAGGTCTATTCGGAATAATGAGGGGTTAAAAGATAGGAGAAGGAGAAAACTAAAATCACGGATCCTATTATTTATGCAATTTTGATCTTCGCTGTTGTTGCGGTAGGATTATTACTATTTGTAGCGTTGAAAGCATTCAAGTCTCCAACATTGTTTTATGCAACCGAAGAGCCGATTGATCTCCTTGCTAAACGTCTTAGCTGTCCTAAATGCAGATCCCGAAGATTGAAACCCACAGGACGATACACCCTTTCATGCGAGAACTGCGGCTTTACTTTCAGCATAGGTGTAGTGACGAAAAGACAAAGCGAATAGACGCTATTTAAACTATTTAAAGAATTTTTTCCACAGCCCTCTTGAAAATCACCCATAAAGGTTCTTTTCAGCTCATCCTACCTAAAATTAATTCTTAGGCTTAACTAAAGCAAAAACTTTAAGAATCCATATCTGAACAAGTTGATGGGCTTTGAAATTGAGAAGCGATGCTGTTAAACGTGGAATTGAGAGAGCTCCGCAAAGAGGAATATGGAAATGCTTGGGGGTAACTGATGACGAATTTGACAAACCCTTTATCGCTGTTGCTAATAGCTTCACCGAGACTGTTCCAGGACACATGCACCTAAATCGACTTGCAGAATATGTGAAGGCGGGTATTCGTGCCGCTGGTGGAGTTCCATTCGAGTTCAACACAATAGCTATCTGTGATGGTTTGGCTATGGGGCACATAGGCATGCATTATTCTCTTCCATCAAGAGAACTGATCGCTGACTCGATCGAAGTTGTAGTTGAAGCGAACAGATTTGATGGTATTGTGCTCCTGACCAACTGCGACAAGATAACCCCTGGAATGATGATGGCTGCCGCGAGGCTTGATATCCCCTCTATAGTTGTAACAGGCGGCCCTATGATGTCCGGGATATACAAGGGAAGAAAGGTTGATGTAACTGCAATATTTGAGGCGGTTGGACGCGTATCAGCTGGAGAGATAACGGAAGAGGAGCTAAAGAAGATAGAAGATGTGGCCTTTCCAGGATGCGGCTCCTGCAACGGAATGTACACAGCGAATACTATGGCCTGCATAGCTGAATCCATAGGCCTTTCGCTGCCGGGCTGTGCATCCTCCCTAGCAGTCTCCTCGAAGAAGGCTAGAATCGCGAAAAAAAGCGGAGAAAGAATCGTCAGTATGGTTAAGGAAGACTTGAAGCCCTCAGATATTCTGACACGAGAAGCATTCGAGAACGCAATAACAGTTGATATGGCCCTAGGAGGATCCACTAATGCCGTTTTACATTTAACAGCAATAGCTAACGAAGCAGGCGTCTCACTACCGCTTGAAGTATTCGATGAGATTGCGAGGAAGACACCTCACATCTGTGATATGCGTCCAGGAGGACCGCACGATCTGGAGGAGCTAGAAGATGCGGGGGGAATCCCAGCTGTAATGAAGGTTCTCAAAGATCATCTCCATCTCGACGCGGTAACCGTAACCGGCTATTCGGTTGGAGAGAACATCAAAGACGCCGTGGTCTACGACATGGAGGTAATTCGCCCCCTAGAAAGACCGATACATAAAGAGGGAGGAATAGCCCTGCTGAAGGGGAATCTAGCGCCAAACGGAGCCCTAGTTAAAGCAACCGCAGTTCCACCTAAGATGCTTGTTCACAGCGGCCCGGCAAGAGTCTTCGATTCTGAAGAGGAAGCCATGAAAACAATTTTAAGCGGAGAAATAGACGAGGGTGACGTTGTCGTGATACGATACGAGGGGCCTAAAGGCGGACCAGGAATGAGGGAGATGCTCTCTCCAACAGCAGCAATAGCTGGAATGGGACTGATTGAATCTGTCGCTTTGATAACAGATGGAAGATTCTCAGGTGCAACGAGAGGTCTATGCATAGGCCATGTATCTCCAGAGGCAGCTGCAGGCGGACCTATAGCGGCGGTTAAAAACAACGATACTATCAGCATCGATATCCCTCGGAGAAGCCTAAGACTCGAGATAAGTGACGAGGAGTTAAAGCAGCGGCTCCGGGAATGGAAGCCTAAACCACCAAAGATCAGCAAGGGTTATCTCAGAAGATACTCATTTCTAGTACAGTCTGCCGACAAAGGTGGAACATTCATAACTCCATAAATTTGTTTGGAGGATCACTTTTGAAGTTTGATTTGACTATTGCCTTGGCTGACAGACCCGGCCAGCTAATTAAGGCTCTTGAACCCATCGCTAAAAATGGCGGCAACATCATCTCAATTATTCATGAGCGAGAGAAGCCTTCATCCGGCTTTGTTCCAGTCAGCTTAGTCGTCGATTTCCCATCCAAACTGAACTTAAAGAAGACTCTTGACGATCTAAAGAGAATGGGAATCAGAATAATAAAATCTGAAGAAATAATCGATACAACACGAATAGTTGTGATTCTGATAGGCAAGATAGATCCGAAACATCTCACTGAGATGAAGATGGAAGAGGTAAAGATTATAAGCTTCGAGGTCTCATCCCCCACCTCAAAGGATTCATGTCTAAAACTTGAGCTAGAAGTCCCCACAGCCTCTCTAGAGAAAGCAATCAAAAATCTAAGAAAGATCGCCGAGGCTGAGAATGCACTCCTCCTGTCTCCAATCTACACTTAAAAATTAATGGCTGGTGCCAAAGATTAACGTCATATTAGTTGGATTCGGATTCATCGGCAGAGAACTCGCAAGAAC
>CAZEGS010000098.1:0-4437 GCA_964512445.1 uncultured Candidatus Bathyarchaeia archaeon
GGTCGATTTTGGAACGCCACGCTCGATGATAGACAGAGTATTAGATTCAGTTGTGATCTAGATCTATCGACTGAAAGAATGCTTATTCCAAAATGATGATAGATTAATTCTCGATTGGAACCTTCTCTCCTCTGAAGTTGCGTTTAAATCTTCCAAGGTCCCTTTCAATTTCTTTCAGCTGTAAAGAGTCAAAAACAGGCCCGTCCCTACAAACCCTATATTTTCCTATCACGCAGCTTCCACAGATTCCCATGGCGCAACGCATAATGCGTTCTAGGCTTACCTGTATCTGAATATTATGCTTCCTAGCTAAAGAGAGAAGCTTGCAGATCATGGCTTCGCTTCCGCATGCATATATGGAATCGTATTTTCTCTCGGAGATGATCTTTTCAGCCGCTTCAGTCGCCAAGCCCTTCATGCCATAGCTGCCATCATCTGTTGTGAATTTGACCTCTAAGCCATATCTCCGATGGAGATCCATTAATTGATCTTTGAAAAGAATCTCAGAATGGGTCTTTGCTCCTTCGATAATCGTTGTTTTTACTCCCTCACGAAGAAGTTTCTTTACAAGCATGAGAAGAGGAGCTGTTCCTATTCCTCCGCCAACTACTAGAGCAGATTTTCCCATAATTTTGAAATGGGATCCGAAAGGCCCTCTGATTCCGATGAGGCTGCCTCTCCTCATGCTGTTGAGAGCACGGGTTGCCTCGCCGACTTCCTTCACAGTTACTGAAGTCAGCCTCTCTGAAACCGATGATATGCTTAATGGTATCTCATCTACTCCCGGAATCCATACCATAAGGAACTGTCCAGGCTCTGATGATGCGCATAACTCATCCTCAAAGAATATTGTCCTAACCTTAGGGGCCTCTTCTCTAACTCTATGAATCTTAACAATTCTCATCTCGTTATTTCTCATGTGCCAGCCCGACAATCTCCTTCACGCTTCTAAATCCCTTTCTAAGAAGGTATGATTTTATTCCCTCCGAAACATTTCTGAAGATGGATAATCCCTCATAGGCGATTGCTGAGCCTATCTGCACCGCTGAGGCTCCAGCAAGCATCAGTTCGACGGCGTCCCTCCATGTTCGAACTCCTCCGCAGCCAATTATAGGCACGTCCACGGCTTCGTAAATCTCATATATGCATCTCACAGCTATCGGCTTTATCGCTCCACCGGAGAGTCCTCCCACTCTATTTGCGAGGATCGGCCTGCAGGTCTCTATATCTATAGCCATGGCCCGAACAGTATTTATCGCCGTAATTGCATCGGCGCCAGAGGAAGCTGCCGCCGAGGCTATCTCTTTAATATCCGTAACGTTCGGAGTTAGCTTTGCAAATACAGGCTTATCCACTGACTCTTTAACTTTCTCAACAACTTGACCGACCATCTTCGGGCTTCGCCCAATCTCAGCTCCAGCTCCCTTAACATGTGGACATGAGAGATTCAGCTCAACTGCATCCGCGCCGGCTTCGACAGCCATCATCGCCACTTGCATGTACTCTTTAGGAGAAAACCCGTAGATGCTTACTATAAGTGGCACTCCTATTTCTCTCATCTCTCTAATCTCTCTGACGAATCTCCGGATTCCCGGGTTGGGGAGTCCCACTGCATTGAGGATTCCGCATTCAACTTGTATGACTGTCGGGTTTTTGTATCCCTCCCTTGGTTTAAGGCCGACGGACTTCGTGGTGACTGCTCCAGCTCCAGCATGTGCTACCTCCATCAAATATTCAGCTGAGGTTCCCAATATTCCTGAGGCAAGAATTGTAGGGTTTTTCAGTCTTAACCCAGCTATTTCAATCTCTAATTCTTTCTGCATATTCTCCACGGAGCCTTCCATAATCATTAATTCTTTCCTAAAAATGTATTTTCTTCCAAATATAGGAGTACACTCATGAGATTTAAATTAGAGGCCATCCATAAAGGAAACACTTAACTTTTCTCATTTTAGCCGCTCTCAGCAGCGGAATAAGAATCATTACAATCTAATGGAAAATGTTATTGGTGAAGCAAACATAATCTCTGTGTAGAATGGTGAAGAGAGCTTGAGAGCATTCATTGTTTCCTCGATCATCGGCGTTCTCGGATTTGGAGAAGACGGAGAGATTATTGAAAAGGTCCTATTTCCAAAAGAGCCGAAGAAGATAGCGGAGAAGATCGAGCAGATAAATTCTGGAGAGATTATCGAGGAAGTAAAAGCATTAATTGAGAATCTCAAAGCCAGAGGCTATAAGATCTTCGTGTTTGAAGACGCTGAGCTAGCGCGAAGTGTCCGTGAAGAGCTTAAAGTAAATTCCGAGGTGAAGGATCAATTAAGCGTCGGTGAAGATCTACGTGAGAATCTAGAGGAATACGCCGTTAAATTGGGATTTCTAGAAGCGCCTTCAGAGATGCATAAGCTGATCCATGAAGTCTCTATGGAAATGTCTAGGATATCTATAAGAAAAGCTGCTGAGAGAAGGGACTTTCTCATAGTTCAGGCTGTTCGCGCCTTAGACGATCTAGACAAGATGCTTAATCTCTTCGCCGGCCGAATCCGTGAATGGTATGGGCTACATTTTCCAGAGCTAAACCGTCTGATTAATAATCACGAAACATATGTGAGGCTGGTACGTAGTCTTGGAAAAAGAGAAAGCTTCTCTGAGAAAAACTTAAAGAAGTTCGATCTTCCTCAAAGAAAGATCCGTCAGGTGCTGGAGGCCGCCCAAACCTCAATGGGCGCTGAACTTTATGATAGAGACATAGAGCAGATCCAGATGCTCTGTGTTCAATATTTGAATCTTCAGGATGCAAGAAGAAAGATTGAGAAGTACTTAGAAGAGATGATGGAGGAGGAAGCACCGAACATCTCAACGTTGACGGGGCCCGTGCTGGGTGCAAGACTAATCGCTTTAGCAGGTGGATTAGAGAACCTCGCTAAGATGCCGTCCAGCACCATACAGGTTTTAGGCGCAGAGAAAGCTCTTTTTAGATCTTTGAGGACGGGAGCTCGTCCACCCAAGCATGGCGTTCTCTTTCAGCATGCTCTTGTGCATGGATCGAGAAGGACGCTGAGAGGTAAGATCTCCAGAGTTTTCGCTGGGAAAATAGCGATAGCCGCCAGAACCGACGCCTTCAGCGGAGGCTTCGTTGCAGACCAGCTAAAGAAGGATCTTCTTAAAAAGATTGAAGAGATCAAAAAGATGGATTCTAAACGGGGGTTGTTAAAAAAGCCCCGTAAAAAAGGTAAGATCCGTAAAAGATGAGGGGGTTCGGAAATGAGCGTGAAAGTAGAGTCTCATCCATATTTTCAAGGAGTCTTTAAGGTTATCTTGGAAGATGGTTCTGAAAGATTTGCGACGAAGAATCTCACCCCCAACAGAACTGTTTATGGAGAGAAACTTGTCAAAAGCGGAGGTGAGGAATATAGGGTTTGGGACCCATTCCGAAGTAAGCTAGCCGCCGCTATCATGAAGGGGCTAAAGCATCTCCCCATCAAGAAAAATAATAGGGTGCTTTATCTTGGAGCTGCCTCCGGGACAACTGCAAGCCACGTGTCTGATATCGTCGGGAAAGACGGCCTGGTTTATTGCATCGAATTTTCACCTCGATCAATCCGCGATCTCATAGATAATGTTTGTAGATTCCGTGAAAACATGGCGCCGATACTGGCGGATGGAAGGTTTCCGATGCGATACGCGAGCTTGGTGAGTAAGGTGGACGTCATATACTGTGATATAGCCCAGCCTGAGCAGGCTAGAATTCTAGCTGAGAATGCGAAGGTCTTCCTTAAGAAGGGAGGATGGATCATGCTTGCGGTTAAGGCGAGAAGCATAGATGTCACTAAAGAACCGTCAGAGATTTACCGAAGAGAGATCGACGTCCTCAAAAGAGAGGGTTTCGATATAAAAGAGGTTGTTAATCTCGAACCGTATGAGAAGGACCACGCGATGGTTGTGGCTGAATACAAAAAGTAATTTCTCAGTTATGATTTAAGAAGGAATTCTATTAGTAATGCATACGCATTTTCGGTTTCTCCAAACCTGGTTGAGATGCTAATTTGAACATCTAGTCGTAAGCTAGGTATCTTTAAATTCTTTAATCTCAGCATATAGATGTTCAGTGATGAAAAATGTCGAAGTTAAGGGTTGGAGCGCAGCTCATAATTTGGGGGCAAAGGGTAAAGTCTGATCTTGTGGGAGTATTAGACGAGGTTTCCTCACTTGGCTATGAAGGAATAGAATGCGGAACGGATACATTTAATGCAGTTTCAGATGCTAAAGGGATGCTTGAATCTCGGGGCTTAAGCCTTGCAGGATTTCACACCGGAATCGGCGCAGTAAGCAGGGAAGAGGTTGAGAAGGCTCTATCTACTCTTGAAGATCTAGGAGGCCGCTATCTTATATTCAGCGGTGCGGGAGGCAGAGAGAACTCTGATGAAAATTATCTGAAGA
>CAZEGS010000099.1:0-4253 GCA_964512445.1 uncultured Candidatus Bathyarchaeia archaeon
CGAGCTTCACCTTTAAGCTCAGCATATTTCCGGTCAAGTATTATTTTAAACTCCCTTCTCTCTAAACCTTCTGCCAATCTAGGAATTTTAAGCCTAATCAGATGATAAGCTTCTTTATTTGTTAATCTAAAAAATTTCGAGGTTAATTTCTCCATTAGGAGCCTAAGCGCTCTTCCAAGCATAGTCCATCCGATCATGTTTAGCCTGTCATTCCATAGATAAGAGTATGTCCTCTCGAAATCTTTCATCCATCTCTCCCTCAGGTTCCTCGGCAACTTTAGCTGTTCATCATCAAGCGACATTGAACTCGCTATCTCGAAAGGATGATATGAGGGTTCGCCTAAAGACCTGCCTGGCATGCTTATGATGAAACGATAAATATTATCCGCATTATCAAGATCCGGGAAACCATGCAAGAATCTTGAAAGCCTGTGCTTTCCTTCAACTATCGATGCAACCTCGACGAGGCTTAGCCCATAATCTTCTAAGACTTCCCAATCTTTAAAGGGGCTATTCTCAAATGCGAATTCAACTGCGCCCTCATGAGTAAATCCTAAGATCTCCCGCATAGCCTGATCTGAAAGGTGTGGAAACGGACCTACGCCTACGTCATGAAGTACAGCCGCCGCGGTTAGAAGGAGTCTTTCATCTTCATCTCCGCCTGAAACCATCAAAGATAACTCTCCAACGTTAAGAGAATGCTGATATCTTGATGCTGTAGCAACTTCGGATCCTATCCATGCGGGAACAGCGGAGAGATCTATCTGTCTTAACCTCTGAAGTACCCATGTCCTAGAAAGATCTCTTATAAGATTTCTTCTTCGGGCGTCAGAGTCCAATATTTATCACTTGCTTTTCGCAGGTATTTTTTTCTTCGATAATTATGCTCTTCTCAGTTTTAAGAATAAATTTCTCTCATTAACGATTTTATGCATTGGTCTCTTTCCCAGCGATCTCCTTTAAGAAATTAATAATCTCTTTCTCGCTTGAGAAGATCTTCGTTGAGTACCACTCGAAGAATGGACTCGGCTCAAACGGATAGAAGACGTAAACGAATTTAGCCATGCCCTTAGCCTGAATCATCTCGCTCATGACGCCTGCGGAGAGCTGTTCACGAGGATGATAAACAACCACGTAATGGCAGCTCTCTATAATTTTGTAGTCTGTGTCAATGATTTGAGCGCGAATATTCTTTATTGCGGTCTCAATATCCCAAAAATCAAGCTCGTATCTTCTAGGGCCATCTGTATACTCTATTGTTACCTCAATCTTCTCCGGTAGCTCCTTACCCTCCATTAAAGCTTCGTTCCGAATCTTCCTCCAAGTCTCAACCATATCCCAGTCCTTAATCATGTAAGGATCAAAGACAGTATAGTGCGGCTGAAGATATTCAGCGAATCTACGGACTTTCCTGAAGAAAGACTCGTCTTCGCCGGTTATTGGATGACTTAAATAAACTTTTTTCTTATGTCTATTAAAGATCAGATCTTTCAACAGTTCCACTCCATGCTCTCTTGCAACTAAATAGAATTCTCTATGGGGCGTGAAGGTACGTGAGAGATTATAGACTCCTGTGATCTCCGCTCTTCTCCACTGAGCAAGTTCAACAAGAGTGAAGTTGTATTCCCTCCATTGAGGATCCCTTTTCAATCTTTCCCTAACTCTTATGAGGTCATCTATTATCACCAAAAACATGTCTGGATCTAACGTTTTTATCTCATCTTGACGTAGCCCCTCGTAAGATTTCCCTTTCCACTCGAAATGGTAGGGAGTGCTTATTACATGAACGCCCTCTTCTCTTTTGATCTCATTAATGATCCTCTTTAGAGCTGAGGCTCTAAAGGCCTCTAATACTCCCGGTTTGCTATCATAGAAGTCTAAGACATTCAGCTTGTTCAGTGTGAATCCACGCTTTTCTGCCTCCTCTACAATATAGTCGAATAAGTGGTAATAATGGAATTCCTGCTTAGACCTTAACGCTTGAAGATACTCGTCTCGTCCAGCTCCAGGCTGCCCAGTACAGATAACGACTGTTCTGCTCAATGTCTAAACTCCTCTCTTCTATCTGAATCATCATGATAGATAAGATTTCTGAACTGTTTATGTCTAAAAAATGAAATTTTTCATATTTTTAATTCTCGGGAGATATTACGCTCTCTAAAAAAGGTAATTCAGCTCCTTAAAAAAGGTCTTCCCATTTGAAGATTTAAGAAAAGATTTTCTACTCAGCAGGTTGCTTAAAGACAAGTCAACCCGTTATAGCAGGATGAGAATAGTAAATGCTTAATTAGCCTGTCTGCCTTTCATATGAATGTTGAGTTGTCTCTCGAGGTAATAGATGTGATTCAGGACTATGACCTTAAAATAAGCCAGTTTGAGGATCTTCTACAGAGGGTTACTGCTGAGGCGGCAAGCAGCGTTGTTTTAGAGAGAATGACGCCTTCTGAGGTTTGGAGACGTTCGCAGAGAGATGTGACGATGCTGAGAGACCTAGCTAAACAGCTGGAAGATGCTATGCTTCTTTTAAAGCCTGAGAGAGCAGCAACAATAAAGAGATGCGCAGAAGCTTTACTGAAACCCCTAAGCATATTTAAGGAGATTTTACTTCGAAAGCCTGACGGTTCACCTGCGGATTCTAGAAATGCTCTTGAAGAGCTGAGAAAAGCGACGATTGAGGGTTCAAACTTTCTTAAATTGGCTAAGGAGATCCGTGACAACCCATCTGAAAGCATATCCGCTCTACTTAGGCTTAAGGAGGTTTACGATGCGAAAGAGTATCTCTCCGCAATATCGATTCCAGAGGCAACATATGTTCGGTTTGAGGGACTTAAAAAGGAGATCAAGAACCTAAGGTTATACATTGTTAATCTTGAGCGGGCCTTAGCGGATCTAAAGGATAGCCTTGACGCGGTTTCTGCTGAGATATCTAAATTCAGACCGTTATCTGAAGAAAAAACGCGCGGAGAACAAGAAGGCTCCGACCCGTCGGAGAAAAAGAGTTAGCAACGCATACTAAATCGGATATAGTCCTAATTCTTCACGGTGTCTATGAATGTCGATGGTTGACATAACGGGTAAACCCGAATCGTATAGGGAGGCAACTGCGAGAGGCTGGATAAAGCTAAGAGCTGAGACTATAAAGCGAGTTAAGGATGGAATGGTGGAGAAAGGAGATCCCATCGATGCTGCGAGGATCGCTGGGATTCTAGCTGCAAAGAAGACAAGTGAGATTATCCCCTTATGTCATCCTATTCCATTAACGAACGTTAGAGTCGATGTTAAAGTTTCAGGTCCAGACAGGATTGAGGTAGAATCGACGGTTAAGACGAAGAGTCAGACAGGAGTTGAGATGGAGGCTCTAGTAGCTACCGCTGTTGCATTGTTGACTATATGGGATATGACTAAACAGTATGAGAAAGACCCTAAGGGTCAGTATCCATTCACCGCCATCGAGAATATACAGGTAATCCGCAAGGTTAAGGAGTAGATAGGATGAGCGAGACAACTGCAAGACATAAGGCTGAAGCTCCTGCACATTTGAGATTCGCTGTGATCATCTGCAGTACGTCGCGGTACAAGAAGTTTTCTGAGACTGGACGGCTGAATGATCCTTCAGGAGACATCATCGTTAAGATTCTTCGAGAAAATGGCCACCACGTAACTATGCGTAGGATAGTTTCAGATGACAAGATGCAAATACAACGTGTCGTGATGAAAGCCTTAAAGTCGAGAAAGATAGATGTTATAATAACCTCTGGAGGAACGGGATTAAGCGGGAGAGATGTGACGATCGAGGCGGTTCAGCCTCTACTCGAGAAGGAAATACCAGGATTCGGCGAGATTTTCAGAGCTCTCAGCTATGAAAAGATAGGGTCAGCAGCCATCTTAACACGTGCATTAGCAGGAGTGGCGAGAGACAAAGCAATCTTTTGCCTGCCAGGTTCTCCTCAAAGCGTTTCTTTAGCTCTCGAGAAGATTATAATTCCAGAGGTAGGTCACGTCATAAAACATGCGCGGGAAGAGTAGAATCCGAATTAACTAAATATTTTCTATCCAGCTATTTCTTTCTTGATAGAAACGCGATCATGTCTTCATCTAAGCCGAACCACTTGGCGAGGCCAGCGCCCATCTTCGGATTATTTTGGAAGATTACGCGTAGGAAAGGAATCACATCTCTTGCAGCTCTATCAGCTGAGATGTGGCATTTTCTACCTATTCTCAGCCCCATAGTCTTCAGCATATCCCGCTCCGCC
>CAZEGS010000100.1:0-4050 GCA_964512445.1 uncultured Candidatus Bathyarchaeia archaeon
TGGTGGACGAGGGGGGATTTGAACCCCCGACCTCGGCGATGCCAACGCCGCGATCGTTCCAGACTGATCTACTCGCCCACTTCTCTAATAAATTAGCTTCAAGGGAGAAGTTCTTAAATATTTTGGCTTTTCTCAATGGACTCTGATGAAAGGACTTTTATGCCAAAAAGAGTTATTTTCTTTCATGCCGTTTATTATCGTGAGGTGTGACGAATGAGTGGAAAAAAGAAGATCGGATTTATCGGATTAGGTGTTATGGGCAAACCTATGGCTATGAACCTTCTTAAAGCTGGCTATCCAATGGTTGTATGGAACCGAACAAGATCTAAGATGAATGATCTTTTAGCTGCAGGCGCTGAGGGGGCGGAGTCTCCTAAAGAGGTTGCTGAGAAATCAGATGTTGTTATAACAATGGTGACAGACTCTCCTGATGTTGAGGAGGTTGTGCTTGGGCCTCAAGGAGTTATTCACGGAGCACATCCCGGACTCATCCTAATCGACATGAGCACAATCTCACCTACAGTTGCTAGGAAAGTTGCAGAGAAACTTGCGGAGAAGGGGGTTAAGATGCTTGATGCTCCTGTAAGTGGAGGTGAGATAGGGGCGATAAAGGGAACGCTCTCAATAATGGTTGGAGGTCCAAAAGAGACATTCGAGGAATGCCTACCTATACTTGAGGTGCTAGGGAAAAGAATCACGTATATGGGGCCGAACGGGATGGGTCAAACGACGAAGCTCTGCAATCAGGTCATATGTGCATTGAATATTCAAGCCGTCTGTGAAGGATTGATGCTGGGGGCAAAAGCCGGGCTTGACCTAAAGAAGCTCTTAAACGTCGTCACTGCTGGAGCAGCAGGCTCATGGATGCTTTCAAATCTAGGGCCGAAAATGGTTGAAAGAGACTTCAAGCCTGGATTTAAGATAAGACATCAACAAAAAGATTTGAGGCTTGTCTTGTCATTTGCAGCCGAGCTTGGGCTTCCCCTGCCAGGCACAGCGCTAGTTCAGCAGATGCTCAGGGCAGTAGAAGCTGAGGGGCTTGGAGAGAAGGGGACACAAGCGGCAATAGTTGCAATGGAGAAGCTTGCCGGGAGAAAGTTAACTGAGAAAGAATAGGAAAAAGAATCACACTCTTATTTTTAAGTTTGTAGGGATGAAAGACATAGAGCTCTGATACAAAGAGAGATTTCTATCGGCTTTATATAGAAGACTAAAATATTAAGATAAGACATCAAAGGAGAGACTGGAATGGATAGTGTGAAGGCATCCGGATTCATTGTTCTTTTCATAGGCGTCGCATTACTCATCTTCACCTTTTTCAGCACCTACCAATTTCTGATTGGCGTACTTGAAATAGCCGCCGAGGAAGACCTCATGAGCCTATTCGGAGAGGCCCTAGCTCCACTAATCTCCTACGCTATAAGAGCGTTGTACCTCGGCATAATGGGATGGATAGGGTCGATACTGACTAGAAGGGGAGTTCAGACGATAACAGCTACACCTAGAGAATATGAGAAGCCTAAGGTGGAGACAAAGAAGCCTGGAGAGGAGGCTGAAAAGCAAAAAGAAACAACTGTTGAGAAATAGCCGTCTTTAAATAAAGATAAAGAAGTCTAGAGGAAGGAAAAGGCATAGTGAGGCAGAGCATTAGAGCTTTAGGATGGGCAGTTACCATATCAACTCTTCTCGTCTTCACGTTTCTCGCGTCGGCAATCTACTCTATTTTTCAACTGGTCATTGTTGATCAGGGAATAAGGATAGGTAATCCCCAAGTGAAGTTAGCTAACGGAAATCTCACGATGCTCATGCCCATAATGATCAATAATACTGGATTTTATGACATAAGCGAGTTTGAGATAGCGACGACGCTTAAAGATCCGAATGGAGCCATAATTGCTACGAACACTACGAGAATAGCTGAGATTAAGAAGGGAGATTTAAAAAGCAGGATTCATGTCCTCTCTTTAAGCCCTAAAGTTCTCTTCTTAAGAATGAGAAGATTTCTCTTCAATGACACGGAGATAAAGATGTTGGTCTCAGCCGGATTCAAATATGCATACGCGTTAGGATTTCAAATATCGATGGTTAATATAACAATGCCGTGGGGAGCTCCATTTCACGGATTAACTCTTAAGAGCCTCGATATCCGCGGCTTCAACGGCACTCACCTCTTTCTAGAATTAAACTTAAGATTTGAGAATCGCTTCTTCAGCGATATTGGAGGATCACTACGTCTTATAGTATACAACGAGGATGGAGAGCTGGTAGGAGAGGGAGTCGGGTATCTCTATGCTCCCTCCGGAGGATTCGAGGAACCAGTCTTATTTATTGTGACTTTAACTGATCCCGAATCCTTCACTGGAAAAGGCTATGCGGACTTATTCTTGCAGATCCCAATAATTGAGGAACCTATCAAGTTTGGGAGGATCAACTATGAGCAATATTGAGGAAGAAGAGAAAACTGGAAAGGATTGGGCAAAGATCATATTTCCGAGGATCATAAGAGCCATATTATGGGGCTTCATCATGGGCGGAGAGGCACTTCTTCTGCTTTATCTTCCCCAATCTATTCCCGGACTTGAAGAACAAGTAATGGATATTCTTCCCGTTCAAACAGCAACTGGTCTCTCATACTTCTTTCTGTTATTCGCTGGGGTTGAAGTTGCAATTCAACTCTTAAGAGGAACAATCTTTCCCTACGCTCTTAGCACCGCAAGATCAATCCTATCAATCATTCTTCTTATCCAAATGACGAACGGAGGGGTGATGACCATAGCAATCCAGCCTCCCCCTGAAGCCCAAATGATGGGGGCAAACATAATCTTCACCTTATACTTCCAGCCGATATTGGGAGTCATCCTTTTGCTATCCTTGATAAGTATGGCCAAAAATTTGCTGCAAGCTATAGATCATCTCTCCCGGAAAGAGGAAGAGGGATTTCCACCAGAACTTCCATAGAAGAGGCAGCGGCTAATTCATAATCTTCTAGAAATCTTTAAAGGATTCTTAAGGATCTGACGAACAGAATAGTTTGTTAGATTCTAAGGATAACTTCAGACACATACTTCTTCATGATCTTGGAAAAACTGACTATAAGACTTTCAGGGTATGGCTTTACGTTATTGAAAGCTTTATCAAGAGTCTCTCCCGGACGGAACTGCTGAAAGACGAATCTCTTCGCCCCCTCAACTACTCTTCCAATCTTCGGAATATCCTCTTCATCGACTATTCCAGGTACAACGGTATTTCTAAATTCATAATCAACCTCTCCTTCTTTCAAGATCTTTATGCTGTGGAGTAGCTTATCAGTATCTTTCGCGCCGAGCAGCTTATACTTCTCCAGGGACGTTTTCACATCCATCGCTATATAGTCAAGGTAGGGTAGGCATTTTCTTAAGGTCTCGGGATAGAAACCATTAGTATCTAATTTTACGCTGAACCCGTTCTCTTTTAGTCTCCTAACAAATTTGGGGAGATCTCTGTTCATAGCAGGTTCGCCGCCCGTTATCACAACAGCATCCACATACTTCTTTCTCTTCAGCAAGATTTTCAAGGCTTCATCTTCAGATAGGAATGGAGGTTTAGGATTCAGTATAAGCCGCCAATTATGGCAGAAGGGACAACGTAGATTACATCCAACAGTGAATAGAATGCTCGATATCCTGTCGGGAAAATCGATTAGGCTTGTCTTCTGTAATCCTCCAAATATCATTGATTCTTTATCCTTTGCTTATGCTGGAACCTTTACAAGAATAGACTTATCAAACGTCTTTCTTATGCGGAATTCAGCTTGCTTACCATCATTCCATTGATCAACCGGCCTGAAATATCCGACTATTCTAGAGTATACTTCGCACTTGGCTCCACAGTATGGACAGATCCTCTTCTCTCCGGCGAGATAGCCGTGAGAGACGCATATGCTAAAGGTCGGAGTCAATGAATAGTAGGGCAGATGAGAGATGTAAGCAACCTTCTTAACAAGCTCGGCGGCAGCCTTCCATGAATATAATCTTTCTCCAAGAAATATGTGAAAGACTGTTCCGCCAGTAT
>CAZEGS010000101.1:0-3454 GCA_964512445.1 uncultured Candidatus Bathyarchaeia archaeon
CTCCGCGTTTCAGCTCCTCTAAGGCTATATCGATAGGGTTCAAAAGGTTCTTTGAAGGCTTAATAAGTATCGGAGCGCCCATAGCTATCTGTAGAGCTCTAGCCCCCACTATCCGAGCCTTCTCAAATCGGGTTAAACGCGGAGGTCCTATCAAGATTTCTTTCTTAGGATTCGTCTTAAAACTCTCCTCAGAAAGCTTCTCCACTAACATTTTTCAATTTTGCAAGTTTCTCTGGAGGATTTGATGCGTTCTGAAGATTATAGGTTCTCAACCGCAATATTAAAGAATCCTCCAATTTTAATGCAACACTAAAAATCTTAATATAAATATAAGTCTTACTAAAAAAGCATACCCTTTCGTGGATGAATATAAGAAAATTGCCTTGCATAAAACCTTAATAAATAATTGTTCCATGCATTCCGAGGGTGTAAATTGGCTCGAGAAGAAATGCAATTGACCGATACAATGATCCTGTACGATAGGGATTTCGGAGTCTCCATCTTTAAGAATTTCAGAGGATATGACAGCTTGCTAGATGATGCTGAGTGGTTACTGGAGAGAACTCCTCAAAGATCACGTGGCTTTATAATGCGTGTTATACTTAAAAAAGATGGGCAGAAAGGCGTATGGATCGGAGAATATCGTCAAGGAGAGAAGCAAATCTGTCGGCAAGACTTTCTTTTCGATGATTCGGTGGAAACCGTCTATAAGCTTATCATGGATTATATAAATGGAAAGATCTCTGAAGAGAAGATTTTGAGAAGGCTCAGAGTTGAGGATCTAAAAAAGCATCTAAAGAGTAGAATAATTCGAGACTTTAAACATTATCATTGTCCCCGATATCGCTTTCTACGTGAATGTCCCTACGTCTATAGCATGTACTTTAAGCTGGTCGAGAAATACGGCAAAGGCAAAAAAATCCCGTATTCGCTTGTAGCAGAAGAAATTGAACGTATAGAAAGATGTGAAGATGTAATAGTCTGTCCCCTAGCCGCTCCCAACCTGTTTGAAAGGATACTAAATTTAAACAAGGCCTTCAAAACAAGAAAACTCGGCGAAATAAGATTCGTATCACCTGACTTCATAGAGATCCTCTAATAAAAAAGGAAGTCACAAACTGCCTTCTCTGTTCTTTAATGCTTCCATCTTATTTCTAGCTTCAAGAAGGGTACGGGTTATCCTCTTCCAATGGCTACCTTGCCAGTATATCTGCCCACATCTTGGACATTCCCAAAATTCATTATAGACTCTCAAAGTCGCCGGAGGAACCTTATTTTTGACTTTGCTCTTCGGAACAGGGAGGATTTTAGCATTGCATTTTGGGCATCGTGAGTTTTCCACGTTTATCTTAAGCTCCAGATCGAAATGTTCACCTATCTCGGCGAGCTTCTCAATTTCATTCTGTCCCTTAACATAGAATGCTGATGCTCCTCTAGACAATGCTCTCCGGTAAAGATCAATATCACGCGTTAATAGAACACGATTTTCTCTAACCGAGATGCTGATGAGATCATCATCGTCAAGACTATTATAATATTCCACATCATATCCTATCATTCTAAGCCAACGAGTGATCTTTCCAAGCATCCCATCAGCTAGAAACCTGAGATTCTTTACCTTTGACATAGTATCTTTCCTTCTCCAGGCTTTCCAACAATTTCGCCTTCATCCATTATTAATCGTCCATTGACAAAAGTTTTAGTTACCTTCCCCCTGACTCTCCGTCCATCGAAGGGTGAAAATTTAGCCTTCGAATAAAACTTTGAGGAATCTATCTTCCATTCTTTCTTCATGTCGATGACGATGATGTCGGCAAATGATCCCTCCTTCAAGATTCCTCTTTCCTCGATTCTGAAGATCTCAGCCGGCCTTTTCGAGGATATCTGCACAAACCTTGAAAGGCTTAATCTTCCTTCATTAATCTGTGTTAACATTAGTGGAACAATCGTTTCTAAACCTGGAAAGCCAGGAGCAACCTCCCATACAGAATCCCCCATTTTCTCATTTAAAGCATGAGGAGCGTGATCTGAAGCTATAATGTCTATCACTCCGCTTCTAAGACCCGACCATAAAACCTCCTGATCACTCTCAGACCTCAACGGAGGATTTGTTAAAGCGATAAGGCCTAAAAGGTTCAGTCTACGAGAGGAAAGGAGCAGATGATGTGGAGTAACTTCACATGTAACTCTCATTCCAGAACGTTTAGCTGAAGAAATTACCTCAATAGATTGTCCTGCACTTACGTGGCAGATATGAATGTGAACGCCGCTCGTTCGAGCCAGATGAACTGCACGCTTCAATGCGTCGACTTCTGAACGGATGGAATGAGCCTCCATAAACGCTTTTACATCGGTCTTTCCCTCTTTTTTCAGCTCTTCAGATTTAGACTCTAAGAATCTCTTATCTTCAGCATGGATTAGGACAGGCACATCAAGCGATGCTGCTTTTTTAAAGCCCTGCAATATCTGCTTATCATCCTCCGGATCTAATCCGCCCACCTGTTTGGATAGAAAGATCTTAAATCCCCTAGCGCCTAATCCGACAATATTGCCCATCTCATCAAGATTCTCAGGAAAAGCCGAGTAGAAACCTACGTTGACGACTGCTTTTTGAGATGCGATCTCAGCTCTCCTCTTCAAAGAATCAACGCTCATTGTAACTGGAGAATTATTCGGCATATCCAGAACCGTTGTAACTCCTCCAGAGGCAGCAGCGCAGGTTCCTGTGAAAAAATCTTCTTTATACCCAAAGTCTTCATCTCTTAAGTGGACATGCGCGTCAATTATTCCTGGAAGAACAAGTCCGCCTTTAAGGTCGGTCTTTTTAGATGAGCGTGGAAGATTCGTTTCCTTTGATATCTCCACAATTCTTTCTCCGTCAATCGCCAAGCATGCTTCAATTATACTGTCTGCATAGTATATCTTCGCATTCTTAAGAACCAGATCCACAATCATATGGCTCTGCCCAAGATTTCATCGATGTTACTAGCTAATAAGTTTATACCGCTCTTCAAAAGGCATGTGATAAGAAAAATAATCCTCTAAATTGTTTGTTTCTATTGCAATTATGCCTCTTTCATCTCTCTGCATTCCTCGCAGAGAAAGCTCCCTTCAACCTCTCTCAAATCGTCAGACCATTCTCCACAGTTATCGCAGTACCCTGCAGAAGAGACCTGTCCGGATTCTTCCATGATATTCTGGTTCTCTATCCGAGTTTTCTCCTGAATTATCTCTATTAGCTCAGGGGTCACCGCTAAAATATCTTTGCTGGAGATTATCCCTGCGAGCTCACCCTTATACATGACTGCAAGCCGACGGATATTAAGTCGACTCATCTCTCTAGCCGCATCATTTATGGTCCTTTCAGAGTCTATCGTAACTAATGGTCTGCTCATAATCTCCTTAGCCCTTATCTCTCCCGGCTTTATATTCTCCGCCACAACCCTCTCAACTA
>CAZEGS010000102.1:0-3390 GCA_964512445.1 uncultured Candidatus Bathyarchaeia archaeon
CGATAATAACCCTATGGTTGAGTTTTACGAGTCTGACTATGTAAATAATCCCGTTGTAATCTGCCAGCATGAAAAGATGGTTGCGGTAAATCAAGCCTTGGAGGTAGATTTGACAGGGCAGGTCTGCGCAGATTCGTTGGGATACAGATTCTATAGCGGGCTAGGCGGACAGGCCGACTTTGTGAGGGGAGCTATGCTCTCTAAGGGTGGAAAGGCCATAACCGTTATTCCCTCAACGGCTAAGAATGGAAAGATCTCGAGGATACGTTCGCTTCTAAGTTCGGGAGCTGGGGTTGTTCTAACAAGAGGCGATGTGGATTATGTCGTTACGGAGTATGGCGTGGCTTCTCTTCGCGGTAGAACTATTAAAGAGAGAGCTCTATCTCTGATCAATATTGCCCATCCAAAGTTTCGGAATGATCTTCTTGGATGGGCGAAGCAGCATCACTATGTGCCACAGGAGGTTCTGCCATTTCCAGAGATAGAGTATCCAGAAGAACTAAAGAGACATATTATTTTGAAGGATGGAAGCAAAGTTCTTCTACGACCAATAAAGCCTTCCGATGCAACCTTGAAGCAAGATCTCTTCTATTCTCTTTCAAAGAGTTCTGTTGTTAAGAGATACTTGGGGCCTCTGAAAGCTATGCCTTTGAAGCGCATCTGGCCTTACGTCATTATAGATTATAATAATGAGATGGTGATTGTCGGAACAGTGCAGGAGGATGGAGGTGAAAGCATAATTGCAATCGGCAGCTACTCTCGAGTTCCAAATACCGATCTCGCTGAGGTTGCATTGGTTGTTAGGGATGACTGGCAAAATAAAGGTTTAGGCACGATTCTTTTCAATTATCTATGCGAGATAGCGAAGAAACGTGGATTAGCAGGATTCACGGCTTGGGTGATGATGGATAATGAGAGGATGATGCATATCTTTAAGAAGTCGAAGTATCGAGTGCGGTATAGAATAGAAGGAAACCTCTATTATGTTGAAATAATGTTCAAATAAACCATATTCGTTTTTACTTCTCAAATTCCGATTTTATATTCTCTAAAACTGTGGAGAAATGCTTCACGATCTCTTCTGGAGGTAGGCCGCGCGAGAGATAATCTGAAAATCTCTTTGAGTAGATCTCCGGCGTAGATGATAGCATAGATGCATAATCACTTATATGTTGACCTTTAATTCGATTCTCGTCTGGAAGAATCTCTTCGCTGTGTGGAATTTCTACTCCCGCGTCTACGCAACCCTTCAGAACGGCGAAGACACGTGCACCCTTAGAGGGGGAATGCAATCCTATATCCAAGATAGCCTTCTTTACGCCCTTATTCAATGCTTTAAATCCGCAAAGAAGACCAGTTAGATACGCGGCTGGAAGATTCTTTAGGCTTCCAAGCCACCCGTATTTTTTCCTTAGCTCGCTTGAATGTGCGGAGGCTATCACCCTATCGCCTTCCACACGGGCTTCAATTATCTGGGCGATTATATGCTTGTTCGTTTTCCGCGCTACAAGTCTTGGAAGACCCGATAGGATAAGTTTCTTTCTCCTCCGATAATTCGTTTTACCCTCTCTTCTTCTGCGGTATGGAACATTATATGAGGGGCCCTTCGCCATCTACCTTCTTCTCCTAAGATTATGTGCGTCAATGTAGCGTTCGAGGCTGGAGACAGAGCGGAAAACGCCGCTTCCAGCCATAATATAGAGTCTTCTATAAACGCTTTCAGTGATTATACGCCTATCTCTCAACTCGCGTAGTCTTTTTCTCTGAGCTCTTATACGGATAATCCACGCTTTCTTTCTTGGAAGTCTAGCTCCTTTAGACCCTTGACGGCTTCCATGCCCTCTTCTTCTACCCTTCTTCTTTTTCTCATGAAGTATGCGGGCTCTGGCTCTGCTCACACCCTTTTCCGGAATCTTCCGAATAGCCTTTTCATGAATGAGCTTCCTGATCTCTTCTCTCGAGATTGCTAATTCAACATCCTCGATCCTCTCAGGGTCGATCCATACCCTGTTCTCGCCGACTTTAAGGATCTCAGCAGCCATTCTACGTTGATTTTTCAAACTCAAACTTACCCCTCCATGAATTGAGTTTTACTTGTTAAGTTGTCTCTGTAACAGGCTCCTCGAGCTCCTTAAATTCTCTTGGGTTCAGGACATGTATTCCCCTTTCCCTAGCTTCTCTGAGTATCTCAGCTCTTTTTCTATTACCTACGGCGGAGGCTATCCGAATCGCTTCAGTTTCTGGATTAATCCTGTTAAGATCGTCTAAATTGAATACTCTTACCTCTTTAAATGCGGAGGGATGCAGCCCCCTAGATTCCTTGGGCCCACGATATCCAACGTTGGGGCATGCAGGCCACCCTTTTACTCGTCTACGCATTTTATTGTCTATTCCGCGAGGCCTTCTCCAGTTTTCTTTGAGACGTTTATATCGCCAGCTCTCTTGACGTACAAAATCCGGCTTCTTCTCCTTTTCTTTCTGCCTCTTAGCGATTATCTTCTTTGCTTCTTTGTTTTTGCTCATTCTTGGAATCCCTCAAGTTTTTCATAAACGTAGATTCCGTCGAGGAATTTACGTGGATCCTTATTTTTTATCCTTGTTGCCTGTTCGATATTAGCTGCTGTTTGGCCAACCTCCTCTATGTTTATGCCTTGAATTATTACATCGTCTCCTTTCACTATCACTTTAACGTCGCCGACAATTTTGGCTACTCTAGGACTCCTTTCACCCAAAAAGTTCTCAATTAAAATCTTGTCTCCTTCAACCTTCACTGAGATTGGGAAGTGGGCATAAACGATTTTAAGTTTGTAGGTGAATCCCTTCGTAACTCCTTTTATCATGTTATTAATGTGGGACCATACTGTACCAACCATCGCGATGGCCTTACGATGAGACTGATCTGTTGAAACCACTACTTGATTATCCTCTATGTCTATTGAGACTGGGGAATGAGAGAAGTCTCTAACAAGACGGCCCTTTTCTCCGATAACTTCAACTCTTTTTCCATCTACCTTTACTGTTACTCCTTCCGGAATCTCAACTCTTCTAGCTACAATTTGAAGCATCCATTGATCCCCCATCAGTAGATATATGCTAATAGGCTGCCGCCAACCCTCTTCTGTTTGGCCTCCCTATGCGACATTACACCTTTAGATGTCGAGATCACAAGTATCCCGATATCTCTGGATGGAAGATAGAGTTTCTCCCATTTCTCAATATCCTTAGCCTTAACATAATATCGAGGCCTAATCGCGCCGCATTTATTTATTCTTCCAAGAAGCTGAACTCTTATCTTTCCGGCACGTCCATCATCGATGAATTCAAATTCCCCTATATATCCATTCATCTGGATAACTCGGAGAATATTACCTAGGAGCTTAGAGGCAGGCA
>CAZEGS010000103.1:0-3224 GCA_964512445.1 uncultured Candidatus Bathyarchaeia archaeon
ACGCAACTTCCAAGCCAAAAGCCTTTACAGGCTTCTAAGAATCAAACAATAATCAGCAATACAAATTCTGCTAGCCCAACATACAAAGACCCCAAAATGAAATCAAAAATATTCTCAAAGAGAATCTCAATTTTAGAACAGAACTAAGCCGTCAAAGAAAAGTGGCTTAAAGACTATTTTTCTCTAATATTATGCCTGCAGCTGCCGCTCCTCTCCCACCAACTATCACGAACCTGCCCAACTGAGGAAACTCTGAGTATCTCTCAACATAAATCGGATCTTCTGGATTAAACAGTACCTTTCCAACCTCGCCGTTAACCAGAGAGTCCGAATTCACACTTGTAATGGTTAAGCTCACCGGATCAATCTTCTCCAGTATCCGCTGAACCCTACAATTCACAGTCGCCGTTCCAATCCGAATCGAAACTTGACCGCCAACTTTCAGAGTCACATCCCCAAATATGATTAGCTCTGCTGTAAAGTTCCTCGTCGGCTCCAAATCCTCCGAAGAACCTGCCAGTACATATCCTCTCCTTAAGGAGAGAGGCTTGTCAAAGGTGATGCCGACGGAATCGCCTGGGAACGCCTGTTCAGCATCGGAGCCGAAGATATCGATGCTCTTCACTGTTCTCTCCTCTTGAATTGGCAATATGACGATGCGATCTCCAACCCTAAGGATTCCAGTCTCAACTTTACATACAGTTATATCCCGCCCATCCAGATCATAGACGTCCTGAACAACGCATCTCAGCGGCTTCTCTGATGGAGGTTTAGGCGGAGCAACAGTCTTATCTAAAACCTTTATGAGCGGATCACCATCATACCAAGGCATATTTTTAGATCTAAAGACGACATTATCGCCTTCAAACGCCGAGACAGGAACTATCGGAGCATCCTGATAGTCCAAATAGGAGAGAAGATCTCTAAGTTCCCGCATAAAGCTCTTGAAGAGATTCTCGTCATAGCCAACCGCGTCCATCTTGTTCGCAGCGACGACAAGACGCTCTATTCCTAAGGTCTTGATTAGGTAGAGATGCTGCCTCGTCTGATCCTCTATGCCCTCCTTAACTGAAGCCACTAGAATCGCAGCGTCAGCTTGAGATGCTCCCGTCAGCATCTTCTGAATAAACTCTCTATGCCCAGGACAATCAATTATTGTATAATAGTACTTCTCAGACTTGAAGGGTGTCTGCATAATATCGATTGTTAATCCACCAGTTCTCTCCTCCTCCAGACTATCAAGTATATAGGCGAACTCGAAAGCCTTTCCAGAGGATCTCAACTCCTCAAGGATCTCCTGAAGCTTCTGCTCTGGAATAGCCTTCGAATCGTAGAGCAGCCTACCTATCAATGTTGATTTTCCATGATCCTTATGCCCAACAACAACAAGGTTTATTCGGGGAAGACTCATCTTACTGAGCATTCCTCCTTATCACGTCATAGAAAGAGGTTATCTTCGGAAGATTCAATCCTATCCTCATATTGGCTGAGTAAAATCCATTCTTGCTGTGATCTCCATATCTTCCGACAGGACGCATTCCATGATCGGAAATGACGAGTATAAAATCATTAACGGACGATTTAACGTCACGTGCGATTCTCTCAAGCTCACGATAAACAGTCTCCATCTTCTCGGGAATTCCGAAACTAAGATGGCCGATAGCATCAGCCAAGTTAAAATATCCCATGACCAGATCGTATTTGCCTATGGCAGCAAAGAAATCCTTCTTGTTCTCTTCATGGTTCCTCCAGACCACTTCATCATACTCTTCAACGGTAGCCTCATCTTCAAAGTAGGCCTTTAGAAGCCTCCTTTCCTCGGCGTGACTCTCACCCTTTAAAGAGAAGGCTGGAACATCTATCGCCCTATACGTTTCAAAGAATGGAAAGAACGTTTCTTCGGGTTCGAGTTTAAACTCCCATTGAGTCTTAACCGGAATCTCTGCCTCCATGTTTTTGCCGGTTAGGAATGAGGCCCAGAGAACAACTGTTCTAGCGAGTTTAAACTCGGAAATGTCTGTCTGGCCATACTCGAGCTGCATTAGACTTTTACAATTGTATCTCTTAACCATGCTGATGTCTAATGCGTCTAGGGCGAGGATGATCAAAGTCTCTCACATCTTACATGTATCCGAGGCTGCGGAGCTTCTGCATCATATAGGCTCTTTCCTTATCTTGAGCCCTGCCAGCCCGTTCAGGAATCTTTGTTGTCTTGATCTCTTCAATGATCTCGTCGATTGTTCTGGCATTGGAGGGTATAGGAACGGTGCATGGCATACATCCTAGACTGCGATAACGTTTTCCGTTCCGAGCGAAGTATAACGGATTAACTGGAAGATTCTCACGCTTAACGTACATCCAGACGTCTAGTTCTGTCCAATGAAGAATCGGATGTACGCGCATATGGGAGAAGTCTTCGGATGGCTTAATGTATAGGTCCCACATCTCAGCTGGCTGATCCGTATATCTCCAACGGAACTCTTCATCTCGAGGTGAAAAATACCTCTCTTTAGCTCTGATTCCATGCTCGTCTCTACGTATCGCTAGTATAAGCGCGTCGAACCCCTCTTTCTTAATCAGGTTCTTCAGAACCTCAGTCTTCAGCGTGGTGCAGCATTGGAGCTTACCCTTCTCAGGAGACATGCCTGCTTCCAAGGCTTCCTTATTTTTGGCTACGATTAGATCTAATCCCCATTCATCAGCAATTTTGTCTCTAAACTCGTAGATCTCGGGGAATTTGTAGCCCGTGTCTATATGGATCACGGGGAAGGGGACTTTGCCGAAAAAGGCCTTCTTGCATAGCCAAAGAGTAGCTGTGGAATCTTTTCCTGTGCTCCAGAGAACTGCGAGATTCTTAAACTGAGCCTTAGCTTCTCTGATTATTGAGATGCTCTTTTTTTCTAGAGCGGCGAGATGATCCTCCATGTTTTATTCCTTCTGTATGATGACGAGTAAATGTATGATGCTTCAGTTATATTTAAATCTTACCTAAATGATGTATATATGAAGAATCCTTGGGAGATCATTCAATGGTTGAATATGTCAATATACCGATACCGAAGCCGCTTTACGAGAGACTCGCAAAGACCTTAGAGGGCTCTGGGTACCGAAGCGTAACAGAATATGTGATTTTCCTCATAAGGAAGGTTCTTCCAGATCTGGAGTCTAAAGAAGCTGAACGGCGACTAAGAGCTCTGGGATACATTGAATGAAAACTAAAATAA
>CAZEGS010000104.1:0-3054 GCA_964512445.1 uncultured Candidatus Bathyarchaeia archaeon
CGCCGTCGATTGGTATGAAAAAGCGTTGGTTCTCGCAGCCAAACTTAAAGCTGAGGCTGTTGGAGGACATATCGGCGCATTCTCGGTCAGAGACTTCAGAAATGAAAGAAAAAGACGCCTCTTAATCTCAAACCTAATTGAAACCTTAAATTATCTATCGTCTATTGGAAAAAGATTAGGATTAAAGTATCTTCCTATGGGAGCCAATGCCTATCTCAAGAGAACCCCAACAACGATTGAAGCCGCTAAGAATCTTCTTTCCAAAGTCAATGAGGAATCATCTATACCAGTTAAGTTATGTATAGACGTTGGACACATATGCAATCCTGAGGTTAAATCATCAAGAGACCTTGATCCTTACGCATGGCTTAAGGAGCTGGGAAGAGATGCTTTATGCCTTCACCTTCAACAGACTGATGGAAAGGCGGATAGACATCGGCCCTTCACGGAGGAATAAATAAGATTGGAGTAATCAGGGGGGATAGAGTAATCTCAGCTTTAAGGGAAGGAGGATCAAAACTATCTTATCTTTTTCTTGAAGTGATCCATCCCTTCGAGTATCCAGACAATCAGGTGATCAAGGAGGTAAAGGAAAGCGTCGAATATTGGAGATCATATATTTAAAAGCCGAAATAGGGTTGAGGAAAGATGGTAAAGATATGCGTTGCAGGAGCAATCAACTGGGACATAAACCTATTCGTTAAGAGATTCCCGAAGATCGGCGAGGAAGTTCCTGTTGAAAGGATCACGAGGGTGCCTGGGGGGAAGGGTGCAAACGTAGCTGTTGCCGCTGCTAGGCTGTTGGGTCCAGACGAGACAGCCCTGATCGGATGTTTAGGACGGGACTCCATCGCGGAGCAACAGATAGAAATCTTAAAGAAAGAGGGAGTTGTAGTCTCAGGGATAAAGTTTTCCGAAGCTGCGGAGTCGGGACAGGCATATATAATAATCGATAAGGATGGCAGAAACGTTATTAACACGCTCTTCGGCGCTAATCTCGAATTGTTACCTGAAGATCTACATAATCCAGAGATCAATAACCTCATAATGGAGTCATCAATTGTAACGTTGATTGATCCCCCTATAGAAACAATTGAAGCAGCATCTCTCTTAGCTCAGAAGCATGGAAAAGTAGTTATCTGGGATGCTGGCGTTCGGAGCACGTTAGGAATTGAAAGACTAAAGAACATATTGAGAAGCATCGATTATCTCGTGATTAACGAGGTTGAAGTTGCGAATCTTACCGGGGAAACAAATCCGTTTAGAGCTTGGCAGATTCTCTCAGCAATTAACAGTAATCTAAAGATAATCGTTAAGCTCGGAGAGAGAGGATGCTCAATGGTGAGCCCAGAGATTTTGGTCTCCGTTCCTCCCGTAAATCTTGAGAATCTCGGTTTAAAAGTTGTGAATACTGTTGGTTGCGGCGATGCTTTTCTAGGAGTCTTTGCAGCCTCCAAAGCACAGGGACTTGACGATATCGAGTCTTTAGAAAGAGCAAATCTGGCAGGCGCATTAAAGGCGACAAAATCTGAGACTAGAGGCAGCCCGACAAAAGAGGAATTTGAAAAATACTTAAGGTTTAGGACTCGAGGAAGAATAATCAAGAAGCTTTAATGGGCATATTTGCCAAAGAAGATAAATTCTTATTTTCCCGTTAAAACTGAATGACAGTGAACTAAGATGAAAGGAGAATGCCCAAATATCGAAATTAATCTGCAAAACTGCAACTGTACATATCCATGTAGCATAAAGGGAAGATGCTGCGAGTGTATACGCAACCATAGAGAGCATGGTGAACTACCAGCATGCTTCTTCCCGCCCGAAGTTGAAAAGACCTATGACCGATCCATCAGAAGATTCCTAGCGCTACACCGATAATCTCCATCATTTTTTATAAAAAGGATTAGGTGAAACTTGAGCAGCCACAATGATGCTATTTCTCGGATTTCTCCCAAATGTCGATTGGAGGCCTCATATCAGGCGGAATGGGGGACTTATATTTTCTTCCCCGCAGTCTCTGTTTAAACTCCTCTTTAGCCTCATTCAGTAAATCTACATTTGTCATCAAGTCTATAACTGTTAAAGCCATCACTTTCGATGCGAAGATTAGAGACTTATGTCCCAAACCAACACCGCTCTGAGCAGTTGCTTGCCAAGAGTGGCCCGGCGTGCCTAAAACCCATGTCGCCGTGCTGAACTCGACTGTTGGGGCTTGCCAACTAACATCCGCGACATCCGTGCTTCCATGACTAACATCTCCTTCACCCCATGGATCCGGAATCTCATCATCAATGAGCTTGTCGATGAGCCTCTCCCATCCAGGCCTCTTAGATCTTCTCAAAGCCTCAATCTTCATCTCGGGAGGAATCGACTTCGCTATCTCCTCAGCAAATTTTAACTCTTCATCCGTATACTTGGGAAGACCGATCTCACGCATGTTCCTCACAATAGTTTCGGATATAACTCTGTTCGGTATCCTATTGTATAGACCGCCGAGAAACTCATGTTTCAGCTCCGTCCTAGTCATCTTCGCTGCTCCCTCAGCTATGTCCAGAACCCAATTGTAGATGAACTCAACCTGCTCTCTTTCGGGTGCTCTAACATAATACCAGCTCCGCGCATAATCTGGCACTATATTAGGCTGGTTTCCGCCTTTCTCAATGATGTAATGTATTCTAGCATCTTGGATTATATGCTCCCTCAGAAAGTTGACTCCTATATCCATAAGCTCCACAGCGTCAAGTGCACTTCTGCCCTGATCAGGAGATCCACCCGCGTGAGCAGCCTTACCATAGAAATGAAACTTTGCAGAGTTAAGCGCTAAGCAACTCTTCAAAGTTGCGCAGTTCATGCTTCCTGGATGATGACTTATTGCGGCGTCAACATCTCTGAAGCATCCATCCCTAACCATGAAGACCTTCCCGCTGAAGTTCTCCTCAGCTGGACATCCATAGAACCTGACGGTGCCTTTAAGACCGTACTTTTCCATTGCATATCTAACTGCTATTGCAGCGGCCATGCCGCTTGCTCCATGAATGTTATGTCCACATCCAT
>CAZEGS010000105.1:0-3048 GCA_964512445.1 uncultured Candidatus Bathyarchaeia archaeon
AAATCTCTGCTTCCAGAATCCTTAAAAGTATTGGAAATCCAAATAGATGCTGTGCACGGCGAATCCAGAATCGATTCAAATGGAGATTAAAAGTTATGTCTGGAGATCATCTTCTATTAAGGGATTGGCAGCCTAAATCAACGCTTGTTCTAGATGAACATATCCCGGAGAGAGCAAAGTTTCCCGTGATAAACGTTCATACCCATCTAGGCTTGAGGGTTAAAAGAGTTCCTAATGTAGACTTGAAGATAGCACGTGCGCTTGGACGCAGCGAGATGTCATTATCCTCTACACGGATTAGACGAAGATACAGCATAGACGAGGTGATAAAGATCATGGATGCCTGCAATGTTGAGAAGATCGTCGATTTGGATGGGGTTCCGCCAATCAAGGAATACATGAGAATCTATAGGGACTTTCAGGATAGAATCATAGTCTTCTACATTCTCAGCTTTGAAGATATCGATGATCCGAAATATGGAGAGAAAAGAGCCGCTGAACTGGAAGAGGCAGTTTCGCAGGGCGCCCGCGGATTAAAGGTCTTCAAGGAGCTCGGATTGAGGATTCGAGATAGGTCAGGTAAGCTCGTTCCCGTTGACGATCCGAGATTCGATCCGGTATGGGAGAAGGCTGGAGAACTAGGAGTTCCAGTCCTCATACATACCTCTGACCCTGCAGCCTTCTTTCTACCCGTCGATCGGTTCAATCCCCGATATGTAACGTTAAGATATAAGCGTCCGGACTGGAGCTTCTATGGCCCAGAGTTTCCAAGCAAGATGGAGCTTCTGAAACAGAGAAATAATGTGATTGAGAGACATCCAAAAACAATCTTTATAGGAGCGCATCATGGAAACTATCCGGAAAATCTAGGCTACATATCCTCTCTGCTGGATAAATATGAGAACTTCTACGTTGAATTCTCCGCCAGATTATCGCCGCTGGGTCTCCAACCATACACAGCTCGGAGACACTTCATCAAATATAAGGATAGAATCCTCTTCGGAACAGATGGATGCCCCGGCATATCCCAGTATCGAACCTATTTCCGATTTTTAGAGACAGATGACGAGTACTTCGATGGGCATCCCTGGGGAGAAAGAATCTACGGATTATATCTTCCAGACGACGTTCTAAAGAAGATCTACAGAGAAAACGCAGAGAAGATAATACCTAAAAACTAAGTACTCTCCAGAAACATCCAAGGATCACTTCTCATACTCGCTTAGACGGGAATAAAAAAGGTTTAAAAATAAAGGTGGAGCAGCCGGATCATAGGTAGGCAACGTTTAAATCTGCTCGATTATCATTCAATACGAGAAGAGGCATGAAGGTAAAGGTTCTCTACCTCGGAGTGCTTAGAAGCAAGACTGGAAAAAACTCGGAAGAATGCATAATGGCTGAGGGGTCAACCCTCTCCGATCTACTCGAGACGCTATCTTCAAAATACGGTGAAAGCCTAAAGGACTTATTCAAAGTAGACGAGAAGACGAAGCTAGATCCATCAGTGATCGCAACAGTTAATGGCGCTTCAAAAGACCTATCCCAAGCGAATAGCGTTAAGCTCAAAGATGGAGACACAGTAGCTCTCATGAGTCTTATAAGTGGAGGATAAATAACCTTAATAACAGTAATTTTTGATAAATTCTAGTTCGGCTTATTAGAGGGAAATCTATGCACCGCAAAGAATCTGAGAGAGGGAAGCCGGAATGGAATAGAGAAAGGATTCTACAGTATCTGTCGGGAAAAACCGATTTCGAGAAGGCTGTTCTCATGGCAACACTCGAGATTCCAAGGGGAAAGGTAAGCACATATAAAAGGATAGCGGAGAAGATCGGTAGGCCGAGGGCTTGCAGGGCCGTAGGAAACGCGCTTCACAAGAATCCCTTAGCCCCAATCATCCCCTGTCACAGAGTTGTGAGGTCCGACGGTCTCCTCGCCGGAGACGAAGAATGCGTCGAGATGAGGAGACGTCGACTACTCGAGGAAGGTATACCTGTAGAGGGAAATAGGGTTAAACTTAGCAAAGAGATTCTTTTCTAACGATCCGATTTCGCTGGAAATTTAAATAAACATTTAATAATGCGACGTGCTGTTTATCTTCTATCGAAGCATCAAGATCTGATTGAAAGGTGCTAAAACTTGCTTGAAGATCAGGCGTCACCTTTATACATGCCAGGCGCAACAACCATCGGTATAGTCTGCAAAGACGGCGTAATCCTAGCCTCAGAAAAAAGAGTCTCATATGGCAATCTTGTTCTCAGCAGATCTGGGAAGAAAGTTTTTAAGATAACCCCAAACATAGGCGCTGCATGCGCCGGCCTCGTCTCAGATATGCAGATCCTAGTGCGTGAGGTAGGTGCATACGCGAACCTTTTCAGGCTGGAGGTGAATCGACCTATAACTGTAAGAGCAGTCGCAAAGCTGATGTCGAATCTGCTCTTTAGCAGGAGATTATTCCCCCTAATAACTCAGACTGTTGTCGGCGGAGTTGATGAGAACGGCCCATCACTATACGTTTTAGATTTGCTAGGCTCAAATATCCCAGACAATTACACTGCGGTTGGATCTGGAGCTGAGATGGCGATGGGCGTCCTAGAAGAATACTACAAGGAAGGCATGACGGTTGAAGAAGGAAAGGAACTCGTATTGAGAGCTATAAAATCCGCAATAAGCCGGGATGCTATGAGCGGAGACGGCATAGACCTATTAATAATAACAAAGGATGGAATCCGAGAGGAATCAATAAAATTCTAAATGTTTTCTCCGAACTTTATTATATCCTCTCCATTTCTGCCAATTCCTAGCTCGAGATAAAAGAAGCCATATAGAAAATAGTTATTAGGCTTGAAGAGAAACTTCGGGTTGAGCTGAGGTTAAAGAGTCATGGCATTCAAACTCTCAGAGGAAGAGGCAATCTTCCTTGTCAAGCTTGCTAGAAGAGCGGTAGAGAGAAACCTTAAGGATGGAAGCATCATAAATCCGCCGAGAGAAACCCCTGAGAAACTAGAGGAGCCAAAAGGAGTCTTTGTCACAATAAACGCCGTCAAG
>CAZEGS010000106.1:0-3031 GCA_964512445.1 uncultured Candidatus Bathyarchaeia archaeon
CAATCTCGCAGAGTCGACATCCGCTGCATTTCAAGTAGTCTCTATCGATCCATATTATTTGCGTCTCTTCCGTCATACTGCTTTCCCTCTTTCTGCTGAAAAAATTATTTTTTATAAAAGAACTCTTGGTTTATTTAAATGTTTACGGATATATGCAGGGGAACATGGAGGGTTCTTAATTGAAAGTGACTGTTCGGTTCTTTCCTTCCCTACGCAGGCTTGTTAAAGCAGATATGCTAGAAATAGAGCTCCCGGAAGGATCAGGCATAAACGACCTACTTGAAGAGCTTACAAGAAGGTTTGGAAAGAAGTTTCTCGAAGCGCTCTACATCTCTGACTTAGGTTTCACCGATCCCTATATATCAGTTATAATTGACGGAAAAACAGTAATATTGTCAAAATCTAAAAATTATAGGTTGAAGAATAACTCGGTTGTCTCTTTCTTATCCCTTATCGGAGGCGGCTGATCTCCTTTAGACGAGATAATGAAATTATGTTTGTCTTGAATAATTATTATTCTACTGTTTGGTCTGCTTGTTTTCTCTCGTTAGAATCGTCAAGCCTATAACGAGTAGAAAGGCTCCACTAATCTGTATCACTGTTGTATGTTCTCCAAGCAGAAACCAGGCAAGGGCAGCTACAAAAAAGGGTGATGAAAGTTCGGTGATTGCGACTTGACCCGCCTTTATCCTTTTAAGCCCTTCATAGTAGAATATGTATCCCAATCCTACAGTTATTCCTAGAAGCACTTGGTAAATGGATTTTATTACGAGCTGATTGAGAAAGAGCAATGTTGGAAGAAATATGAGAGATGCGACAAGAAACCTGTAGCCGACTATTACAACGCTGCTTTCATGTCTCGTTAATCTCTTTCCAGGAATTGCCGTAGAGGCCCAAAGAAGCGTAGCCAAAAGAACCACAACGTCGCCTATACTCCCAAGTTTTAAGTTAACTATATTGTCAATTGTTCTGCCAGTTATCATAATGACGGCTAATCCCACTAAAACGCCGCCGAGTATATCATTTTTATGTATTCTCTCTTTAAGAAAGAAGAAGCCGAGAATCGAGACGAAAAGAGGCTGCAAATGAGCGATTAAAGCGGCATTTACAGCTAATGTCTGAGTTAAGCCATAGAAATATATGAGGGGAGCAAGCACCGTCCCCATTAAACCAACGGATATAACGTCCATCAGACTAACGTTCTTAATCCTTACATTTTCTCCCCTAAGCAGAATGAAGGCGAAAGCGGTAGCTGTGGCGAAGAATGCTTCTGACGCTGTGACTTGTAAGAAACTTAACGTTGACAGCATGAGTTTTCCGAGCACAGTCTCAATCGCCCACATGCCCCCTGCAGCCACGCCGAAAATGACGCCTAAGGCCCTTTGATCAGTCATGTTAGTCACCATTGATGATATTAGCAGTGCATAAGGGATTCAATAAAAAATTTGCTTTGATCTACAAGACTGGAAACACGTCTCAGCATATCAGCTGGATAGAAAGGACCGAGCTCATATTTGATAGATATCGGAGAATCAATCTGCCATTACAAAAAGATTCGTTTCGATGCTGGAAAGGAGCAGGGAAAATTGCTTCCTGTTGGTGGGCCCGGGGCGATTTGAACGCCCGACCAACAGGTTATGAGCCTGTCGCTCTAACCAGGCTGAGCTACGGGCCCCAGTATCAGCAAAAATATATTTTTGTATAGTTATTACTTAAGGATTTTCCTCAAGTGAAAAATTGACGGTGAAGATTTAAAAAGAGTTAGAAGAGCGCTAATGCTGGTGAAATTATGAGTGATAGATTGGGAGTTGGGCTCATCGGCTGCGGATGGGCTGGTTGGCAGCATGCAAGGGCGTATGCCTCGCTTCGCTATCAAGCGGATCTTGTAGCCGTAGCTGACGTGGATGAGGAGAAAGCTAGATCGCTTGCACGGGAATGGGGATTTTCGTCTTGGCATAAAGATTACAGAGAGATTCTCTCTGATCCAAGAGTTGATATTGTGAGTATATGTCTTCCAATATATCTTCATGCTGATGTATCTGTTGAGGCTGCTGAGGCTGGAAAGCATGTGCTTTGCGAGAAGCCTATGGCTGGAACCCTAAAAGAAGCGGATGAAATGATTCGGGCTGCTAGAAATTCCGGAGTCAAATTGATGATAGCGGAGACTGTTAGGTTTAATTCGGTTAACCTTAAGCTGAAAGAGTTGCTTGAGGATGAAAAGATAGGAGAGGTCTTTCTAGTACGTATATTCAGAGACCATGAGATGCATGACTATATCAGAGCCCGTCCATGGATGCTTGATAAAAGAAAAGCTGCTGGTGGAATATGGATGTCTGGAGGAATACATGACGTTGATGCGTTAAGAATGCTAATAGGCGAGATAGAGACTGTTTCCCTCTTTCAAGCGAAGAGTGTTTTACCAGAGATGGAGGGAGACGATACGTCAGCTGGCATACTCAAATTCGTCAATGGCGCAATCGGCGTGGTGACTGAGAGCTTCTCGACAAAGACATTTAGAAGAATGTCCCCTATAGGATGCCCCTCCGTAATAAATGGAAGCTTAGGAACGATAACGGCCTTTCAAGAAGAGATAGAGATATACGGAGCAGAAACAGGGAAAGACTCCTGTCAAAGAATAAAAGTTCCGAGGAACGATGCATTCATTGAGGAGATTAAACACTTCATAAACTGTGTACAAAACGATGAAGAACCAATAACTTCGGGAGAAGAGGAACGAAGAAGCTTAGCAGTAGTCTGTGCAGGCTACGAGTCTCTGGAAAAAGGTGGAATACCCGTCCGCGTTAAATATTAAAAGTTAAGGCTTTAATGAGAGCCCTAAAATTTTAAATATGCGGGAAGAGCTCAGAATAAACAGCGCCGCCGAAAAAGTTACTTGCTGAGCCGCCGTTCACGTTTCAAGACGTGGACGAGAGCTCAGCTCGGTAGAGCAGCGGACCATGAGGCATAACTGCCTCATAGGCTGAGGCTGTTAACCCGAAGGTCGACGGTTCGAGTCCGTCCGGCGGCGCCA
>CAZEGS010000107.1:0-2877 GCA_964512445.1 uncultured Candidatus Bathyarchaeia archaeon
CTGAGCGACTGGACTGAACATTTCTTCCTTAACGCGTTCTCGAGCCTCCTTCCAGCTTAAGCCCCTATTGTACGATTCGATCACGATGCGGATTGCCTTTGAGGTGAGACTGTCTTCGGGAATTGCGGAAAGCCCGATCTTCAGCAGCTTCATTCGGTCATCCATCACGAAAGCTGCTGACTCCAAAACTGCATTAAAGATCTCTCCATAGACTGACTCTCCGCCTGCATGGTCGCATATCGCGTCTTGATATGCATATCTCGCTGCGATGTGTGGAGCTCCCGGCGCAATGCAGGCCCAAATCTCTGAGCGGATCGGGCTGCCCATGCAATCTTTGAACCAGTTATTGTACCATCCAGAAATCGGAGGTTGCAATCCCTTTCTTAAGTTGGTCTTATGAAGTCCATACTCATCAGGGTTATAGCTTATACAGTCAAGCCAATATTCGGCGAGATCCCTAGCTGTAAGATTTATTCCACGTTCCTTTAATGCTTGAAGCCAGACAAGCTGAATCTCCAAGTCATCATTTGGGATGCCGCCCTCCACAAGCTTCGGGTACCACCAAACATCGAACATCTCCTCTTGACCCCATATTCTTTCAAGAGGCCCACCTACTGTTCCACCAGCGTTCTTTCCAATCCAGCAGCCGTAAACCTTATCACGATAAGTCTCTAAGCTCAGCTTAACTTCAACCATAAATGATCATCTGTCAAATATAGAGAGATAAAAGTCAAGCTGAAGTCTTCTCTGCCAACTTGGAGATGTCATTGAATATCCCGGTGAGAGGCATATAGATCTTTCTGTAAATATCATAGTATCTGTCATACCTTTTTGTGTTTTCAGCTCGCGGAGAAAATCTCAATCTCACTTTATATACTCTCTTCAATGCTTCCTCGGCACTTTCATAGATTCCGGCTCCAACACCAGCTAATATGGCGGCGCCTAATGAAGCGGCCTCCGTCACGTCAGGTACGACGAGGGGTCTTCCAGTTATATCTGCTTTGAGCTGTGACCAAAAACTTGATCGAGCTCCACCTCCAATTGCCCTAATCTCAACTATCTCTGTTCCCTGCTTCTCTATCGCCTCGATGTTTCTTCGAAGTTCATAGCTAAGCCCCTCCAGCATCGCTCTTAAAATGTCATTTTTGCTATGTGCCAACGTTAAGCCTAAAAAGACGCCTCGAGCCTTCCTATTGAAAGTAGGTGTGCCGCTTCCCTCAAAATAGGGCAGGAAAAATAATTCTTTAGCGCCAAGAGGAGCTTCAGCAGCTGAAGACATTAAAAGATCATAAACGTCTACATTATTTTTCCTCGCCTCTTCTCTTTCCTTCTCCGCAAAATTATCTCTAAACCATCTTAGAATCACGCCGCTTGTAGGATTAAAGCCGAATAGGAAATACTTATCTTCAATTACGTAATGATGAACGGCGAATCCCTGTATTCGCGCCTGCTCAGTCAAGCTTAAAGTCTTTAAGATCACACCTATACACTCCACAGTGCCTGTTGCGTCCATTGCAGGGCCGCTTTCAACGATTCCTGCTCCTAAAGCGCCGCATGCTTGATCGTGTCCTCCCGTAACGACAAGGGTTTTCTCTGAGAGTCCCGTCTCTTCAGACGCCTTTGAAGAAATATGACCTACAACTGTTCCTGCCGGCTGAGTCTCTGCGAGAAGGTTCTCATCCAGCTCCGCCGTCTCCAAAATCTCTCTTGACCACTCCTTCTTTACAATGTTGAACATCATGGTTCTTGAGGCGACGGAGAAGTCGATGACGGGTCTTCCACAGAGTTTCATGTTGACATAATCTTCCCAGCATAGAAACATCGCGGTCTTCTCGTAAACATCAGGCTCATATTCACGTAGCCATTGGATCTTAGGAAGTGGATAGATGGGCATAGAGGAAGTTAACGGTTGTCCAGTAATACGATAGATTCTGTCCGCTCCAAAGTTTTCCTCCCACCAGCGAGTCTGTTGAGTGGCCCTAGCATCAACCGTTGTCATGCTCCAATATAGAGGGTTTCCCGCCTTATCAACTGGTATGAATGCGTCGCCGAGAACGCTTGTGCTTAGTGCAACTATTTGCTTCCGGTCAATCTTTCCGTTCTTTATGCTTCTACGAATAGTTTCCTTTGTTGTGTTCCATACTTCTTCAGGGTTTAACTCGGACCATCCTGTTCGTCTATGATAGAGCTTGTATTCACCATAGGCCGATGACGCTATCTCTCCGTCCGGCGAAAAGATAATTGATTTACATCCTGTAGTTCCAACATCTAAACCGAGCAGATACATATATTCTCATCTCGCAGGTACGAGCCTACATGATCCAATCATCTTCTCTCTCTTTCAATCTTCTCTTGATAACCTGATTTCACGTAGGCTTTAACCGGGTCTAATGGAAGCCCCTTCTCCATTCTGACAATTTGGATCAACGGCCTAACATCTGTTAGAAAAGCGTCAAGTAAAACTCTATTCGCAAGAATTATCTCATTCCTCATTTGATGCTTTCGGAGCGCTTCTTCATCAACGATCAATGCTTTAGCATAAGAGATCATCAACGAATCGACAGAATGCAGAACAGCCTGTATCCTATTCTCCAACGCTGAACATTGATCTATCATGTATGCCCAATCTCTCTTAGGATCAGCATTCCCGATAACTCCACCCGTCACAAGCTCATGGAAGACTCTGAAGAGCTGCATATTAGGCTCCACCGCATGATCGTCATCCGCCGCATATCTAGAATTGAAATGTATACCTCCTGGAATTCTATTCTCGATTAACCGTGCAACTATATGCTCGACATTAACACCATGCGCATGATGACCCAGATCTACCAGCACGCCGGCTCTCTCACCCAGATACCTTGCAATGTCAGAGGC
>CAZEGS010000108.1:0-2851 GCA_964512445.1 uncultured Candidatus Bathyarchaeia archaeon
TATCTTGTATGCATATCTAATATTTTCTTAGGGGTTTAATAAAAAAACTCCGATTGAGCAACGTTAAGTTTTCGTATTTATCTATTTTTTATCCTGTTAACTGTTACAGGATTATGCGATAAGATTTTCGAATCATGGAAGAGTAAGATTTAATTGGATTAAATTCTCCCTTTTATCGAATAGTATGAGTGGAGGACAATGAGTAGCCGACGGCGAAGAAGACAGCAGACAGCGCCCATGCCTGCAACGGGAGCAGGTCTTCTTAGATTCTTCGAAGAAGATACTCCTGGTATAAGAGTCTCCCCAGAGATTGTTGTGATTTTGGCAGTCGCATTAATAGTTATATGCATCATTGCTCAGTGGGCAGCATAAGGCTTCACTTTGATTGAATAAAACTTCCATACGATCTCTGTCGGTCATATTTGTGGAATGCTTAGATCGTTAGATTTTAGGTGATGAAGATAAGATCTAAATTAGTAATCTTCGATGCGAGTAGGCTTTATGCTTAATCCCTGTAGGAATGAAAAGAATTAGATACATCATCTGTAATAATATTTTGTCTCAAAGAGTTTAGCTCTTCAGGTGTTATAGATGAAGATTAGGGATGTGAAGGTTGCCTTGGTGAATACCGGCCCCTGGCCTACTCCCGTACCCAAAGACTACGGATGGGCCCTGATCAGAATAATTACTGATGAGGGGCTAGATGGTTATGGAGAGACATTTGCTGCTCCAGAGATCCTCGAGAGCATAAGAGCGATTAAGCAGAGATTGATAGGGGAAGACCCGACAAATCTAAACAGAATACGGTATCTTGCTAGTGGAAGATTTCGAAGCGGGATAGAAATTGCATGTTGGGATATTTTGGGAAAAAAGTTAGGCGTTCCCCTCTACAAGCTCTTTGGAGGAGAATTCCGCCGTAAAATCAGAATGTACGCTGATTCGGGGGGACCATATGGTTGGGGACTTGGAAGCTCCGATCCAGAGGACTTCGCGAGGAGAGCTAGGCAAGTGATTGAGCGAGGATTCGACGCCATGAAAATAGATCTTGACGCGCCGCAACATCAAGAAATAGGATTTAATCGTTCTCTATCAGCTGAAGAAATCAACCTTATGGTGGAGCAAGTTAAGGCGGTACGTGAAGTGATAGGTGAAAAGATGCCTTTAGCCATCGACTGTCATGGCAAGTACAGTGTAAATGACGCAATCAAGCTTGCGAAGAATCTTGAAGAGTTTAATATATGGTGGCTTGAAGATCCCATTCCAGGCCGAAACTTTGATGCGCTCTTAGAAGTTAAAAGATCAACGCGGATACCAATCTCAGCGGGGGAGCAGCTCACATCAAGATATGAATTTCGAGATCTAATCGAGAAACAGGCCGTAAGCATAATTGGGCCTGATTCACGTGCAACAGGAGGCCTCCTAGAATTCAAGATGATCATGGATATGGCAGATCTCTATTATATCCCCGCAGGGCCTCACAACATGACAAGTCCGATCGGGACCGTTGCAACGGCGCATGTATGTGCAGCGGCGAAAAACTTCATCGCTCTAGAACATCACTTCCAAGATTTCCCTTGGTGGGAGAATCTCGTAAAGAAGCCAAGGCCGCTTATTGATCATGGTTATATAACTCTGCCGGAAGAGCCTGGAATAGGCATCGAGATTAACGAAGAAGAAGTATTAAGGCATATTAAGTTTGGGAAGGACTTCTTCTCCTAATTATCTTTCCACATTTTGATGCAACGATGTATTTAGAAGATTATTTTGAAAGCGAATCTTGCTTAATCGTCTTAAAGAAGCATCCGTAATCCCTCTTCTAGAGAGATCTTAGCCTTGAATCCAAGCATCTTTTCAGCCTTCGAAGTGTCTGCTAAGGTGTGATAAACGTAATTCTTGATCGGGTTCGGTTTATATATGGGCTTTATATTCTTTCCTAGAAGCCTATTAAGGATTTCAACGATCTCGTTGAAGCTATGAGCCACCCCTGTACCTACATTGAATATCTCGCATTCAAAGTCTTTTTTCCATGCGAGAATTAAAGCTTCCACCACGTCATAGACATGCGTGAAGTCTCTTGTTTGTGTGCCGTCTCCAAAGATTACGGGCGGCTCATCTCTCTTCATGGCCCAGAGAAACTGGGAAACTATGTTAGCGTATTGTTTTTTGAATTCTTCCTTTGGGCCGTAGATGCTGAAGAATCTCAGCCCCACGCTTTTAACTCCGAAGAGACTATTATAGAGCTTTGCAAGTCTCTCAATTGCATATCTGCATTCTGTATAGAAATCTGTAACGTAGATAGGCATGTCTTCTCTGTAGGGAACCTTATTGCCATTATAAACGCTGCTGCTGCTTGCATAGACAACCTTGCAGCCGTTCTTCTTTGCATATTCAAATATATCGATGGCGTCGTTAATTGCCTTCCCAACAAGTTTAGGGTTCCTCTTATACATTGGACTCGATGAAGGGATTCCTAGATGAAATACCACATCAGCTTTAGGAACGATATCAGCCATTTTGGAGTAAGGCTCATTAAAGAATTCAACATCTAGCCCTTTAATATTCTCTAAGCTGCCTGTATGGAGATTATCAAAGATCGTAACAGAGTATCCATCTCTCACAAGTCTCTCAACAAGGTTGCTTCCGATGAAGCCGCATCCGCCGGTTACAACAATCTTCAACATAGACACCTCAAATCAAAATTATATTAAATTTCGCCTATTTCAAGTAAAAAACTAACGGAGAATAAAACATTCATTTCATGTATACTTTCCCTTTTGGACAAAAATTGATTGTGTTTGGCGGGCCCGGAGGGAATTGAACCCTCGACCTTCCCGAGGCTGCGGCTTACCGC
>CAZEGS010000109.1:0-2747 GCA_964512445.1 uncultured Candidatus Bathyarchaeia archaeon
GCTTAAAAAAAGATTTTGAGTTAGCAAACTTAGTAAAAATTCTTCTAAAGGAAAAGATAGCCCAGCAGAAAAGAAGTTTAAGAGAGATTGAAGATTTCACAGCGAAGCTTCCGAATTAAATCTTCGAATGCGGTTGTTATTGCAAGTAGTGGTCTTGGGAGCAACGAGCGGTCTACTATGGTTCGATTTGTTAAGAATGGGCAGAGCTTGTTTTCTGCATGAAAAAACTATTTGTTGAAGATAGTGGCTATTTCAAATTTTGTGCTGGAACCTGATTTGTTATCATATCGATTATATGATCCAAAAATTTTTTAGTACACGCGGGCTCGCCTGGCTTAATCTCTACGAGATAGAACGACAGCAGAACCATACGCGATTCTCTGGAAAAATGGCGGGAAGCCACTCTAAATATATTTTGTTTAATGAGGCGGATTTCTGAATATAAAAGGAAGCCGAAAGATCCCTGTTATATGGCGGCGCTTAATTTTTAAAAGAGGTCCAAATATAAATGCATTTGGAAACTTCATTTTTCCGGGACAATATGAGTATCAACATAGTGTCCGCATCAGAGGGGGTTATATGATATGCCTAAATATATTTAGACATGCACATTTTCTTCTCGGTGAAGAAAGTCTTGAAGCCAGTCACATGCATTATCTTGGCTACACCTTTCTCCTCATAGCCATGTTCCGAAAAGTCTTCCCTGCAACCGCGCCGCTGACCTTGGCGACTGCCTTCTTCGTCTCCCTCCATAGAACGGAGAAGATTCCTAACGCTGATGCTGACATGTTCAGCTATGGTAAGCCAATTTCAGCAGCTCCTACGTGATGCGGGCTCTCTCACAACACATTGAGGAGGCACCCAACTCAGGACCTTGTAGTGAAGGAGAAGAAGCCTCAGAAAGGCCCTGGAAGGTCGAGGCTCACATACCACATACCTTCGAAGCTCAAGCGTCAAGTCATCCTAAGCCTTGAAGATCCGTACATCAGGTTGGTAACCCTGCCCTTCAGCCCGCCCTTAAGCATCTCTGTAGATTCGAGAAGGAAAGATACTGCAAGAAGATCAAAGGCAGATGCGAGCCTTAAAAACTACACCCAAATCCCGAAAAGAACGCGCGTTGCTTCAAGACGTAGTTAATCAGAAGCAAGGCTACACCATAGGCCCATTACTTCCCATCATATACTGTGTATGAAAGATTGTTCTAGAACTCTCTTAGAGAACATCCTTTCGCAATCTATAAAAAAGTTCTAGATTATAGCTGAAAGACGAATTACAAATCTAGAGATTAAATATTTTGGAGATTAGGGAGGTAGAAGTCATCACCATCTCAGCTGAGAAGGAGGACAAGGACGTCTTTAAGGCTTGGAGAGAGTTCGTGAAGGATCTCAAGAAGGAATGGAAGGAGCTCTGGTGGACGAGGATAGATGATAAGGTCAGGGCTGAGGGAATCGCGAGCGAGGAGTTTCCTAGGTTATTTGTTGGGAAGGGCACTGTGATCAGGGCGACACGGGACTGTAAGCCTCCGAGCTTCCGTGAGATACTGATGCATTACATACCTGAAGCGATAGCTGAGCAGGTTTATACAACTCCCCAAGAAGGTGGGATAGGAAAATTCATTAGAGAATACATAAGGCCGCTGAATAAAAGAGGCCGAAGGAGAAGGCGGACAGAAATGAAGAAACCGATAAGTCAGCAGAGAAAACACGGAGAAAGAGGATGGCTACACTTCACACTTCACGAGTAATTTCACGCTTACTAAAGATCATGCGGCCTAGATGGAAGTTAGCCAAGAATGGCGCATAAGGCTTTGCATATCCATGGGCTGTTGATTCCATCAATATTAGTTCTAATTGTGAAGAGTTTGCGCCGATAATTGGAGACTTAAGCACTGAGCATCCTAGAAAATATTATATTCATATATTGGGATTAGATACAGACCCTCTCGCAATTATCATTATGTATGGCTTTAGATGTGGATATTTCCACATTATTCCTGAGGGGCCTTTTTTGAACTGTTTCCATGGTGCTCGCATTCTTTTCATTTCTATTCTTTCTGAAAAAGAAGATGAAGCGTATCTGATAAACCAAAATGGAGAAAAACTGAATTTTTATCTTGATCTCGCAAGAAGACCCCGTTCGGAAGGGCAGGATGAATTGCGGCTAGGTTTAAATATGGATCAACGAATCCTACACATCCAAGATGTGCTGGAGATGTGGAAGCCTAAACACCATGATTAGAAAAAGACTCTTCAGGTGCAAGGATTGCGGATTAGAGTATAACCGAGACCTGAATGGAGCAGTCAACATAGGAGGCAGGTTGTTAGGCTACATGCTTAACGGCAGGGGTAGCTGTGAACCGCCCTTAACCTCCCCAGTACTCAACGCTCCGAGAGGGGACATGTTAGCGAATTGAGTATGCGAGGGAGGAAGCCCCTGCGATAGCTGGGGGTAGTTCACGAAGTTTGTAGGAAGATTAAAGGATTGAGGGGCGAAGAGAAGGCATTGGAAGCGTATGCCCAGATTTCCCGCACAAAAATCGTCGAGTTAACACCCCATTTATCCTTGGAAGCTGCGGGCATAAGTCTAAAACTAGGTCTGGGAATGGCGGATTCAATAGTCGTCGCTACGGCTAAAGCCTACAACGCCTAGATCATAACAAGGCTGCAAAAAGGTTGGAGAGGGAGAGATGCGAAAATTCGGCCGTTTCAATTTTTTGGTAAATCAGATGGTTGTAAAAGAAGGAATTT